>NZ_BPQL01000067.1 GCF_022179225.1 Methylobacterium goesingense
GATCGCGGCGGTCTCGGCGAGACGGGTCAGGTCATGGCCATCGGCGCGGACGGCACCTTGCGCAGCAACCCGCCCCTGTCCCGCTCCGTCGGCGCCGGCAAGCCCGCGACGGCGCTGGGCCTCGACAAGGCCGACCTCGCGGGCGAGCGCCCCTTCACCTACACGGACGGCAGCGGCCACCGGATGGTCGCGACCGACCGGGTCTCGGTGCTCGGCGCGCCCTGGACGATCGTCGCGGAGCAGGCGGAGGAGGAAACCCTGGCGGCGGTGGGCACGCTGACGAAGGCCCTGACGGCGACGGCGCTCGCGGTCCTCGCCGTGACGACGCTCCTCGGGCTTCTCTTCGCCCGGAGCATCGTGGGCCCCCTCGGCGCCCTGACCCGCGCGCTTCAGGCCCTCGCCCGCCGCGAGACCCTGGCCGAGGTGCCGGGCAGCCGCCGCGCCGACGAGATCGGCGACATCGCCCGGGCCGTCGTCACCATCCGGGACATCTCCCTGGAAGAGGCCGCCCAGCAGTTGAAGACCACCGAGGCCGCCCGCCTGCGGGAGGAGACCGAGCGCCGCGCCCTGCTGCGCGACCTCGCCGACCGCTTCGAGCGCTCGGTCGGCGGTATCGTGGGCACCGTCTCGCAGGCGTCCACCGACCTGCAGGGCGCCGCCGCAGGCATGACCGAGGCGGTGGCCGGAACCGCGCGCCGCTCCACCTCGGTGGCGGCGACCGCCCTGCAAACCGCCGGCAACGTCAACGCGGTGGCGGTGGCGGCCGAGGAACTCGGCGCCACGGTGAGCGAGATCGGCCGGCAGGTCGAGCAGGCCTCGACCATGTCCGCCCAGGCCGTCGACGAGGCGGGACGCACGGCAACAACCATGCAGACCCTGTCGGACGCCGCGACCCGCATCGGCGATGTCGTCGGCCTCGTCTCGCAGATCGCCAGCCAGACCAACCTGCTGGCCCTCAACGCGACAATCGAGGCCGCGCGGGCCGGCGAAGCGGGCCGGGGCTTCGCCGTCGTGGCGGCGGAGGTAAAGAACCTCGCCGAGCAGACCAGCCGGGCCACGATCGAGATCGCCGGGCAGGTCGATGCCATCCGTTCGGCCACCACCGGCGCCACCGGGGCGATCCGCAGCATCGTCACGCGGATCGAGGGCATGAGCGTCGTCACCGGCAGCATCGCCGCCGCGGTCGAGGAGCAGGGCGTGACGACCCAGGAGATCGTGCGCAACATGGGTGAGGCGTCCTCGGGCACCGGCGCCATGAGCCACGACATCGAGGCCGTGGCGCTCTCGGCCGCCGAGGCCGGCGCGACGGCGGATCAGGTCCAGCGCGCATCGGCCGACCTCTCCCGCCAGTCCGAGCAGCTGCGCACGGAGGTCGCGGGCTTCCTCGCCACCGTCCGGGCGGCCTGAGGACACCGGCGGAGCCGTGACCGCATGGGCCGGCGGCGTCCGCCGGCCATGTCCTCCACGGGGTTGACCCCCCGGCGGGCTCGGGCCCAATGCCCCGGCTCAACCGGGACCCCTCGCCGATGCCGCCGCTCCTCGCCCTGCCCTTTCCCGCCATCGATCCGGTGGCGGTGGCGATCGGGCCGATCACCATCAAGTGGTACGCCCTCGCCTACATCGTCGGCCTGCTCGGCGGCTGGTACTACGCCCGCCGGCTGGTGGCGGCGGACCGCTACTGGGGCGTAGTGCGGCGCCCGAGCCTGAACGACATCGACGACCTCATCGTCTGGGTGGCGCTCGGCGTCGTCCTCGGTGGCCGCATCGGCTACGTGCTGTTCTACAACCTGCCGCTCTACCTCGCCGACCCCATCGAGATCCTGGCCATCCGCAACGGCGGCATGTCCTTCCACGGCGGCTTCCTCGGCGCCGTGCTGGCGATGGTGCTGTTCGCCCGCTCCCGCAAGCTCCAGGCCCTTACTCTCCTCGACCTCGCCGCCGTGGTGGTGCCGATCGGGCTCTTCTTCGGGCGCATCGCGAATTTCGTGAACGGCGAGCTCTGGGGCCGCATCGCCCCGGATTTCCCCTACGCCATCGTCTTCCCCACCGGCGGCCCCCTGCCCCGCCACCCGAGCCAGCTCTACGAAGCGGCCACCGAGGGCGCGCTGCTATTCGTCGTGATGCTGGTGGCGGTGCGCGCCAACGGCTTCCGCAGGCCCGGCCTGATGGGCGGCATCTTCGTCCTCGGCTATGCCCTCGCGCGGACGTTCTGCGAGTTCTTCCGCGAGCCGGACCGCCAGCTCGGCTACCTGTTCGGCACCGAGACCTGGTCGACTGGCGGCATCACCATGGGGATGGTGCTGTGCGTGCCGATGGCGCTGGTCGGCCTGACCGTCATCGTGCTCGCCCTGCGCGGCACCACCCGCCCCCGCATGGCGGCGGAGGACGTCGCCGTGCGGCCCGCCAAGGTCGACGCGGCGTGACGAGCCCGCTCTTCGCCGAGATCCGCGAGGAGATCCTGGCCTCGGGCCCGATCGGGCTCGACCGCTACATGGGTCTCTGCCTCGGCCACCCCGTGCACGGCTACTACCGAACCCGCGATCCCCTCGGGGCGCGGGGCGACTTCGTCACCGCCCCCGAGATCAGCCAGATCTTCGGCGAACTGATCGGGATCTGGATCGCGGCGAGCTGGGCCGCCATGGGTGCGCCGGCCGACCTCGCCCTGGTGGAACTCGGACCCGGCCGGGGCACCTTGATGCAGGACGCGCTGCGGGCCCTGTCCCGGGCCGCGCCGGGCCTGCGCCCGGCCCTGCACCTCGTCGAGACGAGTCCGGTGCTGCGGGCCGAGCAAAGCTCACGCCTCTCGGGCGCCGCTCCCACCTGGCACGAGTCCATCGAGACCCTGCCACAAGGCCCGATGCTCGTGATCGCCAACGAGTTCTTCGACGCCCTCCCGGTCCGCCAGTTCCAGCGCGCCGAGCGCGGCTGGTTCGAACGCCTCGTCGGCCTCTCGGCGGACGGCAGCGCCCTCGCCTTCGGCCTCGCGGCCGAGCCCGACACCCGCATCGCCGCCAGCGGCCCCACCGGCGTTCTGATGACTCTGCCGGGCGCGGCCCTCGACACCGTGCGCGGCCTCGCCCGGCGCGTCGCCGCCAACCGGGGTGCGGTGCTGGCCATCGATTACGGCCATGTCCGGCCGGGCTTCGGCGATTCGCTCCAGGCCGTGCGCGGCCACGCCTTCGTCCCGCCGCTCGCCGCCCCCGGTGAGGCCGACCTCACCACCCACGTGGATTTCACCGCCCTCGGCCGCGCCGCGACCGGCGAAGGCGCTATCCTGCACGGCCCCGTCGACCAGCGCGACTTCCTCCTCGCCCTGGGTCTGCGCGAGCGGGCCGAGCGACTGGGACGGGATGCGTCACCGACACAGCGCGACGCGATCACGGCGGCGGCGACCCGCCTGACCGATCCGTCCCGGCGCGGCATGGGTAGCCTGTTCAAGGTGATGGCGTTCTCGGACGCGACGTTGACGGCGCTGCCGGGGCTTCCGGCAGCGGGGCACTGAAGCCGAGGCGCTTCAGGGGTTTCGCCGGGCCAGCCACAGCATGCCGTGGCCCAGCGCCAAGGCGCCGATCGGGTAGAGAATCGACGTGAGAACTTGCGCGTCGATGGCCGAACTCGCGATGAGCAGGCTCGCGACGCCGACGTGCCGGCGCAGTGTGTCGAAACCGCAGGATGTACGTGGAAACCCTGCCCTTCCATCGCAAAACTTGACTTGCCCCCGCCGTCGGACTAACCGCCTCCCTATTCATTCGACGGTCTGATCGTCATCACGAACGCCGACCGGCCCCATGAGGCCGGAGGTCAACGCCCGACAGCGCGATGCGCCCTCGGGCGAGCTTCGCGTTGGAGAACAGGACGTCGGCCCCGCTTCACCCGTCGTCGTCGAGTCCCGATGCCCAACGCTGCCGCGAACACGACCCTGCGCATCGAGGATGCGGTGAACGACACCTGCCCCTGGTCGGGCAAGCCGATCGCGGCCGACTCGCTGACCCTCTACAACGGCGCGGTGGTGGGCTTCTGCAACCCGGAATGCCGGGACAAGTTCGCCAAGGCGATCCGCGGCTTCGAGGACGCGCTCCAGGCGCGCCGGGCGGAGAGCGCGGGCGTCAACCAGTGATCGACCCGATGACGATGCCGGTCCAGGGAGTCTGACGCATGTTCGAAGGCCTGTCCGATCGCCTCTCCGGGATTCTCTCCGGCCTCACGCGCCGCGGTGCGCTGACCGAGGCCGACGTCACCGCGGCCCTGCGCGAGGTCCGGCGCGCTCTGCTGGAGGCCGACGTCGCCCTCGAGGTGGTGCGCGGCTTCACCGAGAAGGTGCGTGAGAAGGCGGTCGGCGCCGTCGTCCTGAAGTCGGTCACCCCCGGCCAGATGGTCGTCAAGATCGTCAACGACGAGCTCGTGGCGATGCTTGGCTCGGACGCGAGCGTCATCGACCTCAATGCCCCCGCGCCGGTCGCCATCCTGATGGTCGGCCTGCAGGGCTCGGGCAAAACCACCACCACCGCCAAGATCGCGCGCCGGCTGGTGGCCCGCGACAAGCGCCGGGTGCTGCTGGCCTCACTCGACACCCGCCGCCCGGCGGCGATGGAGCAGCTGGCGATCCTGGCCAAGCAGGTCGAGGTCGAGAGCCTGCCGATCGTGGCCGGCCAGTCGGCGGTGCAGATCGCCCGGCGTGCCATGGATGCCGCCCGCCTCGGCGGCTTCGACGTGGTCATGCTCGACACCGCCGGCCGCATCACCCTCGACGAGGCGCTGATGGCGGAGGCGGCCGAGGTCAAGGCCGCCACCAACCCGCACGAGGTGCTCCTCGTCGCCGACGCGCTGACCGGCCAGGACGCGGTGAACACCGCCCGCGCCTTCGACGAGCGCCTCGGCGTCACCGGCATCGTGCTGACCCGCATGGACGGCGATTCGCGCGGCGGCGCGGCCCTGTCGATGCGTGCCGTCACCGGCAAGCCGATCAAGCTCGTCGGCACCGGCGAGAAGGTGGACGCGCTGGAGGAGTTTCACCCCTCCCGCGTCGCCAATCGCATCCTCGGCATGGGCGACATCGTCTCCCTCGTCGAGAAGGCGGCCGAGACCATCGACCACGAGCAGGCGCTCCGCACAGCGGAGAAGATGCGCAAGGGCAAGTTCGACCTCGACGACCTGTCGATGCAGCTCGCCCAGATGGAGAAGATGGGCGGCATCGGCGGCCTGATGGGCATGCTCCCGGGCATGGGCCAGATGAAGAAGCAGGTCGAGAGCGCCAACCTCGACGAAAACATGTTCAAGCGCCAGCGGGCCATCATCTCGTCGATGACCGCGCAGGAGCGTAAGAATCCCGACATCCTCAAGAATTCCCGCAAGAAGCGCATCGCCGCGGGTTCGGGGACGAAGGTGGAGGAGCTCAACAAGCTCCTCAAGATGCACCGGACCATGGCCGACATGATGAAGGCGATGGGTTCGGGCAAGCGCGGCATCGGGCAGGCGCTGGGCTCGATGTTCGGCATGGGCGGCGGCGGTGGGATGGGCGGCATCCCCGGCCTTCCCCCCGGCATGCCGGAGCCGACGCCGGAAATGATCGCCGACATGCAGAAGCAGCTCGGCGGCAAGCTCCCCCCGATGCCCCCGGGCCTCGGGGGCAAGATGCCGGGCCTGCCCGGGCTCGGGGGTCCCAAGGGCCCCGGCGGCCTGCCGGGTCTCGGCGGATTTCCCTTCGGGAAGAAGAAGTAGCGACGGGGGGCGTAGCGCATAGCGAGTGGGGTTTGCCCCCACGCACTCGCCATTCGCTACGCGCTTCTCGCCATCACATCACACACTGACCTTTGGAGTAGACCATGTCCCTCAAGATCCGCCTCACCCGTGGCGGCGCCAAGAAGCGCCCGTACTACCGCATCGTCGTCGCCGACGCCCGCGCTCCCCGCGACGGCCGCTTCATCGACAAGGTCGGCGTCTACGATCCCATGAAGGCCAAGGACGATCCGGCCCGCATCGTGCTCGAGGCCGACAAGATTCAGGCCTGGCTCGCCAAGGGCGCCCAGCCCACCGACCGCGTCCTGCGCTTCCTAGACGCCGCCGGCCTCGCCAAGCGCCCCGCGCGCAACAACCCGCAGAAGGCCGAGCCGGGCGAGAAGGCCAAGGAGCGCGCCGCCAAGCGCGCCGAGAAGGCCGCCGCCCCGGCCGAAGACGCCGCGGCCTGAGGCTGAGAATCCGCGCATGGCACGCCGTCCCGGAGGCAATTCACCCCAAGGTGACGGCGGCCGCCGTGCGCGGCCCGGCCGCATCGGCAGCGACGCGGCCACCTCGGCCCACCGGCCACGGCCGGACGAGGATGCCGCCCTGCCGGAGACCGATCCGAGCCTCGTCCGCATGGGCGAGTTCGGTCGCGCGCACGGCCTCAACGGCGAGGTCCGGTTGAAATCCTATACCGGCGACCCGCAGGCCATCGGGACCTACGGGCCGTTGATCGCCAGCGACGGCCGCCGCATCGAGTTTATCGATATCCGCCAGGCCGGCGGTACCTCCCCCGACCTCCTCGTCGTGCGCGTCAAGGGCGTGGCGGACCGGACCGGCGCCGAGGCGCTGAATCGCGTCGCCCTCTACCTGCCTCGCGAGCGCCTCGGCGCCACGGAGGACGAGGACGAATTCTTCACCGCGGACCTCGTCGGACTGACCGTGGTCGACACGCAGGGCGTGGTGCTCGGCACCGTGGCGGACGTGCCGAATTACGGCGGCGGCGATCTCCTCGAGATCAAGCCCGCGCTCGGCGGCGCCACCGCCCTCCTGCCCTTCACCAAGGCCTTCGTGCCGGTGCTCGCGATCGCGGAGGGTCGGGTCGTGGTCGATCCGCCCGAAGACCTGTTCGTCCCGGCCGGTCCCCGCCCACCCGACGAGCCGGTCTGAACGAGCGGATATCCGGCTCAGGCGGCTCCGGCCCACTGCGCCGCGACCGGTGGGCGCATCGGCGGGTTTCGACGCGACAGGGCGACGTGGGTCCGATTGCGGCCGGCGGCCTTCGCCACGTACAGGGCGAGGTCGGCGAGCGGGTAAAGGTCTTGGGGCGTGACCGCTCCGGTCCCCTGGGTGCTGGCGAGGCCGATACTGACGGTGATCGACCCCGGCCGGATTCCGGCAGCCGCGATGCCGAGCATGGCCACCTCCGCATGGACTGCCTCGGCGATCCGCAGCGCGCCCGCTTCGTCCGTATCCGGCAGCAGCAGCACGAATTCCTCGCCGCCGACCCGGCAGGCGAGATCGCCCGGCCGGCGGATGCTCGCGGAGAGGCAGGCGGCGAGTCCCCGCAAGACCGCGTCGCCGATCCCGTGCCCGTAGTTGTCGTTGATGGCCTTGAAGTGGTCGACGTCGACGACGAGCAGCGACCGCACCAGCGCCGGATCGGCCGGCCCCGTCCAGGCCCGGGCGATCTCGTCCTCGAAGCGACGCCGGTTCTGCAATCCCGTGAGGACGTCGGTCAGCGAAAGGCGGGCCAGCTCCGCCTGCATCCGCGTGCGCTGCCGTAACTCGCACCCGAACAGGAATGAGAGGCCGATGATCAGGCCGCACAGGACCAGCACCATCAAGCCGATGACGAGGGCCTTGGTGCGCCACTGCGCGTCGATCTCCTCCACCGCCAGGGCGACGTTCAGGATGAGTGGCAGATCCCCGACGCTCGTGTACGTGTAGAGACGCTGGCCGGCATCGCGCAGCGAACCGCCGACGAAGGTCCCGTGCGACGCCGTCAGGAAGTGCTGGAAGGTCGCCGAACCGGCCACGTTCGCCCCGATATCGGCCGGCTCGAGGGGATGGCGCATGATCCGGGTGCCGTCGCGCA
The DNA here is from genome assembly GCF_022179225.1 of Methylobacterium goesingense. Lineage (GTDB taxonomy): Bacteria > Pseudomonadota > Alphaproteobacteria > Rhizobiales > Beijerinckiaceae > Methylobacterium > Methylobacterium goesingense. The sequence goes on from NZ_BPQL01000067.1 coordinate 7,817, forward strand.
GATACAGATTGATCGCACCCCGCGGACCGAGGCCGATATTGGCGAACAGCCGGGTGAAGTAGGACAGCTTCAGGGAGGCCGAGACGATCCCGCCGAAGCTCCCGTCCGGCTTGGTGATGCGTCGGCTCAGGACGATGACCGGAACGCCGACCAACCGGGATGTGACTGGCCGGCTGATGAGCAGGCCGAGATCGGCACGCGCCGCGTGCGCGCGGAAATAATCGCGGTCGGCGTTATTGAGACGGCGGGCGGGGATGGCGTGCGAATCGAAGACGGTATCGCCCGTCTCGTTCAGGACGAGCAAGACACCCATATCGGTGGCGGTCGCGGCCCGATCGAACAAGACCAGTTGGCGTAGTTCCGGGCTGATCTCCCAGATCCCCGGGGCCGACAGGTTTTCGGCGACGGCGCGCAGCGAGAGATCGATGATCTCGACATTGCGGGCGATATCGCGCTCGATCACCTGGAGCAGGTTTCGGGACGTCTGCGTGGCCTTGTCCCAGGCGTCGCTGCGCATGTCGAGCAGCATCTGTCCGCAGATCAGGAGCATGCCGATCGGTGCGAGGATGCCGAGGACGTTCCACGTCCGGGAGGCGGACAGCCACCGATCGGTTCGAAATGACAGGCGCATCGATATCGCGGACGCATCCAGTGAGAATTTCCGGCGATCTCGCACGGCAAACCCTAATCGACCGTCGCTCGCTCCCGCTGCGGGCCTGGGTTCAGGGACACAGATCGGCGGAACTGTCTCATCGAAGGAGCGCCGTCAGCGGCGGCCGTTGCTCCCGCGCGTGGTCTCGTCCCGGCACGGCCTGATCGCGCGTGGATCCGGACGTGCTTCGGCGGCCGGGGCCTCGAAGGTCGCGAGGTAGCCGACGCGCCCTGTCAGGGTGGTGAAGCCGGTCTGGCGGTAGCCGGCCGCGGTCAGCTCGCAGGTCAGAAGCGCGGGCGGCGTTCCGTGTCGCGCGGGGATATCGTCGGCGTCGACGATGCCGACGCGGCCGCCGGGCCGCATCGCGGCGGCGAGGTTGTGCAGCAGGCCGAAGGGCTGGGCGATCTCGTGATACATGTGAACCAGCACGGCGGCATCCAGCGAGCCCGGCGCCAGCCGGGGATCGTGCGGCTCCCCGCGCACGACGGTGATGTTCGTCACGCCGGCCTTCGCGATCCGTGCCTCCAGGTCGGCGAGGTAGCGTGGCGTCACGTCCTGCGCGTAGACCCGGCCCTGGGGCCCGACGCGCTCGGCGAGGCGCATGGCGTAATAGCCGCTGCCCGCGCCGATATCGGCGACGCTCTCGCCGGGGGCGATGCCCATGAGCCGGGCGACCTGCCCGACCTCGTCCACCGCGTCGCGCTGCTTCTCGGAAGCCCAGAGGGGGGCGACGATCTCTGCGACGGGCCGGTCGGGCTTGGGGAAGTCCGCGGCCGGCGCGCCGGGCGGACCGAGGGGCTCGGCGGCAAGCGCCGGCGTGAGCGTCAGGACACAGAGGAAGACGAGCGCGGGACGGATCATGCAGGGACAACCGCGCGCCGGCTCTTCGGTGCCACGTTGACCGCGCGCGGGACGAAGCGCCATCAAGCGGCATGACACCCGAGATTCCCGCCCAGACCCCGGCGACCCCGCCCTGGACCGCCACCATCCTGACCCTCTACCCGGCCATGTTTCCCGGGCCCCTCGGCGTCTCGCTCTCGGGGGACGCCCTGGCGCGGGGCACCTGGGCGCTGGAGGCACGCGACATCCGCGAGCACGGCCTCGGCCGTCACCGGGCGGTGGACGACACCCCAGCTGGGGGCGGGGCCGGCATGGTTCTGCGCTGCGACGTGCTCGGCGCCGCCATCGACGCGGCGGCACCGAGCGACGATGCGCGGCCCCGCCTGCTGATGAGTCCTCGCGGAAAGCCCCTCACGCAGGCGCGCGTCCGGGCCCTCAGCGCGGGGCCGGGCGTCGTCGTCGTCTGCGGCCGCTTCGAGGGGGTGGACGAGCGCGTCATCGCGGGCCGCGGCCTGGAGGAGGTCTCGATCGGCGACTACATCCTGTCCGGCGGCGAGATTGCCGCCCTGGTGCTCCTCGACGCGTGCATCCGCCTGCTGCCCGGTGTGATGGGCAAGATGGCCTCGGGCGAAGAGGAGAGCTTCGAGGGCGGGCACCTCGAGTATCCGCACTACACCCGGCCCCGCGACTGGGAGGGACGGGCGATCCCCGACGTGCTCACCGGCGGCAACCACGGCGCCATCGCGAAGTGGCGCCGGGCCGAAGCCCTCCGCCTGACCCGCGAGCGCCGGCCGGACCTGCTCGGCCCCGGCGAAGCCTGACGGGCGTCGCCGCGAACCGTTGACGGGGTGTTTTCCAGGCGCGGGGCCGGTCGAAGTCGGCACCGTCCTGCTCTCGGACCATCTTGCGTCCGCATCGTCTTGGGTTCATTGCCGTGCCCGGGCCACTCCTCCCCAACGAGGAGCTTTCATCTGGAAGGATGACGTACGTGACCAACCGACCCGCCACGCGCCCTCGCGTGCCGAATTTCTCGTCAGGCCCCTGCACCAAGCGCCCCGGCTGGAGCCTCCAGGCCCTCGCGGACGCGCCGCTCGGCCGCTCGCACCGCTCGGCCATCGGCAAGGCCAAGCTGAAGCAAGCCATCGACCTCACCCGCACAGTGCTTCAGGTGCCGGCCGACTATCGCATCGGTATCGTGCCCGCCTCCGACACCGGCGCCGTCGAGATGGCGATGTGGTCGATGCTCGGGCCCAAGACCGTCGAGGTCGTGGCCTGGGAGGCGTTCGGCCTCGAATGGGTCACCGACGCCCTGAAGGAACTCAAGATCGCGCCCCGCGTGCATGTAAGCGAATACGGCATCCTGCCCGACCTCTCGGCTGTCGATACGAAGCACAACGACGTCATTTTCACCTGGAACGGCACGGCCGCCGGTGTGCGCGTCCCGAATGGCGACTGGATCGCCGCCGATCGCGAGGGCATCACCATCTGCGACGCCACCTCGGCCGCCTTCGCGATGCCGCTGGACTGGGCCAAGCTCGATGTCGTCACCTTCTCCTGGCAGAAGGTCATGGGCGGCGAGGCCGCGCACGGCATGATCGTGCTCTCGCCCCGCGCGGTCGCCCGCATCGAATCCAACGTCCCGGCCTGGCCCGTGCCCAAGGTCTTCCGCATGGCCAAGGACGGCAAGCTGATCGAGGGTATCTTCAAGGGCGACACCATCAACACGCCTTCCATGCTGGCGGTGGAGGATTACCTCGACACCCTGAAATGGGCGCAAGAGCTCGGTGGGCTCCCGGCGCTGCACGCGCGGGCGGACGCCAATGCCCGGGTGATCCATGATTGGGTGGCTCGTACGCCCTGGATCGGACACCTCGCGGCCGATGCCGGCACCTACAGCAACACGGGCGTCTGTCTCGTCATCACCGATCCGGACGTGCTCGCCCGGGGTGATACCGTGGTCGGCGCGGTCGCCAAGGGTATCGCCGACACCCTCGACCGCGAGGGCATCGCGTACGACATCGGAGCCTATCGCGATGCGCCCGCCGGCCTACGGATCTGGTGCGGCGGCACGGTGGAACGCGCCGACCTCGAGGCGCTGACCCCGTGGCTCGACTGGGCCTTTGCGGCCGAGAAGGCGAAGCTCGCCAAGGCGGCCTGACCCCAAAGCCGACGGTTCGTCACCCGTCCGAACGGTCCCGGCGGCGCGCTTGCGTGCGAGCGCCGCCGGGCGCCCGTCCATCCCGTGTCCGGCTCGGAATCCGCCATGCCCGTGCCCAAGATCCTCATCTCCGACGCGCTCTCCGAGGCGGCGGTCCAGTCCTTGCGCGAGCGCGGCCTCGCGGTGGATTTCCGGCCCGAACTCGGCCGGGACCGCGACGCGTTGCTGGCGTGCATTGATGCCTATGACGGCCTCGCGATCCGCTCGGCCACCCGCGTGACGGAGAAGCTGCTGTCCCGCGCGGGGCGCCTGCGGGTGATCGGCCGCGCCGGCATCGGCGTCGACAACGTCGACGTGGCCGCGGCCACCGCCCGGGGCGTCGTGGTGATGAACACGCCCTTCGGCAACTCCATTACCACCGCCGAACACGCCATCGCGATGATGTTCGCGCTGGCCCGGCAGATCCCCCAGGCGGATGCATCGACCCAGGCGGGGCGCTGGGAAAAGACGCGCTTTCTCGGGGTGGAACTGACGGGCAAGACCCTCGGCATCATCGGCTGCGGCAACATCGGCGCCGTGGTGGCGGATCGGGCCATCGGCCTGCGGCTCCGGGTCGTCGCCTACGATCCCTATCTGACGCCCGAGCGGGCCACGGAACTCGGCGTCGAGAAGCTCGACCTCGAGGCCCTGCTGGCACGGGCCGACATCATCAGCCTGCACGTGCCGCTGACCGAGCGGACCCGCGACATCCTCTCGGCCGAGACGCTGGCTTTGACCAAATCTGGCGTGCGCATCGTCAACTGCGCCCGGGGCGGACTGGTGGACGAGGTCGCGCTCCGCGCGGCCCTCGATTCGGGCCACGTGGCGGGGGCCGCCTTCGACGTGTTCGTGACCGAGCCGGCCCATGACAACCCGCTGTTCGGACACCCCAACGTGGTCTGCACGCCCCATCTCGGGGCCGCCACCCGCGAAGCGCAGGAGAACGTGGCCCTGCAGGTCGCCGAGCAGATGGCCGACTACCTCGTGCAAGGAGCCGTCCGCAACGCCGTCAACCTGCCGGCGATCTCCGCCGAGGAGGCGCCGCGCCTGCGTCCCTTCGTGGCGCTCGCGGAGAAGCTCGGCTCGTTTCTCGGGCAGCTCACGGACGCGCCGGTCCGGGGCATCCGCCTCACCTTCGAGGGCGCGGTCGCCGAGATGAACACCCGCGCGCTCACGGCCGCGGCCGTCATGGGCGTGCTCCGCCCGGTCCTGCCCGGCATCAACATGGTCTCCGCCCCCGCGATCGCCCGCGAGCGCGGCATCGTGGTGGAGGCGGTGACCCGGGCCGGATCGGCACCGGACTACGAATCGGTCCTGCGCATCACCGTCGATGCCGAGGACATGCCCCGCGACGCCGCCGGCACCGTCTTCCACGACGGCAAGCCGCGCTTGATCGAGATCCGGTCGATCCCCATCGACGCGGCCTTCTCGGCGCACATGCTCTACGTGCGCAACCGCGACGAGCCCGGCTTCATCGGCCGCTTCGGCAGCGTACTGGGCGAGGCCGGCGTCAACGTGGCGACCTTCAACCTCGGACGCGACGCGCGGGGCGGGAACGCGATCTGCCTCTGCGCCGTCGACGCGCCGGTGCCGGATGACGTCCTTGAGCAGATCGCCGCGATCCCACAGGTGAAGTGGGTGCGGCCGGTGTGCTTCTGAGGAAAGCCGGTCCGATCGGATGCGGGCCCACGCGCAGGCTGGCCTCCCGGAGGCGTTCTGACGTAAACGCGGGTTCGACGACGAGGCTTTCGACCTCGAACCCATCAGCATCCGGACGCGCGGCATGAAGATCGACGGCAAGCCCTACCGCACCATCTTGCCCGCCGGCGACGGGGCCTCCGTCGCGGTCATCGACCAGACCCGCCTGCCCTTCGCCTTCGAATTGAGGACCCTCGCGAGCCTCGACGACGCGGCGGTGGCGATCCGCACCATGGTGGTGCGCGGGGCGCCGCTGATCGGCGTCACGGCGGCCTACGGCCTCGCCCTCGGCCTGCGCGCGGATGCCTCCGAGGCCGGGCTCGACCGGGCCGTGGCGACGCTGGCGGCCACGCGCCCCACCGCGATCAACCTGCGCTGGGCCCTCGACCGGGTGGCCGCCAAGCTCCGCACGGTGCCGGAGGCCGAGCGGGCCGCCTTCGCCTACGCGGAGGCCGGCCGGATCGCCGAGGAGGATGTGGAAAGCTGCCACGCCATCGGCGTGCACGGTGCCCGAATCCTGAGCGACCTGCACCGCGCCAAGGGCCGGCCGATCAACGTGCTGACCCATTGCAACGCCGGCTGGCTCGCCACAGTGGATTGGGGCACGGCGCTGGCGCCGATCTACGTCGCGCACGATGCCGGCGTGCCGGTCCACGTCTTCGTGGACGAGACGCGGCCCCGCAACCAGGGCGCGGCCCTGACCGCCTTCGAACTCAACGCCCACGGCGTGCCCCACACCGTGATCGCCGACAATGCCGGCGGCCACCTCATGCAGCACGGCGCCATCGACGTCTGCATCGTCGGCTCGGACCGCACCACGGCCTCGGGCGACGTCTGCAACAAGATCGGCACCTACCTGAAGGCGCTGGCGGCCTCCGACAACCGGGTGCCGTTCTACGCCGCCCTGCCCTTCTCGACGATCGACTGGTCGCTGGACGACGGCGTCGCCGAGATCCCGATCGAGGAGCGCGACGGCCGCGAGGTGACCCACCTCACCGGCCGCCTCGCCGACGGAGGCTTTGCCACGATCGAGGTCGTCTCGCCGGGAAGCCCGGTGGCGAACCCGGCCTTCGACGTGACCCCGGCCCGGCTCGTCACCGGCATCATCACCGAGCGGGGCGTCGCCAGCGCCGATGTGGAGGGCCTGCTGTCGCTCTACCCGGAGCGGCGCAAGGCCGCGTGAGGCTCAGGCTTCGCGTGCCCACTGCCAGAACACCGAGCCGGTAAAGCGGAAAACCGTCTCGCCGCGCTGGTTCACGCCGACATTTTCGTGCGTGGCGAGGCCCCAGCCGGGGCGCGAGGCGGCGGCGCGCTTGTCCACCAGGGTGCAGGTGTAGCGCAGCGTGTCGCCCGCGTAGACGGGGGCGAGCCAGCCCATGTCGCGAAAACCCGGCGAGGGGCCGAGCTGCGGCACCGGGCCGGTCCGCGCCGTAAAGGCGATGTCGCGCTCACGGGTGATGTGCAGGCGCTTCATCCAGGCGGCGGCGGTGTGCCAGCCGGAGGCGCAGAGGCCGCCGAAATGCGTCCGCCGGGCGGCCTCGGGATCAAGGTGGAAAGCCTGCGGGTCGTAGGTCCGCGCGAAGGCCGTGATCGCCTCCGGGGTGAAGTGATGCCGGCCGAGATCCCGCGCGGTGCCGAGCGGCGCCGATTCGAGGAAGTGCAGCGCCTCGGCGTCGTCCGGCTCCACCAGAACTTCGGGCTCCGCCAGGGTGACGGCGCGCGGCGGCAGGGGTTCGGTCCCGCGCCGGGGAAACATCACGCTGAAATCCTGGGTCATTACCCGCTCGCCCGCTCCGTTCAGCACCGTCATGGCGAAGATGACGAAGCCTCGATCCGGCTTGGTGTTCGAGGCCCGGCAGCTTTCGACCTTCACCGCGATGCGCAGGGCGTCTCCGGGCAGGACGGGGCGCAACCAGCGCAGTTCGGTGATGCCGGGTGAGCCCATCGAGGTGGCACCTCGAAAGACATGTTCCTGGAGGAGCCGCATGCCGAAGCCGGCGGTCTGCCAGCCGGAGCCGATCAACTGGCCGACGAAGGTCGCCTTGGCGGCCTCGGCGTCGAGATGGAACGGCTGCGGATCGAATTCGGCTGCGAAGGCCACGATCTCCGCTTCCGTGACCGTCAGCGGACCTCCCTCGATCACCGAGCCAGGCGTGAAGTCCTCGAACGCGATGCCGGTCATACGGGTCCTTTTTGCAGGGAAATCAGCGGCGAGCGCGGCGTGAAACCGGTGCCACGGAGGGCACCGGTTTCACGCCGGGTCTTTCGGGTCAGTTGGCGAAGCGGAAATGCAGCACGTCGCCGTCCTGCACGACGTACTCCTTGCCCTCGAGGCGGAACTTGCCGGCTTCCTTGGCGCCGGCCTCGCCCTTCAGGGTGGTGTAATCGGCGAACGCGATGGTCTCGGCGCGGATGAAGCCCTTCTCGAAATCCGTGTGGATCACCCCGGCCGCGGCGGGTGCCCGCGTGCCCTTCTCGATGGTCCAGGCGCGCGCCTCCTTCGGACCGACCGTGAAGTAGGTGATAAGTCCGAGAAGTTCGTAGCCGGCCCGGATGACCCGGTTCAGGCCCGGCTCGACCAGGCCCACCGCCTCCAGGAAATCGCCCTGGTCGGCCACCGGCATCACGGCGATCTCGCTCTCGATCTTGGCCGAGACCACCACCGCCTTGGCGCCTTCCGCCTTGGCCCGGGCCATCACCGCGTCCGAGTAGGCATTGCCCTTGTCGGCATCACCCTCGTCGACGTTGCAGACGTAGAGGACGGGTTTGGCCGTCATCAGGCCGAGGCTCTGGAAGAGCTTCTCCTCCTCGGCCTTGCGCTGCACGAGGCGGGCGGGCTTGCCCTCGCGCAGGAGCGGCAGCGCACGGTTCACGAGGTCGAGGATTTCCTTGGCCTCCTTATCGGCGCCCTTGGCCTTCTTCTCCAGGGCGATCACGCGCTTTTCCAGGCTATCGAGGTCGGCCAGCATCAGCTCGGTCTCGATGGTCTCGATGTCGGCGGCCGGGTCGACCTTGCCCTCGACATGGGTCACGTCGCCGTCGGTGAAGCAGCGCACCACGTGGGCGATGGCATCCACCTCGCGGATGTTGGCGAGGAACTGGTTGCCGAGGCCCTCACCTTTCGAGGCGCCGCGCACGAGGCCCGCGATGTCCACGAAGGTGAGCCGGGTCGGGATGATCTCCTTCGAGGTGGCGATCCTAGCCAGATCGTCGAGGCGCGGATCCGGCACCGCCACCTCGCCGACGTTCGGCTCGATGGTGCAGAATGGATAGTTCGCCGCCTGGGCGGCCGCCGTCTGCGTCAGCGCGTTGAAGAGGGTCGACTTGCCGACGTTCGGCAGGCCGACGATGCCGCATTTGAAGCCCATGGGTCACCTGTCCGTTCGCGGGTCCGCTGAAGGTCTGCCCGCGTGAAATCCGATGTCACCGCCGCGGTCAATCGCGGGCGTTGACCTGCTTGACGTCGTCCCAGCCCCGCCCCGCCATGGCGAGATGGACCTTGTTCTGGAAGCTCGCATCCTCGCCCGCCGCCAGCAGCGGCGCGTGGTCGGCCACCGCCCGGCAGAGGTCGTCGACCCAGGCCTCTTCGCCCTTGCCGAAATCATTCAGCACGTAGGCGTGGACAAGGGCCTTGTCGCCCGGATGCCCGATGCCGAGGCGGACGCGGCGGTAGTCGTTGCCGCACTGGGCCGTGATCGAGCGCAGGCCGTTGTGGCCGGCATTGCCGCCCCCCGCCTTCACCCGCAGCTTGGCGGGGGCGAGGTCGAGTTCGTCGTGCAGCACGATCACGTCCGCCAGCGCGATCTTGTAGAAACGCTGCGCCTCCTGAACGGCGCGACCCGACTCGTTCATGAAGGTCTGCGGCTTCAGGAGGATCGCCCGCTCGGGCCCGAGGGCCACCTCGGCGATCTCGCCCTGGAACTTGCGTCGCCACGGCCCGGCGCGATGCACGCGCGCGATCTCATCGAGGGCCAGAAAGCCGATGTTGTGGCGGTTCCGGGCGTAGCGGGGGCCGGGATTGCCCAGGCCGACGATCAGGCGCATGGCGCGAATCGATCCTGACGGGACTTCACAGCGGGGATGCGCGAGCAGCCCCCAAAACGGAGATGCCCCGGCCGGGTGGCCAGGGCATCAGCAGAGATGGCGTGAGACAGGGCTTGCGCCCCGGTCTCAATCCTCCTTCTTCTCGTCCTCGGCAGCCTCTTCGGCAGCCTCTTCCTCGGCCTTCTCCTCGGCAGCCTCGGCGGACTGCGCCTCGGCGATCGCCGCCTCCTCGGCCTCGACCTCGGCGCCGAGCACGGTCGGCGGCACGATGTTGGCGACGGTGGCGTCGGGCTCACCCGTGAAGGTGGCGCCGGCGGGAAGCTTCACATCGGTGATGTGGATGGCATCGCCGATCTCGCGACCGGTGAGGTCGATCTCGATGGCGTCCGGGATTGCGTCGGGCGCGACCTCGAGGGCCAGCGTGTGCGAGACGACGTTGAGCGTGCCGCCCTTCTGCTTGATGCCGGGGGCCGCGTCCTCGTTCAGGAAGTGCACCGGCACTTCGACCGTGACCGACTGGCCGGCGACGACGCGAAGGAAGTCGACGTGGATCGGAACGCCCGTCACCGGATCGAGGTGGAAGTCGCGCGGGATCGCGCGGGTCTTCTTGCCGCCGGCATTGATCTCGAACAGGGTGGTCTTGAAGCCACCGGCGTAGATCAGCGTGCGGATGCGGATGAGGTCGACCGCGATGGATTGCGGGGCCTGGCCGCCTCCGTAGATGACGGCGGGAACGTGACCCTGGCGACGAACGGCCCGGGCGGCCCCCTTGCCGACCCGGTCGCGTGCCACGGCCTCAAGCGTCTTGACTGCGCTCATGGCGTGATCCTTTGAAAGATGAACATTCCGGGAAAATGCGAAAGGCCGCCCGAAGCGGACGGCCAGACCTCGATCCTCGAAGCCCCGATCCCGAAAGCGCCCGTGCCTCCAAGGGTGTCTGGCGGGCGCTGGCGCGGCCTATACCGCCAAGTGCCCGCGAGCGCAACCGATTCGCCGCGAAGTCATCCGGCACGGTCGTCGGGCAGGCCCGTGCTCGGTGCGCCAGCGGACCCGCAGGAACTGATACGCAGGAGCCTTCGTGTCGATTGCGAGCGCGGTTCTTAGAACTTCCGAAACCCTCCCGGCGGGTCGCGGGCGCCGCGCGACCTGAACCTGAGGGGTTGCCGACGTTTCGTTCACCGTCGCCGGCCTAAGGCTCGAAGCCTCGCAGGCAGGTGGGATCGATGACCCGACCAATCTTCTGGGCGCTCGGTGTGACCGGGGTGGCGGCGCTCTGGGCCGTGGGCCTCGTGGACCGATTCGATCGGGCCCCGCCTGCGGCCGTGGCCAAGCCTGCACCGGAGGAACGCCCCACCCGGGTCGCCTTCCAGCCCAACACCGAGACCCTGTTCGCCGACCGACAGGGCCACTTCGCCACCGACGCGGTGATCGACGGGCGCCGTATCCGCATGCTGGTGGATACGGGGGCGACCACTTGCGCCTTCACCTACGAGGATGCCGAGGCCAGCGGGCTGCGGGTCAGCGAGAGCGAGTTCCGGATGCCGGTGCAGACGGCTAACGGCACGGTCTACGCCGCGCGCGTGCGGATTCCATCGATGCGGGTCGGCAATATCGTGGTCCATGGGGTCGACGGCATGGTGATGCCTCGGGGTCGCCTGTCGACGAGCCTCCTGGGCATGTCGTTCCTGAAGCGTCTGAACGAGTTCAGCATGAACGCCGGCCGTCTCACCCTGCGGGGCTGATCGCATCGCGACGCACGTCAGTGCAGCGCGACGGCCTCGGCCTTTAGCCGGTACAACGCCTCCAGGGCTTCGCGCGGCGTCAGCGCGTCGGGGTCGATCGCGTCAAGGGCGCGCCGTAGCGAATCGTCCGGCGCCTCGGGTGTCGGTTCCGGCATCGGCGGGGGGCTAAGATTTGCAAACAGCGGCAGGTCGTCGATGCGCGGCTTGCCCGGCCGGTCGCGCTCCGCCTTCTCGAGGTGCTTCAGGATCGCGCCCGCGCGGGCGATCACGCCCGCCGGCAGACCGGCGAGGCGCGCGACCTGGAGGCCGTAGGAGCGCTCGGCCACACCCGCCACCACCTCGTGCAGGAACACCACCTGCCCCTTGTGCTCGGTCACCCGCAAGGTGGCGTTGTCGAGGTGCGAGAGGCGCGCCCCAAGGGCGGTCAGTTCGTGGAAGTGGGTGGCGAAGAGCGCGCGGCAGCCGTTCTGCTCGTGCAGGTGCTCGAGGCAGGCCCAGGCGATCGAGAGACCGTCGAAGGTCGCGGTGCCGCGCCCGATCTCGTCGAGGATCACGAGGGAGCGCCGGGTCGCCTGGTTCAGGATCGCGGCGGTCTCCACCATCTCGACCATGAAGGTGGATTGTCCGCGCGCGAGGTCGTCGGCGGCGCCGACCCGAGAGAACAGGCGGTCGACGAGGCCGAGGCGGGCGCGGGCGGCCGGCACGAAGGCGCCGATCTGCGCCAGCACGGCGATCAGCGCGTTCTGGCGCAGGAAGGTCGACTTGCCGCCCATGTTCGGACCCGTGATTAGACGGATGCGCCCGCGGGCCTCGCCCGAGAGGTCGCAATCGTTGGCGATGAAGGGCGCCCCCGATTGCCGGAGGGCAGCTTCCACCACCGGGTGGCGCCCGCCCTCGACCACGAAAGCGAACCCCTCCTCGACCACGGGCCGGCGCCAGTCGCGCTCGACGGCGAGTTCGGCGTGCGAGGCGGCCACGTCGAAAGCCGCGAGGGCCTCGGCCACCTCCGCGATGGCCGGGGCCTGACCCAGGATGCGCGCGGCGAGCGCGTCGAACACCGCCGCTTCGAGGGCCAGCGCCCGGTCCGAGGCCCCGGAGATCCGGCTCTCGAGCTGGCCGAGTTCGACGCTGGTGAAGCGCATCGCATCGACCATGGTCTGGCGATGGATGAAGGTCTCGCGCATCACGCCCTTCAGGCAGGCCTCGCCGACCCCCTGCGGCACCTCGATGTAGTAGCCCAGCATGTTGTTGTGCTTGATCCGCAGGGTGCGGCAGCCGGTCTCCTCGGCATAGCGCGCCTGCAGGGCGGCGATGACCTTGCGGGAATCCTGGCCGAGGAGCCGGCTCTCGTCGATCTCGGCCTGGTAGCCGGCCCGGACGAAACCGCCGTCCTGGCGCTTCAGGGGGAGGTCGTCGGCGAGCGCCGCGCGCAGTTCGCCGACGAGCCCGGCATCGACGGTGGCGAGGCGCGTCGCGAGGGCCGCGAGGTCTTCCGGCAGGCCGTCGAGGGCGGCGCAATGCGCGGCGAGCGCCTGGGCGGCATCGAGGCCGTCGCGGAGCGCGGCGAGGTCGCGCGGGCCGCCGCGCCCGAGACCGAGGCGCGAGAGCGCACGCGCGAGGTCCGGCGCCCGGGCGAGGTTTTCGCGGATCGTCGCGCGGGCCGGACCGTTCTCGGCCAGGAATTCCACCGCCGCATGGCGATGCCGGATCGCCGCGAGATCGGTGAGCGGGCCGGCGAGGTGCTCGGCCAGAAGGCGCGCGCCGCTCGCCGAGACCGTCCGGTCGATGGCGTCGAGGAGGCTGCCCCGGCGCTCGCCGGACAGGGTGCGGGTCAATTCGAGGTTGGCGCGGGTGGAGGCATCGATGGCCAGCGTCGCCCCGGCCGATTCCCGCGTCGGCGGGGAGAGTGTCGGGCGCGCGCCGATCTGCGTGCGTTCGATGTAGAGGAGCGCGGCCCCGGCGGCGGCGAGTTCGGCCCGCCCGAACTGGCCGAAGCCCTCCAGGGTGGAGACGCCGAACTGTTCCTTCAGGCGCCGCTCGGCGGATGCCGGCTCGAGTTCGGCCTGCGGCAGCGGCGTCACCGGCGCCGGGATCTCGCGCCAGAGGCGCGCGAGGGCCGGGTCGGCGTGGATCGCCTCCGAGAGCACGATTTCACGGGGCTCATGGCGGGCGATGGCCGAGGCGAGCTCGGCCGCCGGGACCTCGCTGAGGGAGAAGCGGCCCGTGGAAATGTCGAGGGCCGCCAGCCCGTAGACGGACGCGGACTCGCCGGCCTTGCGCCGGCCGAGCGCCAGCAGCACGTTGGCGCGAGCCGGATCGAGCAGGCGGTCCTCCGTGATGGTGCCGGGCGTGACGAGGCGGACCACCTCGCGCCGGACCACGGATTTCGGACCGCGTTTCTTGGCCTCGGCGGGGTCCTCCGTCTGGGCGCAGACCGCGACGCGGTGGCCGAGCGCGATGAGGCGGCTGAGGTAATCGTCCGCCCGTTCCACGGGGACGCCGCACATCGGGATGTCGGCGCCGCCGTGCTTGCCGCGCTTCGTCAACACGATGCCGAGCGCCCGGGAGGCGATCTCTGCGTCCTCGAAGAACAACTCGTAGAAATCGCCCATCCGGTAGAAGAGCAGGCAGTCGGTGTTGGCGGCCTTGATCTCGATGTACTGCGCCATCATCGGCGTGGCGCCGGCCGTGTCGAGAATGGCCGCGCTGGTGGTGTAATCCGACGGTGCGGCACCGGTCTTCGGGACCGATCGGGCGGGGCGCTGTGACATGGAGCCAGCATAGCAGAGGCCGCCCCTCCGCATCAGCGCGGCGCACCGCTTCCCCTGGGGAGAAGCGTGGAGAACGAGGGCCGGCCCGCAAACGCAGAGAGGAGCCGGCGCGCCCCGCGCACCGGCTCCTCCCTTTACGTCCGCGACGGGCCGTCGGCTCAGTAGCGGGGACCGCCCGAGGTGTTGCCCTTCTGCTGCATGTAGCCCGGCTGCGACGGGTTGCGCGAATTCGGATCGCTCATCATGCGCGAGCGCGGCATGCGGTGCATGCGACGGTGATGGCGATGGTGGCGCATGCCGTGATGGTGGCGGCGATAGGCCACCTGATCGAGGGCGGCGTCACCGGCCACCGTGACGGCGGGAGCCGGCATCACGGGAGCGGCCGACGCAGCCGTCAGTCCGAAGGCGCCGAGCAGGGTGCTGGCGGCCAGTGCGATCGCTAACTTGTTCATGAGTTCATCTTCCGTCGAGCGCCTGACGCGCCGCGAGCCATCAAGTCCGGACAGGAGATTCCGTTCCCACGTTAAAGTGCTGAGACGACGTTTAATTTCGCCTGCGCGACGGATTTCAGAAATGTCGTAAACGTGGTCTGACCCCGCGCGACTTGCAGAACCGCTCCGATCGCGGCACCACCGGCGCCGATGGCCCCCTTCCCTTCCGCCGCCGACGCGCCCGACCTGCCGATCGAGACGGCGCTTCCCGCCCTGCGCCAAGCCCTCGCAGAGCGTTCTTCCGCCGTGCTGGTCGCGCCGCCCGGCGCCGGCAAGACCACGCGCGTGCCCCTGGCGCTCCTCGACGCGCCCTGGCTCGGGCCAACGGACCGGATCATCCTGCTGGAGCCCCGCCGCCTTGCTGCGCGGGGCGCGGCCGAGCGTATGGCGGCGACCCTCGGCGAACGCGTCGGCGACACGGTGGGCCTGCGGGTTCGCCTAGGCTCCAAGGTTTCGGGCCGGACTCGGATCGAGGTCGTCACCGAGGGCGTGTTCACCCGGATGATCCTGGACGACCCCGAACTGCGCGGCGTCGGGGCCGTGCTGTTCGACGAGTTCCACGAGCGCTCCCTCGACGCCGATCTCGGGCTAGCGCTCGCCCTCGACGCGCAAGGGGGCCTGCGCGAGGACCTGCGCATCCTCGTGATGTCGGCCACCCTCGACGGCGCCCGCGTCGCCGGCCTGCTGGGCGACGCCCCCGTCGTCGCCTCGGAGGGACGCGCTTACCCGGTCGAGACCCGGTACTGGGAGCGCGACCCCAACCGGCGCATCGAAGAGGTCATGGCCGATGCCATCCTGCGCGCCCTGCGGGCCGACCCGGGCTCGGTGCTCGCCTTCCTGCCGGGCCAGGGCGAGATCCGCCGGGTGGCGGGGCTGCTGGCCGACCGGGTCGACGCGGTCGTCGAGATCGCCCCCCTCTACGGCGCCCTCACGCCCGCGGAGCAGGATCGGGCGGTGGCACCGGCGCCTCCCGGTCGGCGCAAGGTGGTCCTCGCCACCAGCATCGCCGAGACCTCGCTGACCATCCAGGGCGTGCGGATCGTGGTCGATTCCGGCCTGTCGCGGGTGCCGGTCTACGAACCGGGCCTCGGCCTGACCCGCCTCGTCACCGCACGGGCCTCGCGTGCCTCCGTCGACCAGCGCCGAGGCCGCGCCGGCCGTACCGAGCCCGGCATCTGCCACCGGCTCTGGTCGGAGGCCGCCACCAGCGCCCTCGAACCCTTCACGCGCCCCGAAATCCTCGCGGCCGACCTCTCCGGGCTGCTCTTGGACGCCGCCGCCTGGGGGGTCGTCGATCCGACCGTCCTCGCCTTCCTCGACCCGCCGCCCGCGCCGGCCCTCACCGAGGCGCGCGCGATGCTGCGTGACCTCGGCGCGATCGAGACCGACGGCCGGCTCACCGAGACCGGCCGGGCGCTGCGGGCGCTGCCCCTGCCCCCACGCCTCGCGCGCATGGTCGTGGCGGCGGCCGGACAGGGCCAGGCCCGCGCGGCGGCCGACCTCGCCGCGGTGCTGGTCGAGCGCGGCCTCGGCGGCGACGAGACCGATGTCGGCCACCGGGTGGAGCGCTTCGCCCGCGACCGCGGCCAGCGCGCCACCGACATGCGCCGCCTCGCCCAGACCTGGGCCCGCCAGGCGGAGGGCTTCGCCCGCACGGTGCCGGCCCTTTCCGGAAGCGATCTCACCGAGGCCGGCCCCCTCCTGGCGCTCGCCTATCCGGACCGGATCGCGCGCGGGCGGGGCCGTGACGGCGAGTTCGTGATGGCCAATGGCCGGGCCGGACGGGTCGAGCCGGCCTCGGCCCTGGCGCGCGAACCCTTCCTGGTGGTCGCCGACATCATCGGCACCGCCGCGAACGCCCGCATCCTGGCCGCCGCGCCCATCACCCTGGAGGCTATCGAGGCGCTGTTCCCCGACCGGATCGAGGCCGCCACGCAGGTGACGTTCGACCGGGGTGCCCGTGCCCTTCGGGCCCGCTCCCTGCGCCGCCTCGGCGCGCTGACGCTCGGTGAGCGCACCCTGCCGGTGCCGGCGGACGAGGCCTCCGCGGCGATCCTGGCGCGCGGCATCGCCGAGATCGGCCTGCAGGCCCTGCCCTGGACACCGGCCCTGACCCAGTGGCGGGCGCGCCTCGCCTTCCTGCGCGCGGCCGATCCCGCGACATGGCCGGACCTCTCCGACGCGCACCTGACCGAGACCGTCACCGCGTGGCTGGCCCCGGAGATCGTCGGCCGGATCGGCCTCGATGCGATCGGCGCCGACGATCTCGGCCGTGCCCTCCAGGCGCAGCTGCCCTGGGACCTGCGGGCCCGCCTCGACGCGGAGGCACCGACCCACGTGGAGGTGCCGACAGGCTCGCGCATCCCCCTCGATTACGGGGCCGAGGGCGGCCCGGTCCTGGCGGTTCGGGTGCAGGAGCTATTCGGCCTGGAGCGGCATCCGAGCATCGCGGGCGGGCGGATCCCCCTGGTGCTGCACCTGCTCTCGCCCGCCTCGCGACCGATCCAGATCACCCGCGACCTGCCGGGCTTCTGGCGCGGGTCCTGGAGCGCCGTGCGCGCGGAGATGCGCGGGCGCTACCCGCGCCATCCCTGGCCCGAGGACCCCGTGGCCGAGCCGCCGACCCGCCGGGTCAAGCCGAGGGGCACGTGAGTCCGCGCACCGCCCTGGACCTCTTCGATCCGCGCGGACGCCTCTCGGCACCAGCCTATCGCCACCGGGTGATCCGTCTGCTGCTGGCCTTCTTCGGGCTCCTCTGCGCGGCGATCTGGCTCGCCGGGCTCGGCCTGCGCTGGCCCGCCCTCTTGGTCTTCGGGGCTCAAGTCCCCCTCGCCGGGGTTGCCCTCGTCCAGACGGCGCGGCGCCTGCACGACCGCGATCGCACGGGCTGGTGGCTCGCGCCCTACGGGGTGGTGGAGGCCCTCGGCGTCCTGCCCCTGGAACGCTGGGTCGACCGTCACCCGGGGGCGGTCATCGGCCTCGTGCTGGCGATGGTGGGATTTTCCGCGTGGTTCCTCATCGAGACCCTGCTCAGGTCGGGAACCCCCGGGCCAAATCGATTCGGCCCGATGCCGTAGCGCCTCAGGCCGCGCGCCGGGCCGCGAGAACGATGCGGGCCGCACTCCGGCTCGGCGGATCGTCGTCCGGTAGGCGCATCAGGCCGTCGATGCGGGCGAGCGCCACCACCTGCGCGTCGCGTTCGGGGCCGCCGGCCAGGAGCGGCGCCAGCGCGTCGGCGAGGCGCGGCGCAGTGCAATCCGCCTGGATGAATTCCGGCATCGCGTTCTGACCCAGGATGAGGTTCGGCAGCACGATGGTCGGCACCTGGATGAGGCGCCGGGCCACGGCCTCCTCGATGCGCGAGACCTTGTAGGCCACCACCATCGGCACGCCCGCGAGCGCCAGTTCGAGGGTCACCGTGCCGGAGGCCGCCAGGGCCGCCCGCGCCCGCCGGAAGGTCGCGTGCTTGGCCGCCTCGCCGTGGACCAGGGTGACCGGGGCATCCCAGGCGAGCGCAAGCCGCTCGATCAGGGCGCGGTGCCGGCTCACGGCGGGTAGTACCGCCTCGATCGGCCCGAAGCGCTCGGTGAGCCGGGCCAGGGCCGCGCCGAAGACCGGCATCAGCCGCTCGATCTCGGAACGGCGCGAGCCCGGCAGGATGGCGAGGACCGGCGGGCCGTCCATGCGGCCCTTCGCTTCGGCCGGCCCGGGGCGCAACGCGTCGAGCCGCTCGATCAGGGGATGGCCGACATAGCTGCAGGCGGGACCGTTCAGACGCCGGTGCGCCTCGGGCTCGAAGGGCAGCAGGGCCAGCACGTGATCGATGAAGGGGCGCATCCGCGCCGCCCGCCACGGCCGCCACGCCCAGACGCTGGGCGAGACGTAGTCCACGATGGGCAGGTCGGGCATCCGCTTGCGCACCCGTTGCGCCACCGCGTGGGTGAAGCCCGGGCTGTCGATGATCACGAGCACGTCGGGCCTCGCCGCGACCACGTCCCGCACGGTCTCGCGGATGCGGCGCAGGAGGGTACGCAGCCGCGCGGCGACCGGCAGGTAGCCCATCACCGCCACGTCGTCGATCGGGAACAGGGAGCGGAAGCCCTGCTCGGCCATCGCCTCGCCGCCGACCCCGCCGAAGCGGATCGGCCGATCCGAGAGTTCGACGAGGCCGCGCATCAGCTTGGCCCCGAGCTGGTCGCCGGAATCCTCGCCCGCCACCAGCCAGATCGTCCGCTCGGGCTTCGGCTCGCTCATGCTCCCAGGTCCCTTGCGTCCATTCCCGTCGCCGCATCGAGTCCGACGAGGAAGAGCCCCGCCCGATCGGCCGCCGCGATGGTGGCGGGCCGGTCGATGATCAGGGTGAAGCGGGCCTGGACGGCGAGCCCGGCGCAGCCCGCCGCCGCCGCGTTGGCGACGGTGCGCGGCCCGATCGCCGGGAGATCGACGCGCAAATCCTGGCCGACCTTGGCGAGCTTCACCAGGACGATGCCGGCCTGCGCCCGGCCGAAGCCGAGGGGACGCCGGGCGAGGCTCCGGGCCCGGGCCAGCATCCGGTCGGTGCCTTCGGGGCCTTCCACGGCCAGGGCGCGCTGGCCCGCCAGCACCGCCGCCTGTCCGACATCGTGGGGCGACAGCGCTCCCAGAAGGGCCTGCCCGGCCGCGATGGAGACGGCGGCCACCGCGTCGGGCCGGTGGCGGCCCATCACCCCCGCCGGGCTCAGGAGATCGGGAGCGACCTCGTGGACACCCACCACCCCGTGGCCGTTCTCCTCCAGGAGCGCGAGAGCGCCGCGCAGGAGCCGGTCGTCGCCGCCGCCCGAGATCGCCCGCAGGGCCTCGCGGTTGCGCAGGGCCGCGGCGGCATTGAGGATCGCGGCCGGGTTGGGGCGCGAGACGCCGCCGGCCGGCACCACGCTGACGGGACCCCAGCGCTTCAGGACGGCGAGAATGCCGGCGATGTCGAGGAGGTCGACGGTGGCGGCAGCCCGGGCGCGCATGGCCGGCTCGGCGAAGCCCCGGATCGCCAGGATGCGGTAGGGCCGCCCCGCCCGGTCGAGGGAGCCCGCCACGAGTTCCGGCAGGCGACCGGCCCCCGCGACCAGCACCAGCGCCGCGGGCAGCGGCTCGGCGCGCGCGGCCGGCGCGGGATTTGCGCTCACGGTGCGCCCGGCGCCTCGCGCGGCGTGCAGATCGAGCGTTTGCCGCCCACACGGATGAAGGCGATGATCTCGGCCACCGCGCGGTGGTGCTCGAACTCGGAGGCCACGTCCTCCACCCGCTCCATCAGCGTCCCCTCGTTGGCGAAGAGCAGGCGATAGGCCCGGCGCAGGGCGTGGATGTCCTCGCGGGCGAACCCGCGCCGCTGCAGGCCGATGATGTTGAGGCCCGACAGGTAGGCCCGGTTGCCCAGCGCCATGCCGTAGGGAATGCAGTCGTTCTCCAGGCCCGACAGGCCGCCCACGAAGGCGTGCGCGCCCACGCGCGCGAACTGGATCACGGCCGCGCCGCCCCCCAGGATCGCGTAGTCACCGACGCTGCAATGGCCGGCCAGCATGACGTTGTTGGAGAACACGACGCCGTCGCCCACCCGGCAATCGTGCCCGACATGCGAATTGGCCAGGAAGGTGCAGTTGTCGCCCACCGTGGTCTCGAGGCCACCGCCGGCGGTCCCCGGATTCATGGTGACGCCCTCGCGGATCAGGCAATCCGCACCGATCGTCAGGGTGGAGTCCTCGCCCTTGAACTTCAGGTCCTGCGGCGGATGCCCGATGGAGGCGAAGGGATAGAGCCGCGTGCGGGGTCCGATCGTGGTCCGGCCGGCGACGACGACGTGGCTGACGAGTTCGCAGCCCGCGCCCAGAGTCACGCCGGGGCCGACGTGGCAGAACGGCCCGATCCGGACGCCCTCCCCCAGGGTTGCGCCGTCCTCGATCACCGCGCTCGGGTGGATCCCGGGGCCCGCGCTCACTCGGTCACCAGCATGGCGCCGATATCGGCCTCGGCCACCAGCACGCCGTCGACCCGCGCCTCGCCGCGGAACCACCACATGGTGCGGCGGTGGTTCGTCTTGGTCATGTGGTAGTGCACCGTATCCCCCGGCACGACGGGCTTGCGGAACTTGCACTTGTCGATGGTCATGAAGAAAACCTGCTTCGTCTTCAGGTTCTCGGTCATGATGTGACGGCAGCAGATGGCACCGGCGGTCTGAGCCATGCCCTCGATCAGCAGGACGCCTGGAAACACCGGCAGTCCGGGAAAATGGCCGGTGAATTGCGGCTCGTTGATCGTGACGTTCTTCACGCCGATACAGCTGCGGTCGCCGTCGATCTCGATGATCCGGTCGATCATCAGGAATGGGTAGCGGTGCGGCAGCAATTCCAGGACCTGCTGGATATCAGCCGAGCCGAACTCTCGCGGCATGTCGTTCATCGATCAGATAACCTCACTGAGCGCGCCGACGCCCCCGCCGTCCCGCCTCGTTTCCCAAATCACCAACGCATTGGACGCGCCTTCATTCGCGAGATGATGAATGGATGCAAGCCCCGGCCGCCGATTGAACGCATGCCGGCTACCGATCGAGGACGGGGCGGCCGCGCATAAAACGGGGCTCGCCACACGCCGCCTGCGAAGGCCGGCCTCAGCCCTTCGGTTCGTCGCCGCCGGAGCGCTCGGCGAGGCGTGCCAGAGTGGTGAGTTCCCGGAACCAGGCGCGCACCGGCTTGGCCGGCGTCCCTCCCCAGCGGCTGCCCGGCGGCACGTCGCGGTTCACGTTGGAGGAGCCGGCGATCTGTGAACCCATGCCGATGCGCAGGTGCCCGACGACGCCGACCTGTCCGCCGAGGACAACGTAATCCTCGAGGGTGGTCGAGCCGGAGATGCCCACACCGGAGACGATGACGCAGTGGCGTCCGATCACGACGTTGTGAGCGATCTGCACGAGGTTATCGATCTTGGTGCCCTCGCCGATCACCGTGTCGCGGCTGGCGCCGCGGTCGATCGTGGTGTTGGCACCGATCTCGACATCGTCCTGAACGATGACGCGGCCGATCTGCGGTACCTTGAGGTGGCCGCCGGGACCCATGGCGAACCCGAACCCATCCTGTCCGAGGCGCGCACCCGGGTGGATGATGACCCGGTTTCCCACCAGGGCATGCGTCAGGGTGACCCCGGCGCCGATGGCACAGTCCCGCCCGATCCGCACGCCCGGTCCGATGCTGGCATTGGCACCCACGATGGTGCCGGACCCGATCTCGACGTTCGGGCCAATGACGGCACCCGGATCCACGTGGACGCCGGGCTCGAGCCGTGCCTCAGGATGGACATGGGCGCCCGGGGCCACACCGCTCGCCGCGAAGAGCGAGGCGGGTCGCATCGCGTCGGGATGCAGGCGGGCGAGCAGCCCCGCATAGGCCCGGTAGGGATCGCGCAGGACGAGGGCGACGGTGCCGGCCGGCACGCGGGGCGCGAAGCGCGGCGAGACCAGGCAGATGCCTGCCCGGGTCGCGGCGAGCGCGTCCCCGTAGCGGGCGTTGTCCATGTAGGCGACATCCTGCGGCGTCGCCGATTCGAGGGGCGCGGCCCCGGTGATCACGCGGTGTGGATCGGCGCCCTCGGGCAACGAAACGCCAGCAGCCTCGGCGATGGCGCCGAGGCTGAGGGTGGTGGACGCGGAGAAGAAGACCGGATCTGACATGCTGTTCCAACGCGCCGCCTCCCGAGAAGGAGGCGGCGCTCGATGTCAGAAGCGCGAGCCGCCGGAGAACCGGAAGGCCTGGATCTGATCCTGGCCGACGCGGCCGAAGGCGGTCTTGATGCCTTCGTCCTTCGAGAGGGCGTAGGCGTAGTCGAAGCGGATCGGGCCGAGCGGCGAGTTCCAGAGGATCGAGGCACCGACCGAGGAGCGGATGATCAGCTTGTCGCGGACGTTCACGCACTCGGGCTCGACGCCGATGGTCGCCTGGTTGAAGTTACAGCCGCTGCCCGGCGCGAAGCCGTTGATGAAGCGATCGTTGTTCACGTCGAACTGCGTGCGGCCGTTATAGCCGAACAGCGTACCGGCATCGGCGAAGACCGCGCCCTTCAGGCCCAGATCCCGCGGGATGCCGGGGAGCGGGAACTGAACTTCGACCGTGCCGCCGAAGTAGGTCGAGCCACCGATGGCGTTCGAACGGCTGTCGGAGATGCCGATGTCGCGCGGGCCGATGCCGTTGGGTGCGAAGCCGCGCACGAGCGACGGGCCAAGGAAGAACTGATCGGTGATGCGCAGGGGCTGGTTGTTCAGGGCCTCGATGTGACCGCCCTGGAAGCGCACGAAGCCGACGATGTCCTCGTAGAACTCCTTGTAGTAGCGGGCATCACCCGTCACGCGGAAGAACTTCGAGTCGCCGCCCAGACCCGCGAGGTCCGGCTTCAGCTCGGCGTAGAGGCCGTTGCGCGGCGAGGCGAAGTTGTCGAGGGTCGAGTAGGCGAGCGTCAGACCGGCAAGCGAGGTGAGGGTCGAGCCCTGCGATCCCTTGAGTGCAATCGAAGCTTCGCCATCTGCGGCACAGAGCGGAAACGCTGCCTGCTCACCGACCGCACCCGTGGCCTTCAGGCCGTTCGTGAGGGTCGTATAGCCCGGAATCGGGTTCGAGCAGTCGTTGTACGGCCGCTTGACGGTGTTCGGGACGCGCAGCTCGGTGTTGTAGAGCGAGTAGCGCAGGGTGACACCGAACTCCTCCGTGATCGGCAGGCCGACGCGGAGCTGTCCACCGTAGACCGTGGTCTCGTAGCGCGAGTAGCGGGTCTGGTCGCTGTACTTGTAGAAGGCGTCGAAGCCGGCGGCCAAGCGATAGCCCAGGAAGTACGGCTCCGTGAACGAGAAGTCGAACCCGCGCGAGTACTGGCCACCGGTGCCGGCGACGCGGACATACTGGCCGCGTCCGAGGAAGTTCGACTCGGAGACCGAGACCTCGCCGATGATGCCGTCCTGGGTGGAGTAGCCGCCCGCCACCGAGAACGAGCCCGTGGGCTGATCCTCGACGTCGATGTTGATGATCACGCGGTCGGCCGAGGAGCCCGGCTCGTTGGAGAAGCGGACCTTCTTGAAGAAGCCGAGGCCGTTCAGACGCCGCTCGGCGCGATCGGTCAGCACCCGGTTGTAGGCGTCGCCCTCGGTGATATCGAGCTCGCGACGGATGACGTAGTCGCGGGTGCGGGTGTTGCCGCGGATGTTGATGCGCTCGACATAGACGCGCGGACCGTCCTCGACCACGAAGCCGAGGGCCACCGTGTGGGTGGCGCGGTCACGCTGTCCGGTGGGGCGCACCTGCGCGAAGGGGTAGCCCTGGCGGCCGACCTGGTTGGTCACGCCGTTGAGGGTCCGCTCAACGTCCTCGGCGTTGTAGACGTCGCCGACCTGGGCACGCACTTCGCCGTCGAGCTTCTGGGTATCGAGGCCCGGCAGGCGGGAATCGATCGCCACCGCGCCGACGCGGTACTGCTCGCCTTCCTCGACAGTGACGGTGATGACCCAGCCGGCGTCACCCTCGCCCTCGACGTAGCGAGCATCGGCGTTGACGACGCGGAAATCGGCGTAGCCGTTCTTGAGGTAGTAGCGCCGGACGATGTCGAGATCGCTGGTGATGCGATCGGGATCGTAGACGTCCGAGGTCTTGATGAAGCTGAGGAAGTTCATCTCCGACGAGGACATGAGCTCGCGCAGCTTGGAATCGGAATAGACGTTGTTGCCGACGAAGTTGATCGCCTTGATGCCGGTCTTGTCGCCTTCCTCGATGACGTAGATCACGTCGAGGCGGCCGTTCGGCAGATCCACCGTGCGGAAGCTCACCTTCGCGGTGCCGCGGCCGGCGCGGCGGTAGACTTCCTTGATGCGCTGGATATCGGCCTGGACCACGCCCTGGCTGAAGGCGCCACGGGCCTTGGCCTCGACCTCGCCCTCGAGGGTGGCCTTCTCGATCTTCTTGTTCCCCTCGAACACCACCCGATTGATGATGTTGTTCTCGCGGACGCTCACCACCGTGCCGCCGCCGCTGCGCGACACCTTCACGTCGGAGAACATGCCGGTCGCCAGCAGGTTGCGGCGAGCCTCTTCGGGGGAGCCCGAAGCGGTGCCGGTCACGTAGGACCGGATCGTGTCGGCATCGACACGCTTGTTACCCTGGACGACGATCTGCTGCGCCTGAGCGGCGCCACCGAGGACCAGGCCAGCGGCCGCCGCGGCGACTAGGACGATGGTCTGTTCCGCCGACTTGCGCCGGCGCTTCCCCGTCATCGACATCATGTAATCGCCCGTCTCTTTTATCTTCAGCGCGAGTTTGCACCCGCAATCAGCCACCCGTTTGCGGGCGTCCTGACCTCTGGTCCCAAGCTCAGCTTCTATCGGGATTCCCAGGCGAAGCAAACGCTCGGGGCTCCCGCTCACCCGGGATTTTGCGGAGACGTGGCCTTCCGGTCACTTAACGCCGCGCTTCGATCCCCCAACAGGGTCAACGAATCGTTCCGCGCGGGGCGTCGCTGCCCCGCGCGGAACGAAGAATGCGATGGTGGTGAAAGACTTTAGGCGTCCCGGAACGGGATGCGCCCACAATCCACAGGCGCGTCGGGCCGATTTCAGGTCCCGCGGCCGCGCCAGGAGAAACCGAGGTTCAGGATGTCGTTCCAGGCGGCGAAGAGCATGAGGAACAGCACGAGCGCCAGCCCGATCCGGAAGCCGATCTCCTGCGTGCGCTCGCTCAAGGGGCGCCCGCGCACGGCCTCGAAGGCGTAGAACAGCAGGTGGCCGCCATCGAGAAGCGGGACCGGAAAGAGGTTGAGGAGCCCGATCGAGACGGAGAGCAGGGCCACCAGCCCGATCAAGCCGCCGACGCCGCCGACCTTGGCGACCTCGCCCGAGACCCGTGCGATCCCGATCGGACCCGAGAGCTGGTCGGGAGATTCCCGGCCCGTAAGGAGCTTGCCGATGTAGTCGACGGTCCGGTCGACCACGAAATAGGTCTCGTACACGCCGAGGCCGAGGGAATCGACGGGGCCGTAATGAACGAGCTTGGCATCGGCCGCCTTGGGGCCCTGGATGCCGAGGCGGCCGAAGCGATGCCGGCCGAACGGCGTCACGTCTTCCTTGCTTTCCGGCACGGCGACGAGGTCCTGGGTCTGGCCGTTGCGCTCCACCGTGATGGTGAGCGCGTTCCCGGCCGCACCCGAGACCGTGCGCTGCATGTCGGTGAAGCTGCTGATCCGCGATCCGCCGATGGCGCGGATCACGTCGCCGGGCTGGAAGCCGGCGCGGGCGGCGGCGCTGTCCGGGACCACGGCCTCGACGCGGGCCGGCGTCTCGTAGCGGCCGTTGAGGTAGATGGCGCCCGAGAAGAGCGCGATGGCGAGGAGGAAGTTGGCGATGGGGCCGGCCGCCACGATGGCGGCGCGCTTGGGGAGAGATTGAGTCGGGAAGCTCGTCGCCCGCTCACCCGGGCTCATGCGCGCCACCGCCGCGGGGTCCGGCACGCTGGCGCCGTTGGCGTCGCCGTGAAACTTGACGTAACCGCCCAGCGGCACCGCCGAGAGCTTCCAGCGCGTCCCGTAACGATCGTTGAACCCGAACAGCTCTGGGCCAAAGCCGAGGGAGAAGGCGTGGACGCCGACGCCGCACCAGCGCCCGACCAGGAAGTGCCCCATCTCGTGGACGAAGACGACGATGCTCAGCACGATCAAGAAGGGGATCACGGCACCGAAGAATCCGGTTGCCGTGCCGCCCATGGCGTTCAGGAAGTCCATGCGTCGATCCTTTCGGCCTCCCCGGGGCCGTCGTTCCGCTCTAGCAGATCGTGTGCGTACGACGCGAACGCAAACCGGAACGGCGAATTTCGGCGTCGCAGCGGCGCGCGGGGACCGGATATCCCCGCATTCCCGGTGACAGGGTAAAGAGCGGGGCCGGCCTCAATGCCCCCCACCGGCACCCGCCGCCGCGCGAGGCCGGCGGATGAAGGGCACGGCGCAGGCCATGGCCACGAACAAGATGGTGAGCACCAGGAACACGTCGGTGAAGCCCATCACCAGCCCCTGCATCCGAACGGTATTCATCATTGCCTTCAGGGCCATGGCGTCGGCGTTGCCCCCCAGTATCTCGAACTGCCGGCGTGTCATCTCCAGGCGTTCGAGGACGGCGGTGTTCGTCCAGGTGAAGCGCTCGTGCAGCCGCGCGAGGTGGAGGTCCCAGCGGTCGTTGAGCACGGTGTTGATCAGCGCGAGGCCGACGGCGCCGCCGAGATTGCGAGTGAGGTTGTAGAGCCCCGAGGCGTTCTTCATCCGGGCCGGCGGCAAGGTACCAAGCGCGATGTTGTTGATCGGGATCATGCACAGCATCAGCGAGCAGCCACGCAGGACCTGCGGCACCAGGAGCTCCCAGAAATCCCAGTCCTTGGTCAGCCCCGTGACCATCCAGGTGCCGGTGGCGAAGCCGAGGAACCCGAGCCCCATCATCAGGCGCGGATCGACCTTGCCCGAGAAGCGCCCGGCGATCGGCGCGGTGGCGAACATGCAGAGGCCCGAGACGAACATGGTCTCGCCGATCTGCAGCGCGGAGTAGCCGCGCACCCGGCCGAGATAGACCGGGTACAGGTAGGTCAGCCCGTACAGGCCGATGCCGAGGACGAAGCTGAAGATGCTGCCGGCCGCGAAGTTCCGGTCGGAGAAGGCGCGCAGGTCGACGATGGGCTCGGCCGCCGTGAAGGCCCGCCAGAAGAAGGCCGGCCCGGCCGTGAAGCAGACCACCGCGCAGGCGAAGACCGTCTCGTCCGCGAGCCAGTCGTGGTTCGGCCCCTCCTCCAGCACGTATTCGAGGCAGCCGAGCATCAGCGCCATGAAGGCGAGGCCGAACCAGTCGAAGCGCTTGAACAGCGCGAGGTTCGGCTCGTCGAAATCGACCAGCAGGTAGGTGGACACCGTGACGAAGATCCCCGGCACGACGTTCACGAGGAACAGCCAGTGCCAGTCGAACAGGTCGGTGAGGTAGCCCCCCACCGTCGGCCCGATGGTGGGGGCGAGGGTCGCCACGAGGCCGATCATCGGCGAGACGATGGACCGCTTCGAGGGCGGAAAGATCGTGAAGGCCGAGGCGAACACCGTCGGGATCATGCCGCCGCCGATGAAGCCCTGCGCGGCCCGCCAGACGATCATCTCGTTGATGGAGGTCGAGGTGGCGCACATCAGGCTCATCGCCGTGAAGCCGCCGGCCGAGACCACGAACATCCAGCGGGTCGAGACGACCCGCGACAGGAACCCGGAGAGCGGAATCGAGATCACCTCGGCGATGAGATAGCTCGTCTGGACCCAGGGGATCTCGTCGCCCGAGGCCGAGAGGCCCGCCTGGATCTCGGCGAGCGAGGCCGAGACGATCTGGATGTCCAGGATCGCCATGAACATCCCGAACACCATGCAGACGAACGCCACCATCCGGCGGCGGTCCAGCGGCGGCTCGGCGCCCGGTGCGGCAGGTCCCAGGGTGGCGGTGGCGGCCATGTGCGGGGCCTAGCGGCGCAACGCCGTACGGACGCGGGCATCGGCGGCCGCCTCCGCGCCCTCGCGGGTGTCCACCCGGACGGTGACGGAGAGGCCGGGCCGCAGGATGCCCTCGCGGGCGACGTCCGCCGGCACGTGCACCCGCACCGGCAGGCGCTGGACGATCTTGGTGAAGTTGCCCGTCGCATTGTCGGGTGGCAGGAGGCTGAAGACCGAGCCGGAGGCCGGGGAGAGCGACTCGACTTCGCCGATGATGTCGCGGTCCGGATAGGCGTCCACCGCGATGTGGACACGCTGGCCCGGATGCATGCGCTCGACCTGCGTCTCCTTGAAGTTCGCGTCGATGCGGACGCTCTCCAGCGGCACCAGGGCGGCGATGCGCGAGCCCGGCGAAACGTAGGCGCCGGCCTCCACGGCCTTGTTGCCGACCACACCGTCGAAGGGCGCCCGGATCGTCGTGAACGTGAGGTCGCGCTCGGCACGGACCTCGGCGGTACGCAGTTCGGCAGCCAACCCCTCCGCCTCCTTACCCTGCGCCCGCAGCACCTCGACATTGGCGCGCATGGCGGTGAGGGAGGCCTCCGCCCCCTTCACGGCGGCGTCCGTGCGGTCGCGGTCGGCCCGCGCCTGCTCGATGCGCGCCTTGGCGACGAAATCGACCTTCTCGAGCTGTTGCTGCCGGGCATAGTCGGCCGCGGCCCGCACCGCGTCGGCCTTGCTGGCGTCGATCTGCGCCGAGGCCTGGAGCATCTGCGCCTGCGCGGCCTCGACCTGCCGGGCGATCCGGGTGATGGCCGCCTGCTGCGTCACCAGCTTGTCGTGCGCGGCCTGGGCGGCGAGGCGGTAGTCGCCATCGTCGATCCGGGCGATCACGTCGCCCCGGTGCATCGTCTGCCCATTCACGACCGGCACCGCCGCGAGGTAGCCGGGCACCTTGGCGGCCAGCACCGAGATGTCGGCCTGCACGTAGGCATCGTCGGTGCTCACGAAGAAGCGCCCGACCGTCCACCAGGCATGCGCCTTGTAGGCGCCGCCCCCGAGGGCAGCGAGGACCAGGGTAGCCATCACGAGCTTGCGCGCACGTCGCGGCTTGGCCGGCGCTTCCGCCGCCGCGATGACGGCCGGCGTCTTCGGTGCAGCCGGCACGACCGTCGGAGGCACGGTAGCGGCGCCCGTCCCGACCGTCCCCGGCTGGGCAGCTTCGGCCCGAAATCCCTCGTCCTCACGCAGGCTCATGGCATCGATCTCATGATGTCGAACGGATTCGCGAAGCATGTTGACCGAACCGTTCGGTCATTTTCTGGACCGCGAAAGCTGGTGCGGTCCGGGTCACTGAGATATTATGACCGAACCGTTCGGTCAATCAGGATGACGACCATGGCGATCGCCGAAGCCACCCCGGATGCGCGGGAGCGCACATCGCCCGAGACCGATAAGCGTCGTCAAATCCTGGAAGGCGCCCGCGCGGTCTTCATGGCTTCGGGGTTCGACGGCGCGAGCATGGGCGAAATCGCCAAGGCGGCGGGCGTCTCCAAAGGGACGCTCTACGTCTACTTCGACAGCAAGGAAGCCCTGTTCGAGGCCCTGGCGCTGGCGGAAAAGCGCGGACTCGCCGAGGTGCTGTTCCGGCTCGATGCCGACGATCCCGACTTACGCGATGTGCTGACGCGCCTGGGGCGCAGCTACCTCGCCGAGATGGTCCGGCCGGAGCACGTCACGGTGATTCGGATGGTGATCGGCGCCTGCGAGAAGTTCCCGCGCCTCGGCCAGGCCTTCTTCGAGGCGGGGCCGGTCCAGGGGACGACCCGGCTCGCCGCCTATCTAGACGCGCAGGTCGCCGCCGGGCGACTGCGCCCGGCGGATACCAACCTCGCCGCCCGTCAGTTCCTGCAAATGTGCCAGGCTGGATTGCTGACCCGGCTGCTGTTCAACGCCGGCGACGGTGCCGTGCAGTCGGAGATCGGGCACAATGTCGAGGAAGCCGTGCGGGTGTTCCTGGCTGGCTACGCCCCGGAGACCTGACGCGGCGGCTCAAGCCGTCGCGACGGCCTGGCTGCTCCACCGGCGGACCTCGGCGTCGATGGCCAGGGCCTCGTCGACATTCTCGGGCGCGCTCCGGTACTGGGCGGCGAAATGTTCGCAGGCCCGCTCGACGAGATCGGCGATGCCGTAAAATCCGATCGCCCCCTTGATGAAGGCTGCCACCGCGATCTCGTTGGCTGCGTTCATCACGGTCGGGGCGGCGCCCCCGGCGGCGAGGGCCGCGCGGGCGATGCGCAGACAGGGGAAGCGAGCCTCGTCGGCTGCCTCGAAGGTGAGGCTACCGGCGGCGGCGAGGTCGAGATGGCGTCCGCGCGCGATCGTCAGGCGCTCGCCGAGGCCGAGGCAATGGGCGATCGGCACCCGCATATCCGGCATGGCGAGGCCGGCTGTCACCGCGCCGTCGCGCCAGTAGACGAGGCCGTGCACGATCGATTGCGGGTGGACGATGACGTCCAGGCGCTCCGGCTCTAGGGCGAAGAGGTGGTGCGCCTCGATCAGCTCCAGCCCCTTGTTCATCAGGGAGGCCGAATCGATGTTGATCTTCATGCCCATCGACCAGGTCGGGTGGGCGGCGGCCTCCGTGGGCGAGGCGCTCGCGATGCGCTCGCGGGTCCAGGTCCGGAACGGGCCGCCGGAGGCCGTGATCGTCATCTTCGAAACGTCGTCGAGGCGCCCGTCGCCGAGCGCCTGGGCCAGGGCATTGTGCTCGGAATCCACCGGCAGCAACGTGGCGCCGTAGCGCTTGGCGTCGCGCATGAAGGCGTCGCCGGCACAGACCAGGCTCTCCTTGTTGGCCAGCGCCACCGTGCGGCCGAGCTTCAGCGCCTCGTGCGTCGGGCGCAGGCCCGCGGCCCCGCTCACTGCCGCCACGACGATGTCGGCATCGCGGGCGACCGCCTCCAGCACGGCGCCCTCCCCGGCCCCATTGCGAATGCCCGTGTGGGCCAGCGCCTCGCGCAGGGCCGGGCCGGTGGATTCGTCGGCCAGGGCGACGAAATCGGGGTTCAGGTCACCGGCGAGCCGGGCGATCGCCGCGACGTCGCGCCCCGCCACGAGGCCGCCGATGCGGAAGCGGTCGGGATGCTGGAGCAGCAGGTCGATGGTGGATTGGCCGATGGAGCCGGTGGCGCCGAGGATTGTGACGGTCAGCAACGGATGGGTCCTTCAGGCCGCCACGAAGCGGCGGGCGATGAGATAGAATCCGGCCAGGACGGCCACGGCGAAGAAGCCGTCGAGGCGATCCATGACGCCGCCGTGGCCCGGAATGGAGCGGCCCGAATCCTTGACGCCATAACGGCGCTTGAGGGCCGATTCCACGAGGTCGCCCCCCTGGCTGAGGATCGAGGCGACGGCGCTGAGGAGGCCCACGAGGGCGAGCGGCGCGGTGGCGAGGTCGCTCCAGCCGTGATCGCGAGCGAAGACCACGAGGCCGATCCCCGCCAGCGTCCCGCCGACGAGGCCCCCGATGGCGCCCGACCAGGTCTTCTTGGGGCTGACCCGCGGCATCAGCTTGGGGCCGCCCAGGGTGCGGCCGGTGAAGTAGGCCACGATGTCGGTGGTCCAGACCACGGCGAACATCCAGGCGGGGCCGAGGAGACCGATGGCCGGATCGTCGCGCAGGGCGGTGGGCACCAGGGCGATCACGGCCGCGCAGGTGAGGCCGACGACGGCCCGGACCCGTCCGGCTGCCTCTTTGGCCACCGCTGCCACCAGGACCATGCCGATGCCCGCGACGGCGAGGCCGGCTCCGAACGAGGCGTCCCCATGCAGGCAGAGCACGAGGCCGAACAGCGTCGCGGCGGTGAACGCGAGCACGAGGCGGCGCGGCGCGGTCGCGCTCATGCCGATCCACTCGGCGGCGAAGACGATGCCGGCGGCGAGCCAGATCACCGCGAAGGGCCAGCCGCCGATGATCAGGGCCGAGAGCACGATGGCGCCGAGCAGGAGCGCCGAGACCACCCGGGCCTGAAATTCGCGGCCCGCGAAGGGACCACGCGGCGCGGTGGGTGCCGCCTCTCCGGGCGCCACGATCAGCCGGCCTTGCCGCTGAGGCCGCCGAAGCGGCGGTCGCGGCGATGATATTCGTCGAGGGCCGCCCGGAAGGCGTCGTCGTCGAAATCGGGCCAGAATTCCGGCACGATCACGTACTCGGCGTAAGCCGTCTGCCAAGTGAGGAAGTTCGAGAGGCGTTGCTCGCCGGAGGTGCGGATGACGAGGTCCGGATCCGGGATGCCGGTGGTGTCGAGGGCCCCCGACAGGGCGTCGAAGTCGATGGCCTCGGGGACGAGGCGTCCCTCCGCGACGTCGCGAGCGAGGCGACGCACCGCACGCAGGATCTCCTGGCGACCGCCGTAGTTGAAGGCAACCACCAGGGTGAGGCCGGTATTGGCACGGGTGCGCTCCTCGGCCTCGTCGAGGAGGCCGGCGATGTCGGCGCTCAGACCGGCGCGCTCTCCGATGATGCGCACGCGCACGTTGTTGCCGTGCAGGTCCGCGAGGTCGCGGCGCACGAAGAGCTTGAGCAGGCCCATGAGGTCGGCGACCTCGGCGGCGGGCCGGCGCCAATTCTCGGACGAGAAGCTGTAGATGGTCAGGTAGCGTACGCCGAGGTCGATGGCCGAGCGCACGGCCCGTCGCACCGCCTCGACGCCCCGGCGGTGGCCCTCGACGCGGGGCAATCCGCGCCCGGCCGCCCAGCGCCCGTTGCCGTCCATGATGATGGCGACATGGGCAGGCGCAGCCTGCCCGGCGAGCGGCTGCGCGGAAAAGCCCGTCGGCCCGCTATCCGGAGCGCCCTGCGCGACCGCCTCGGCGCCGTTCACCCTCGCGGCCTCGATCTGACGCGCGCCCCCTGAGCGACCCAACGCGCTTCTCCCCCATCCGTCGTTCGTGTCGATCACGCGCCGTCCCAAGACCGTATCAGGTCGATCCTGCGGGCCCCTAGACCTGCATGATCTCCTTTTCCTTGGCGGCGAGCACGCCGTCGATCTCGGCGATGAACTGGTCGGTGGCCTTCTGGACGTCGCCCGCCTGACGCTTCTCGTCGTCCTCGCTGATGGCGCCGTCCTTCTCGAGCTTCTTGAGGTGGTCGAGGCCGTCACGGCGAACGTGGCGGACCGCGACGCGGGCCTCCTCGGTGTACTTGTGCGCGACCTTGACCATCTCCTTGCGGCGCTGCTCGTTCATTTCCGGCACGCGCAGGCGGATCGTCTGGCCTTCCGTCTGCGGATTCATGCCGAGGTCGGACTCGCGGATGGCCTTCTCGACGGCGGTGACCATGCCGCGGTCCCAGACCGAGATCGAGAGGAGGCGCGGCTCCGGAACGCTGACGGTGGCGACCTGGGCCATGGGCATCATCGCCCCGTAGGCGTCGACCT
The DNA here is from genome assembly GCF_022179225.1 of Methylobacterium goesingense. GTDB lineage: Bacteria > Pseudomonadota > Alphaproteobacteria > Rhizobiales > Beijerinckiaceae > Methylobacterium > Methylobacterium goesingense. The sequence goes on from NZ_BPQL01000067.1 coordinate 41,187, forward strand.
GGATCGGATCGAGGATGCTCGGCGTGGCGCGGCCGGTACGCAGGGAGCCGAGATCGCCCTTGAGCGAGGCGACGGCGCCCTGCATGCGGCGCTTGATGTCATTCAGGTCGAACTCTGGAATGGCTGCCATGCGGATCGTTCCCGACGCGAACTGGAGGAGGTGGGGTCGGGCCGCCGGGGCCCGTTCGTGGGCCTCAATGAACCAAAACGAGATGGGTCGCAAATGGCGTTCGCGCCCGCGCGCCGCGAAATCGCTCGCTCGGTCATCCGCGCCGATGCCGCGGGCGGAATCCCCCGGCGCTATGCATGGTGCGATGCCCGTAAGCTTTCCGTTCCCGCGTCATTCTCTTTTCTCGAACGAGCGAGCACGTCGCCACACGCGTTCAGGGGACGACGTGAGTGGCCGGCGCATCGCCGGTGAGGATCGCCTTGATGGAACTCGGGGCATGGACCGAGCCGACGACGATCGACAGGCGGCTCTCGCGAGCCAGCGCGAAGGCGGCGGTGTCCATCACCTTGAGGTCGCGGGCGATGGCCTCGTCGTGGGTCAGGCGGTCGTAGCGGGTGGCGCTGGGATCGCGCTTCGGGTCGGCCGAGTAGACGCCGTCCACCTGCGTCGCCTTGAGCACGGCCTCGCAGCGCAGTTCGGCCGCCCGCAGCACGGCGGCGGTGTCGGTGGTGAAGTAGGGGTTGCCGGTGCCCCCCGCGAGCACCACGACCTGCCCCTTGTCCAGGTGGTGCAGGGCGGGCTGGCGGGCGTAGGTCTCGCAGATCGTCGGCATCGAGACCGCCGACATGGTGCGGGCCGGAACGCCGGCGGCGTTCAGCGCCGTCTCCAGGGCCAGCGAGTTCATCACCGTGGCCATCATGCCGAGGGAATCGCCGGTGGCCCGGTCGATCCAGCCGGCGGCCGAGATGCGGGCCCCGCGGATCATGTTGCCGCCGCCCACGACCAGGGCGATCTGGATGCCGGCCTCGCGGGTGCGGGCGATGTCGTCGGCGATGCCCGCGAGCGTCGGCGGGTGCAGCCAGTAGCCGTCGGGAGCCGTCAGGGCCTCGCCCGAGAGCTTCACGAGGACGCGGCGAAACGGTGTGGTCTCCGGCATCGAGCCAGTCCCCTCAAACCCGGCCCGAGGTCTCGGGCGGGAAGCCAAATGGAAGCGGAGGGGTGTCTAGCCCAAGGCGGCCCGGAACGTCGAGGGGCGGCGGCATCGCTGCCACCGCCCCCGCGTCGTTTTCGGATGCATTCGGCGCCGGATCGACCGGCGCGCGGCGCCTCAGCGCGAGAGGCTCGCGACCTCGGACGCGAAGTCCGGACCCTCTTCCTTCTCGATGCCCTCGCCGAGGGCGTAGCGCACGAAGGCGGTGAGCTTGACCGGCGAGCCGGCCTTGCCTTCGGCCTCCTTGAGGACCTGGGAAACGGTCTTGGAGCCGTCATGCACGAAGGGCTGCTCCAGGAGGGTGACCTCCTTGTAGTAGCTCTTCAGGCCGCTCTCGACGATCTTGGCGAGCACGTTCTCGGGCTTGCCGGCATTCTTCTCGCGCAGGATGTTGATCTCGCGGTCGAGGGTCGCCTGGTCGACGCCGGCGGCATCGAGCGCCACCGGGTTGGTGGCGGCGACATGCATGGCGATCTGCCGGCCGAGGGCGGAGAGCACCTCGACATCGCCTTCGGATTCCAGCGCCACGAGCACGCCGATTTTGCCGAGGCCGTCGGCGACCTGGCCGTGGACGTAGGAGGCGATGACGCCCTTGGTCACGTCGAGCTTGGCGACGCGGCGCAGGGTCATGTTCTCGCCGATGGTGGCGATGAGGTTGGCGAGGCTCTCCTTGACCGTCGTCGCGGAGCCGGGGAACGTGGCGGCCTCGAGGCCCTCCAGGGTTCCGTCGGTGTTCAGGGCGAGCTTGGCTGCCTCGCGGACGAAGGCCTGGAAGCTGTCGTTGCGGGCGACGAAGTCAGTCTCGGAATTCACCTCGACGATGGCGGCGTGGTGGCCGGCGGACTCGACGGCCACGAGACCCTCGGCGGCGACGCGACCGGCCTTCTTGGCGGCCTTGGCGAGACCCTTCTTGCGCAGCCAGTCCACGGCGGCTTCGATGTCGCCGTCCGTCTCGTTGAGCGCGCCCTTGCAGTCCATCATGCCCGCGCCGGTCTTCTCGCGGAGCTCTTTCACCAGTGCGGCGGTGATGTTGGCCATGGCGGGTCCTTTCCGTGTCTTGCCGGATTCAAAGCTGCCCCGGGGGGCTCGCGAAGCCGGCGTTTCTTGAGGGGTTGAGTCTTCTGAAGCGACTGAGCCCGGCGCTCAGGACAAGCGCCGGGCTTCAGGAAGCAGTGTCCGATCCGCCGATGGCGGCCCGATGACGGGCCGCCGGCGCGGGATCAGGCGGCGGCGGCGGCCTCGACGAAGCCGCGGGCCTGCTCGACCCAGCCGTCGCGACCGATGCGGCCGTTCAGCTTGAGGTCGGCATCGACCTTGGCGACGTCGTCGGCGCTCATGGAGGCGAGCTGCCAGTAGTGGTAGATGCCCGCCTCGTTGAGCTTCTGCACGATCTGGGGGCCGGCGCCGTGGAGCTTGGACAGGTCGTCGGGCGCGCCGCGGGGAGCCGAGAGCAGCTCGAAGTGCTCGGTGGACTCCACGAGGGCGGCGACGTCAGCCTGGGTGACCGAGCCGGACTCGATGGAGGCCGCCGTGTCGTCGTTGGCCGGCAACTCCTCGGCGACCGGCTCCTCGGAGGCGCCGATGTCGACGCCCATCGAGCCCTGGCCGCGCGAGATACCGTCGATGGCGGCGCGGGCGATCAGGTCGCAGTACAGGGCGATGGCGCGGCCGGCGTCATCGTTGGCGGGCACGACGTAGGTGATGCCGTCCGGGTTGCAGTTGGTGTCGACGATGGCCGCCACCGGGATGCCGAGGCGCTGGGCCTCCTTGATCGCCAGCTGCTCCTTGTTCGTGTCGATCACGAAGAGCAGGTCCGGCACGCCGCCCATGTCCTTGATGCCGCCCAGCGCCTTCTCGAGCTTGTCCTTCTCGCGGGCAAGCATCAGGCGCTCCTTCTTGGTGAGGCCCTGGGCCCCGCCGTCGAGGGTCTCGTCGACCTTGCGCAGGCGCTGGATCGAGCCCGAGATGGTCTTCCAGTTGGTCAGCATGCCGCCGAGCCAGCGGGAGTTGACGTAGTACTGGGCCGAGCGCTTGGCGGCTTCCGCGATGGTGTCGGCAGCCTGACGCTTGGTGCCGACGAACAGCACGCGGCCGCCCTTGGCGACGGTGTCGCTCACAGCCTGCAGGGCCTGATGAAGGGCCGGCACGGTCTGGGCGAGGTCGATGATGTGGATGTTGTTGCGCGTCCCGAAGATGTAGGACTGCATCTTCGGGTTCCAGCGGTGGGCCTGGTGTCCGAAGTGGGCGCCGGCCTCGAGAAGCTGACGCATGGTGAAATCAACGGCCATGTCTGTGTACTCTCCGGTTGGTACCGCCGCGGAGGAAGCGATCGCGCCCGAGGGACGACGACCACCGGAAACGCCTCATTCAGGCATGAGGCCGGCTCCGCGTGTGGAATGGGCGGGGCCTTAACAGAGGCCGCCCGCCGAGGCAAGGTTTGCCGGCACCGTCGCGATCAGCGGATCGAGGCCGCGATCGCCTGCTGGATCGCCAGGATGTTGGCGCCGCGCTTCAGGGTCTTGCGGATCGGCTCGGCTCGGCCCGAGACCCAGATCGCGAGCTCCGAATCGAGGTCGAAGCTTCCCGCCGTCTCCACGGAAAACGACGTGATCGCCCGGTAGGGCACGGTCATGTACGAGACCTTGCGGCCGGTCAGTCCCTGCTTGTCCACCAGGATCAGGCGCCGGTCGGTGAAAACGATCAGGTCGCGCAGGATGCGGAAGGCGACCTGAACCGATTCCCCCTGCGTGAGGATGCCGGTCAGCTGCTCGTTCACCTCCGCGGGCGTGAGGTCGCTGCCGTGGCCGAGCAATCCATCGAGAAAACCCATCGCGCGCCGTATCCCCCTGAAGCTGCGTGTCGCCTATGTAGGGGCCCGGGCGCCCGTCCGTCAGGGTGTCGTGTTTCCGTTCGGAGTCCGCCGCGATGTCCACCTCCGCCCCATCCCCGAATCGCCTGCGGCTCGGGGTGAACATCGACCACGTCGCCACGGTGCGGAACGCCCGCGGCGGCACGGCGCCGGACCCGATCCGCGCGGCGCATGCGGCGGTCGCGGCGGGAGCGGACGGCATCACGGCCCACCTGCGCGAGGACCGCCGGCACATCCGCGACGCCGACATGGAGACCCTGGCGCGTATCCTTACCGTTCCGCTCAATTTCGAGATGGCGGCCACCGACGAGATGATCGGGATGGCGATCCGCCTCAAGCCGCACGCGGCCTGCCTCGTGCCGGAGAAGCGCGAGGAGCGCACCACCGAGGGCGGCCTTGACATCGTCGGCGCCTACGAATCCCTGCTCCCCCGCATCGCCCGCTTGGGGCAAGCCGGTATCCGCGTCTCCCTTTTCGTCGAGCCCGACGCGGCGGTGATGGACGCGGCCTGGCGGCTAGGCGCCCCGGTGGTCGAATTGCACACCGGCAGCTACTGCGAGGCGGTGGCCGAGGGCGACGGGGCCCGCACCGCACACGAACTCGGACGTATCACCCGCGCGGCCACCTACGGGGCGGAGATCGGCCTCGAGATCCATGCCGGCCACGGCCTCGCCCTCGACAGCGTCGGCCCGGTGGCGGCCCTGCCCGAGATCGCGGAACTCAACATCGGGCACGCGCTGATCGGAGAGGCGATCTTCGTCGGTCTGCCCCAGGCGATCCGCGACATGCGCGCGGCCATGGACGCGGCGCGGGCATGATTCTCGGGATCGGCTCCGACCTCTGCGATATCCGCAGGATCGAGAAGTCGCTCGCCCGCTACGGCGAGCGCTTCACCCACCGGGTCTTCACCGACGGCGAGCGCGCCAAGTGCGACGCCCGCGCGGCGCGCGCGCCCTCCTATGCCCGGCGCTTTGCCGCCAAGGAGGCCTGCGCTAAGGCGCTCGGCACCGGCATCGCCCAGGGCGTGTTCTGGCGGGACATGGAGGTGGTCAATCTGCCCGGGGGGCGCCCGACGCTCCGGCTCACCGGGGCGGCGGCCGAGCATCTCATGGCCATGATGCCCGCCGGCCACGCGCCGAAGCTGCACATCACCCTCACGGACGATCCGCCCATGGCTCAGGCCTTCGTGATCATCGAGGCGGTGCCGGACGGCACGGCACGGACTTAGTCTTGGAAGCCCTTGCGTTGCGGCGCCTTTGCGCATGGTCTATGCCGCCGCTCGACCGTCGACGACGGAAGGCGCCCGGAATCCGGGTGCCGGCGTCGGACCGGAGATGGCAGCCAGATGGAACGTGCCCGCGTGGACCACCAGACGAAGCGTGACCTGAAGGTCGCCGAAACCGGCACCTGGGCGAGCATCAAGGAGACGCTGAAGGTCGGCGGGCAGGCCCTGCTCATCGCCCTCGTGGTGCGCACACTTCTGTTTCAGCCCTTCAACATCCCCTCGGGTTCCCTCGTTCCGACGCTGCTGATCGGCGACTACCTGTTCGTCTCGAAATATTCCTACGGCTACTCGAAATACTCCCTGCCCTTGAGCGAGTACCTGCCGTTCACGGCCGACGGGCGGATCTGGGCGGCCGAGCCCAAGCGCGGCGACATCGCGGTGTTCAAGCTGCCCAAGGACAATTCCACCGACTACATCAAGCGCGTCATCGGCCTGCCGGGCGACAAGGTCCAGATGAAGGCCGGGCTCCTGTACATTAACGACGTGCCGGTCAAGCGCGAGAAGATCGCGCCGTTCGAGACGACTGGGCCCTACGGCGAGCAGGCCAAGGCCGAGCAGTACCTCGAGACCCTGCCCAACGGCGTCACCCACCGGGTGATCGAGCGCGACGGCGACAACGGCTACTGGGACAACACCGAGCCCTACACCGTGCCGCAGGGCCGCTTCTTCATGATGGGCGACAACCGCGACAACTCGACCGATTCGCGCGATCTCGCCAACGTGGGCTTCGTGCCCTTCGAGAACTTCGTCGGGCGCGCGGAGATGATCTTCTTCTCCATCGACGAGGGCACGCCGGCGTGGCAGATCTGGAACTGGCCGGCGAAGGTGCGCTGGAACCGGCTGTTCACGGCCATTCACTAGGACGTTCAGTATTGTGACCGAAGAGGCGCGTCCCTCCAGCCGGGCGCGGCGCGCGCCCCGTCCCAAGCCCAGCCTCGCCGTGCTCGAGGCCCGGATCGGCCACGTCTTCGCGGACCCGAAACTCCTCGCGCTCGCCCTGACCCACGTGAGCAAGGCCGGCGGCAACGGCCGCCTGGGCAGCTATCAGCGCCTGGAATTTCTCGGCGACCGCGTCCTCGGCCTCGCCATCGGCGATCTCCTCTACGAGGCCTTTCCGGGCGCGGACGAGGGCGAGCTGTCCCGGCGTCTGGCCGGCCTCGTCCGCCGCGAGACCTGCGCGGCGGTCGCCACCGTTTGGGATGTCGGTCCGCACCTCGCCCTCGGACCCGGCGAGGTCCAGAGCGGCGGACGCCGCAATCAGACCATCCTGGCCGATGTCTGCGAATCGATCCTCGGCGCCGTCTACCTCGATGCCGGTTACGAGGCCGCCAAGGCCATCGTGAACGCTGCTTTCACGCCCGACACCGACACGGCGGCCCCGCGCGGCCGGGATGCGAAGTCGGCCCTGCAGGAATGGGCGATGGCCCGCGCCCTGCCGATTCCCGTCTACGACGTGGTCGAGCGCTCCGGCCCCGACCACGCTCCCGTCTTCCGAATCGCCGTGCGCGTCGAGGGCCTGGACCCCGGCGTCGGGGTCGGCCCCTCGAAACGTCTGGCCGAGCAGGAGGCCGCCCGCCTCGTGCTGGAGCGCGAGATCACCGGCCCCGCCCCCTCCCGAACCCAGGAGACGTCGGCGGACGTCGACGAAGGACAAGCCTCAGATGCCTGACGACGATTTGCCGGACGACGATTTCGACGGCGACGACGATTTCACCCCGCCGCCGCTTCAGCCGCGGCCCGCCGTGACGATGCCGGAGAACACCACCGCGGGCTTCGTCGCGCTGATCGGTATCCCGAATGCCGGCAAGTCGACGCTCCTGAATAGCCTCGTCGGCACCAAGGTCTCGATCGTCTCGCGCAAGGTCCAGACCACCCGCGCCCTGGTGCGCGGCATCGTCATGCACGAGACCGCGCAGGTCATCCTCGTCGATACGCCCGGGATATTCGCCCCGAAGCGCCGCCTCGACCGGGCGATGGTGCATTCGGCCTGGAGCGGCGCCTCGGATGCCGACGCGGTTTGCCTCCTCATCGATGCCCGCAAGGGCGTGACCGATGAAGTCGAAGCGATCCTGGCCAAGCTGCCGGACGTGAAGCGCCCCAAGGTGCTGATCCTCAACAAGATCGACCTGATCCCCCGCGACCGCCTGCTGGCGCTGGCCGCCACGCTGAACGAGCGCATCCCGTTCCAGCATACCTTCATGGTCTCGGCGCTCAACGGCGACGGCATCGAGACGCTGAAGTCGACGCTCGCCGGCATGATGCCGAAGAGCCCCTGGCTCTACCCGGAGGACCAGGTCTCCGACGCGCCGATCCGGATGCTCGCCGCCGAGATCACGCGCGAGAAGCTCTACGACCGCCTGCACGAGGAACTGCCCTACCGCTCCACGGTCGAGACCGACCAGTGGCAGGTCCGCCCCGACGGCTCGGTGCGAATCGAGCAGACCATCTTCGTGGAGCGCGAGAGCCAGCGCTCCATCGTGCTCGGCAAGGGCGGCCAGACCATCAAGGCGATCGGGCAGGCCGCCCGCCACGAGATCGCGGAAGCGGCCGAGCAGACCGTGCACCTCTTCCTGCACGTCAAGGTGCGGGAGAACTGGGCGGACGATCCGGCGCGCTACCGGGAGATGGGTCTGGAGTTCCCGCGCGGCTGAGCATGCGCTATGAGGACGGGAGACCGGCCCCCGCGACGATTCTCATCGCGCGGCGGCCCGAGCCTCCCGATTTCCTGTCACGCCCTGAGCCGTCGAGGCGCGCGCGCCGTCGCGCCGGATCCCGTTACGATGTCCCCCATACCCGTCTCGGAAGCGCCCGCCCCGGAAGCCGTCTACGGCGCGCCGCCCCTCGAACTGGTCCAGGTGGCCGAGACCGCCCTGCAGGTCTCACCCCTGGTCCCGGGTGCCGGCCGCCTGGAGGATCTCGCCCCCGGTAGCCTGGAGCGCGTCGACGTCCTGGCGCCGGCCGGCACCCTCGAGCGGCGCTACGTGCTCGCCCTCGCTCTCCAGGCCCTGCGGCCCGGCGGCCGGCTGACCGCCCTGGCCCCGAAGGATCGCGGCGGCAGCCGGCTCGGCAAGGAACTGGCGGGCTTCGGCTGCGCCGTGCACGAGGAGGCACGCCGGCACCACCGCATCTGCGCGCTGACGCGCCCCGAGACGGTGAGCGGCCTCGAAGAGGCGATCCACGAGGGCGGCCCGCGCCACATCGACAACCTCGCGCTCTGCAGCCAGGCGGGGATCTTCTCCTACGATCGGCTCGATCCGGGCACCGCCTTGCTGCTGGCCAACCTGCCCCTCCTCGCAGGCACGGGCGCCGATTTCGGCTGCGGCCTCGGCATTCTCGCCCGGTCCGTGCTGGCATCGCCGAAAGTAACGGGGTTGACCCTGATCGACATCGACCGGCGCGCCGTCGAGATGGCGACCCGCAACGTCGGCGATCCCCGCGCGACCCTGCACTGGGCCGACATCCGCTCCGGCGGCCTCGGGCTCAGCCGCCTCGACTTCGTGGTGATGAACCCGCCCTTCCACGACGGCGGCGCCGAGGACCAGGCCCTCGGGCAGGCCTTCATCGCCCGGGCGGCGGAGGCCCTGCGCCCCGGCGGCAGCCTCTGGCTCACCGCCAACACCCACCTGCCCTACGAGGCGCCCCTGAACGCCGCCTTCAAGGCCGTGGCGCTGAAGGCGTCGGCGGGCGGCTACAAGATCTACGAGGCGCGCCGGTGACGAAGACCAAGGCCGCCAACCTGCGCCTCGACCGGCTGCTCGCCAACATGGGCTACGGCTCCCGCCGGGAGATCGCCCTCCTGACCCGGGCCGGCCTCGTCGTGCTGGACGGCGTGCCCCTGCGCGATGCCGACCAGCGCATCCCGGTGACGCCGGACCTCGCGCAGCGGATGCTGATCGACGGCGAACCCCTCGATCCGCCCCCGGGCCTGACCCTGATGCTGCACAAGCCGCTCGGCGTCACCTGCTCGCACAAGGAGGTGGGTCCCCTCGTCTACGGCCTGCTGCCCGAGCGCTGGCGGCGGCGGGATCCGGCCCTCTCCACGGTCGGCCGCCTCGACAAGGAGACCTCGGGCCTCCTCCTCCTCACGGACGACGGCGCCCTGCTCCACCGGATCATCGCCCCGAAGGCCAACGTGGCCAAGCGCTACCGCGTCACCCTCGACCGGCCCCTGACCGGCGGAGAGGCCGCGATCTTCGCCGCCGGCACCCTGATGCTGGAGGGCGAGGAGAAGCCCCTGCTGCCGGTCGACTTCGAGGCCGAGGGCGAGACGGGCGCCGTGGTTACCTTGCACGAGGGGCGCTACCATCAGGTCCGGCGCATGTTCGCGGCGATCGGCAATCACGTCACGGCCCTGCACCGCGACCGCGTCGGCGGCCTCGATCTGCCGGCGGATCTCGAGCCCGGCGCCTACCGCATCCTGGACGAAGCCGACATCGCCGCCGTGTTCGCGGGCGGGAGCGCCTGACGCACGCGGAACCGGAGCGCCCAGCCCTCGTTTGATAGCCGGCTATATCGGCGGGAGGTGCCTCATGAACCGATTCGCGACCCTTATGCTCGCCCTCGCCCTGAGTGCCGGCGCCGTCGGTTCGTCGAGTGCGGATACGCCCGGGGCCGACTGGATGCCGGCCGATCAGGTCAAGCAGAAGCTAATGGCAGCGGGCTATACCAGCATCACCGAATTCGAGGCCGACGACGGCCATTGGGAGGGCGAGGGTGTGAAGAACGGCGTGAAGATGCAGTTCCACGCCGATCCGAAGACCGGCGCCATCCTGTCGGAGAAGCCCGACAAGTGAGCGCATGCCCCGGCCGCCGGATCTCGCTGGCATGATACGAGGCGCGGCATGCTGAGCAACCTCGACATGGTCGGTCGCCTGCTGGCGGCCGCACTCCTCGGCAGCGTCATTGGCTTCGAGCGCGAGCGCCTGGTCTGGGCCGCCGGCATGCGCACGCACATGCTGGTCTGCGTCGGCTCCTGCCTGCTGATGATCGTTTCCGCCTTCGGATTCTCGGACATCCTGGGGCGGCCGAACGTCACCCTCGATCCTTCCCGCGTCGCCGCGCAGGTCGTCTCGGGCATCGGGTTTCTCGGGGCTGGCACCATCCTGCTGCGTGGCGAGGTGGTGAAGGGCCTGACCACGGCCGCCAGCCTCTGGGCGGTCGCGGCCATCGGCCTCGCGGCCGGCGGCGGCCTCTACGTTCCGGCCATCGCCACGACCGTCATCGTGCTCGCCATCCTCGCCGGGATGAAACCGATCGAGGAGCGCTACCGCGCGCGGCGTCAGCGCCACGACCTGCGCGTGGTGGCCCGGCACGGTCTCCTGACCACCGAGCGCCTGCGCATCCTGGCCGGTCCCTGTGCCGGAAAGCTGCGCCAGATCGTGATCCGCCAGGGCACCTCCGACGATCGCGACGAGATCACCCTCTGCCTCGTGCACGTGGATCGCGGCGCGCTCGACGCCCTGACCGAGCGCCTGCGCCGTCACGAGGGGGTCGAGAGCGTCGAGGCGATCGAGCGGACCTCGATCGGCCGGGACGCCGGGGGCGAATGAAGGGGCGCGCCGAGGCTCAACCCCGCGGGTCGGCGCTGGAGAGCCGATCGAGTTCCGCCATGACCTCGTCCGCCAGCGTCAATGCGGAGGCCGCGAGGTTCTCGCGCAGGTGACCCAGCGAGGACGTGCCGGGAATCAGGAGGATGTTGGGCGCGCGGCGCAAGAGCCAGGCCAGCGCCACCTGCATCGGCGTCGCCCCGAGGCGCTCGGCGATCCGGGACAGGCCCCCTGACTGGATCGGGCTGAAGCCGCCGAGCGGGAAGAACGGCACGTAGGCGATCCCGGCCTCGGCAAGTTCGTCGACGAGCGCGTCGTCGGCTCGATGCACGAGGTTGTAGGCGTTCTGCACGCAAACGATCTCGGTGATCGACCGACCCTCGGCGACCTGACGGGCCGTCACGTTGCTGAGGCCGATCCGCCGGATCAGCCCCTGGCGTTGGAGTTCGGCCAGGACCGCGAGGGGCGCCGCGATGGAGCCCTCGGCCGGCCCGTGCACGTCGAACATGATGCGCAGGTTGACCACGTCGAGGGCGTCGACGCCGAGGTTGCGCAGGTTGTCGTGGACCGCTTGCCTGAGGTCGTCCGCCGCGAAAGCCGGCTCCCATGAGGCGTCCGGGCCGCGCCGCGCCCCCACCTTGGTGACGATGACGAGGTCGTCCGGATACGGATGGAGCGCCTCGCGGATGATCTGGTTGGTGATATGCGGCCCGTAGAAGTCGCTTGTATCGATATGATTCACGCCGCTGGCGATGGCCTCGCGCAGCACCGCAACGGCGCTCTCTCGATCCTTCGGCGGCCCGAAGACATGCGGCCCGGCCAGCTGCATCGCGCCGTAGCCGACGCGCTTCACCCTGCGGTCTCCAATCGCGTAGGTCCCCGCTTGTCCGATGTCGGTCATGCTCATGTTCTCCTCTGCCTGAGGAGGATGTAGATCGCGGCGACTTGCGCGATAATCAGGTCCAATCGGCACACGCCGTACGAGGATGCGCACAATGGGCCTGGATCTCGGCGATCTCTCCGCCTTCGTCGCGGTCGCGCGCGCCGGCGGATTTCGTGATGGCGCTCGGGCAAGCGGATCGAGCGCGTCCGGCCTCAGCGAGGCCGTCCGCCGCTTGGAATCTCGGTTGGGCGTCCGCCTGCTCAACCGCACCACCCGCAGCGTCGCGCCCACCGAGGCGGGCGCCCGCCTCCTCGAACAACTGACCCCGGCCCTCGGGGCGGTCGAGGCGGCCCTGGATGTCGTGAATAGCTTTCGCGACCGCCCGGCCGGAACACTCAAGCTGAACGTGCCGGTCAGCGCGGCACGCCTCGTCCTGCCCGGCATCGTGTCGCCCTTCCTCGCCGCCTATCCCGACATCCGTCTCGAGGTGATCGCCGAGGACGGCTTCGTCGACGTACTGGCCGCCGGCTGCGACGCGGGCATCCGGTACGACGAGCGGCTGGAGCAGGACATGATCGCGGTCCCGATCGGTCCCCGGGTCCAGCGCTACGCGACGGCGCGGCGGCCGTCGCGTAGCGCTGGA
>NZ_BPQL01000068.1 GCF_022179225.1 Methylobacterium goesingense
GGCATCGGCCTCCACGGCCTCGGCCGTGGAGGCCGATGCCGAGGCCCTGGCGGCGATCACGCGGGCGGCCGAGGGTTCGGTGCGCGACGCGCTCTCGCTCCTCGATCAGGCCATCGCGCATGGGGCCGGCATCGTGAGTGCCCAGAGCGTGCGCGACATGCTGGGGCTGGCCGATCGCGGCCGTATCGTCGACCTGTTCGAGGCGGTAATGCGCGGCGACATCCCCGCCGCCTTCGCGGAGGTGCGCGGGCAGTACGAGGCCGGCGCCGACCCGGCGGTGATCCTGTCGGACCTCGCGGGTTTCACCCACCTCGTCACCCGCCTGAAGCTCGTTCCCGATGAGGCCGCCGCCGACCCGACCTTGAGCGAGGCGGAGCGGGTGCGCGGCGGCGATTTCGCCGGCAAGCTCTCCGTGCGCGTGCTCTCGCGGGCCTGGCAGATCCTGCTGAAAGCAATCCCCGAGGTCCAGACCGCGACGCGTCCGCTGGCGGCGGCCGAGATGGCCCTGGTGCGTCTCGCCTACGCGGCCGATCTGCCGACACCCGACGAGGCCCTGCGCCAGATGAAGGCCCAGGCCTTGGCGGGCTCTGCGGCCGTATCCGGCGCCGCACAGGCGGTTTCCGCACCGGGATCGATCTCGGCCGAAGCCCGTCCGGCCCTGCCGCCGATTCCGACCTTCTCCGCCGAGGCGCCCCCGCCGCGCCCTGCCCTGTCCATGGCGGCCAACGGCGGTGGTTCACGCCCCGCCCTCGTGAATCCCGGCCTCGCAAGTCCTGTCCTTGCAAGTCCGTCCCTGGCAAGTCCTGTCCTTGCAAATCCTGCCCCCGCTCCGCAGCCGGAAGGGCCCCGCCTCCTGCGCTTCACCGACGTCGTCGCCCTGGCGGATGCCAAGCGCGACATCGGCCTGAAGATGGCCCTGGAGCGCGAGGTCCACCTCGTGCGCTTCGAGGAGGGCCGCATCGAGTTCCGCCTCGCCGAGGGCGGGCGCCAGAGCATCGCCAACGACCTCGCCCGTGCCCTCGACGCCTGGACCGGGCGGCGCTGGATCGTCGCGCTGTCGAAGGAGGCCGGCGAGCCGACCCTCGACGACACAGCCCGTGCCGCCACCGAGACCCGCCACCAGAATGCGGCGGCCCATCCCCTCGTCCGCGAGGTGCTCGCCCGCTTCCCCGGCGCGCAGATTGTCGATGTGCGCGACCGCGCCCCCGAGGCCTCCCCCGCCCTGGAGGCGCCTCCCACGGGCGAGGCGGAGACCGAGGAGCCCGACGACGAAGCGTAGCCGCGCACCTGGTCGCGTCCCGAATCGCGAGCCATCTCCGTCTCTTTCACGACGCCAACCCGAACCAACCAAGGAGCAGAGCCGATGCGCGACCTGATGGGCATCATGAAGCAGGCCCAGGCCATGCAGGAGAAGATGGCCTCCCTGCAGGACGAACTCGACACGGTCGAGGTCACGGGTGCCTCGGGCGGTGGCGCCGTGCGGGTGACGATGACGGCCAAGGGCCTCGTACGGGGCATCCAGCTCGATCCCACGCTGATGGTCCCCAACGAGCGCGAGATCCTCGAGGATCTCCTCGTGGCCGCCGTCAACGACGCGCGGGGCAAGGCCGAGCAGGTCGCCGCCGAGCGGATGGCCGAGTTGACCAAGGGCCTCCCGATCCCGCCGGGCATGAAGCTGTTCTGAGGATCGAACACGGCGGGTGGGGGATTCGCGCCCTCCCCGCCGCGTCGCGGCGCCTTGCCGCGCGCCCCCGGAAACCGGAACCCGCGGAATCTCCGACGCTTCTCACAGGGATCGGTGAGACACGTTCGAGGTGATGATTTTGCGATACGCGATGTTCGGGCTCGTAGCGCTGAGCGCCACGGCCTTCGGGAATGCGGCCCTGGCCCAAAGCAAGCCGCTGCCGCCGGCCAGTAGTGGCGCGATGCCGCCGGTCGAACTCACCATCACGATGGACGGTGACAAACCTGTCTGCGCGCCCGCCGAATTGCGGCTCCCGGCCAACACGAACGTGGAGTTGCACATCATCAGTTCGGCGGGCGAGCCGGTGACCATCACGGCGCCGGGCCAATTCGAGAACGCCAACGTGCTGCACGCCGACGGCGACCTCGTTCACGTGGCCAGCGAGAAGGGCTACCTCGTCAAGCAGAACGGCAAGGGCACGCTGCGCATCCGTACCCTGAAGGAGGGGCAGGAGGCCTATGCCTGCACGAGCAACCGCAACCAGAAGGCGCCCTTCGAGGGCAAGCTGGTCCTGACGCCGCCGGCCGGCTGAGCCGACACCGGCCGGGTCGCCCCGGCCGGGTCTCTTGGATGAGGCGCGGCGCTCAGGCGGCCGCGGCGAGCCCCGGTTCCGCGGCGCGGACATCCGCGTCGACATGCGCGGCGAAGCGCTTGAAGTTCTCCTGGAACATGGTGACGAGGCGGGTGGCGGTCTCGTGGAACGCCGTCTTGTTGTTCCAGGTCTCGATCGGGGACAGCACCTCCGTCTCGACGCCCGGCACCGCGACGGGCACCTGGAAGCCGAAATAGGGGTCGCGCCGGAACTCGACGTTGGACAGGGAGCCGTCGAGGGCCGCGTTGAGCAGGCGTCGCGTGACGCGGATCGGCATGCGCCGTCCGGTGCCGACGCCGCCGCCAGTCCAGCCGGTGTTGACGAGCCAGCAATCGGCGTCATGCGCCGCGATCAGGTCCCGCAGCAGGTTGCCGTAGACGCTGGGGTGGCGCGGCATGAACGGTGCGCCGAAGCAGGTCGAGAACGTCGCCTCGGGCGCCGTCAGCCCCCGCTCCGTGCCGGCGACCTTGGCCGTGTAGCCGGACAGGAAGTGATACATCGCCTCGGCGCCGGTCAGCTTGGCGATCGGGGGCATCACCCCGAAGGCGTCGCAAGTCAGCATGACGATGTTCTTGGGGTGCGTGGCCCGGCCGGTGGCGCTCGCATTCGCGATGAAGTCGAGCGGGTAGGCGCAGCGGGTGTTCTCGGTGAGCGACGCGTCGTCGAAATCCGGCACCCGGGTCTCGGGGTGGATCACCACGTTCTCCATCACCGTGCCGAAACGCTCCGTGGTGGCGTAGATCTCCGGCTCGGCGTTGCGCGAGAGGCGGATGGTCTTGGCGTAGCAGCCACCCTCGAAGTTGAAGATGCCGTCCTTGCTCCAGCCGTGCTCGTCGTCGCCCAGAAGCTGGCGCGAGGAATCGTTGGAGAGCGTGGTCTTGCCGGTGCCGGACAGGCCGAAGAACAGGGCCGAATCGCCAGCCTCGTCGAGGGCCGCGTTGGCCGAGCAGTGCATCGGCATCACGCCGGCCCCGGGCAGCATGTAGTTGAGGTAGGTGAAGACCGACTTCTTCATCTCGCCGGCATAGGCGGAGCCGCCGATGAGGACGAGCTTGCGGGCGAAGTTGATGGCGATGACCGTCTTCGAGCGGCAGCCGTGCTGGTGCGGGTCGGCCTGGAAGCTCGGCAGATCGATGATCGTCAGATCCGGCACGTAAGTGGCGAGCGTGGCGCGGTCCGGACGGATCAGCAGGTTGCGGATGAACAGCGAATGCCAGGCGAGTTCGGTGAACACGCGGGCATTGACGCCATGCACCGGGTCGGCGCCGCCGCGCAGGTCCTGCCCGAACAACTCGCGGCCCTCCGCATGGGCCAGGAAGTCGGAATAGAGGGTGTCGAACTGCTCGGGCGTGATCGCGCCGTTGTTGTCCCACCAGATCTCGTTCTCGGTGGCGGCATCGCGCACCACGAACTTGTCCTTGGGGGAACGCCCCGTATGGGAACCGGTGGTCGCCACGAAGGCGCCGCCACGGGCCAGCTGGCCCTCGCCGCGGGCCAGTGCTTCCTCGTACAAGCGCGGGGCCTCGAGGTTCCAGTGCACCGCCTTCAGCTTGCGCAGCCCGATTGCGTCGGAGCCGTGCGCCGCATTGTAGTCGCCGATATTGGTCACGCTCATCTCTCCTCGGGCACCTGATCGCGTCGCCGCCCCTGTGACTGGAAGCCGTTCCGGCTCTCCGTCTTCGCGCGCTCCAGAATGTCCGCGCGGTTGGTCAGGTCCACCGCGCGCAGGTTCTCCAGTCTGGAACCACGCACTCCTTGCATAGACACGGATGGTTTGCCGTCAACTCGCCTGTTGGCCGACAAAAAAAGTTACATGAACAACGTTGATGGCCAAGCTTTTTCCAAAATGCGCGGGGACGTTGCCTTTTGATGTTCCCGATCCGTCCAAAAGGGGCGAAATCAGGCGGCGAAGTCCCTATTTGAAGATCGAACGGCACGGGCTCGGCGCAGCACTGCCGGGTATCCCTTTCGTCCCCACGGCCGGGTTGTCCGCACCTTACGCAATCCGCCGTGTGGGCTTTCCTCCACCCACCTTGAGATCCGCGCTTCATGCCCCAAGCCGTCGCCGGCCCCGAGATCGAGCGCCTGATCCAGCTCCTCGCCCGGATGCCGGGGCTCGGCCCACGCTCCGCGCGCCGCGCCGCCCTGCAGCTCATCAAGAAGCGCGAGACGCTGCTGGCGCCGCTGGCCGATGCCATGCGGGTGGCGTCGGAACGCATCGTCGTCTGTCAGGCTTGCGGAAACGTCGACACGCGCGACCCCTGCACGATCTGCTGCGACGAGAGCCGCGATCCCGCCACCCTGGTCGTGGTGGAGGATGTCTCCGATCTCTGGGCGCTCGAGCGCTCGGGCGCGGTCACGGCGCGCTACCACGTGCTGGGCGGCGTGCTCTCGGCGCTCGACGGGGTCCGGCCCGAGCACCTGAACCTCGACAGCCTGGTCGCCCGTGCCGCCGACCCGGCGATGCGCGAGATCATCCTGGCGCTCAACGCCACCGTCGACGGCCAGACCACGGCCCATTACGTCACCGAATCCCTGAAGGCCCATAACCTGAAGATCACCCGCCTCGCGCACGGGGTTCCGGTGGGCGGGGAGCTCGACTACCTCGACGAGGGCACGCTGACGGCGGCGATCCGCAGCCGCACGCCGTTCTGATCGCATCGCGCGGGCGCCGGGCAATTTGACCGGCCTCCGGCGCCCCCGTATCTGCGGGGGCTCACGATCCGCGGAGGTCCAGGCCACCGCCGGCCCCGCTCCCAGTTTCAAGTCCGATCGCCCCCATGACCATCCGCCCCCTCGTGATCCTGCCCGACACGCGCCTGCGCCTCGCGTCCGAGCCCGTTGGCCCCGTGACGGACGAGATCCGGACGCTCGCCGCCGACATGCTGGAGACGATGTACGACGCGCCCGGCGTCGGTCTCGCGGCGATTCAGATTGGGGTCGCCAAGCGCGTCGTCACGATCGACACCTCGAAGGACGAGAACGACCGCCACCCCCAGGTCTTCCTGAATCCCGAGATCGTCTGGGCATCGGAGGAGAAGCGGATCTACGACGAGGGCTGCCTCTCGATCCCGGAATTCTACGGCGAGGTCGAGCGACCCGATCGGGTACGCGTGCGGTTCCGCGATCTCGCGGGCGTCGAGCAGGAGATCGAGGCGGACGGCCTGCTCGCCACCTGCATCCAGCACGAGATCGACCATCTCGACGGGGTGCTGTTCATCGACCACCTGTCGAAGCTCAAGCGCGACCGGGTGGTGAAGAAGTTCGCCAAGGCGGCCAAGCGCGGCGACGTCTGACGCCGCAGCCTCAGGGATCAAGAACCATGCGCGTCGTCTTCATGGGCACGCCGGATTTCGCGGTGCCGACCCTGGCGCGCCTCGCCGGGGACGGGCACGCGATCGCGGCCGTCTACACCCGCGCGCCGGCCCGGGCCGGGCGCGGCATGGCCCTCAGGCCCTCGCCCGTGCAGATGATGGCCGAGAGCCTCGGCGCACCGGTTCTGACGCCGGCCAGCCTGAAGGGGGCGGACGCCGCTGAGACCTTCGCGGGCCACGCCGCCGACGTCGCCGTGGTAGTGGCCTACGGCATGCTCCTGCCGCAGGCGATCCTCGACCTGCCGCGCCACGGCTGCCTGAACCTGCACGGCTCGCTGCTGCCGCGCTGGCGCGGCGCCGCGCCGATTCAGCGCGCTGTGATGGCGGGCGACGGGATGAGCGGCGTCGGCGTGATGCGCATGGAAGCGGGGCTCGACACCGGCCCGGTGGCGATGGAGGCGCGGTTGCCCATCACCCCCGGCATGACGGCGGGCGACCTTCACGATGCGCTGATGCCGCTGGGTGCCGACCTGATGGCGCGCGCGCTCCAGGCCCTGGAGCGGGGCGACCTCACCTTCACGCCCCAGGCCGAGGCCGGCGTGCTCTACGCCCACAAGATCAGCAACGACGAGGCCCGCATCGACTGGTCTCGGCCGGCTCGCGATGTCGCCAACCACATCAACGGCCTGTCACCGTTTCCGGGCGCGTTCTTCGAGGCGGATTTCGGCAAGGGGCTGGAGCGCGTGAAGGTGCTGGCGGCTGAGGCCGCATCCGGCTCCGGTGCCCCGGGCACGCTCCTCGACGCGGAGGCCACGGTCGCCTGCGGCACGGGCGCCGTGCGCCTGCGGGCCCTGCGCCGAGCCGGCAAGGGTGGGGTCGCCAGCGGCGCGGAGTTTGTGCGCGGCGCGCATCGCACGCCGGGAATGGAGCTGGCATGACCAGTCCGGGTCGGACCTGATGCCGCGCTACAAGCTCGTCATCGAATATGACGGCAGCCCGTTCCGCGGCTGGCAGCGCCAGACCGCCCAGCCCTCCGTCCAGGGCGCGATCGAATCGGCCGTGAAGCGCTTCTCCGGCGAGGTGGCCGGGCTCACCTGCGCGGGCCGCACCGACACCGGGGTGCATGCCACCCACCAGGTCGCGCATCTCGATCTCGCGCGGGACTGGCGTACCGACGTGGTGCGCGACGCGCTCAACGCGCACCTGCGCCCGAACCCCGTGGCGATCCTCAGCGCGGAGATCGTCGGCGCCGACTTCAACGCCCGGCATTCCGCCACCCGTCGACACTACCGCTACCGGATCCTCAACCGCCGCACGCCACCGGTCCTCAACCGGGCCCATGTCTGGCAGGTGCCCTGGCCCCTCGACGTCGGGCTGATGCGGGCGGCCGCCGCACGACTCCTCGGCCTGCACGACTTCACCGCCTTCCGCGCCGCCGAGTGCCAGGCGAAGAGCCCGCTTCGGACCCTCGATCAACTCGACGTCGCGGCGATACCGATGGGCCTGCACGACGAGATCGTGGTGGCGACCTCGGCCCGCGCCTTCCTGCACCATCAGGTCCGCTCGATGGTCGGCACGCTGATGCTCGCCGGCAGCGGTCGGCTCAGTGCCGACGACGTCGCCGACATCCTGGCCAGCCGCGACCGCAGCCGCTGCGGTCCGCTGGCCCCGGCCTGCGGACTGACGCTCGTGGGGGTGGACTACGTATCAATAATAACTTCAGATTGATAAAATTCTCTCTTAAGTTGCGAAATTTGCAGGAAGCGTGATCATTCGTCTGACCCGGTGTGACTCGTGCCGGAGATGATGGAACGCCCCGTGACGAAACCTCCCGTTCACCTGTTCATCCTCGGCGCAACCGTCTTCGCGGCCCTGTCGCCCTTTATCTTCATCGCGATCCGCGAGGCGGTGAAACGCCAGAGGCAGGAGATCGTCCGGGACCTCGCAGCGGTCTTCGATATCGCGGGGCCTTCGAGCCAGCGATTGATCCCCTCGTTCGAGTTCGTGAAATACAAGTACTTCGTCGGCCGCGCCCGGGTCTTCGGAAAGAGCGGGGCGGTCGATGGCTCCGACGCGTCGCTGGACATCTTCGACCAGTCACGACACCGCGAGGACTTCACCACGACCGCCTGGGTTCTGGGCAGCATCGCCTTCAGCCTCCTGGCGGCAGCGGCCGTATTTCACACCCTGTCACTGCTGGCCGCCTTCCTGTGCGCGACGTCGCCCGGCTTCGCGTGGCTGGACGGCGCCTGCGCGCGGATCCAGGACGGAACCACGGTCTGGCTGTTCGGTGCCTGCGCGGCCTTCGCCGGAAGCTACCTGACGGCGCTGCGCAACCTGTATCGCGCGATCAAGAACTTCGACCTGAGCCCGGCGACGATCGTCGGCGAGACGATCAAGATCGTCATCGGCATCGTCCTCGCGCCGATCCTGGTGATCGGCCTGCTCCGCCTCGGGGCAAGCGGCGCGGAACTTCTCACCACCGTGAAGGAGCCGATGAACGCGCCCCTGGTGCTGGCCCTGGCCGTCACCGGCTGCTTCGTCGCCGGGATCATGCCGGACGTCGTGCTGCGCAACATCGTTCAGCGCGACAAGCTCAAGAACTTCAAGCGAGAGGAATACGAGGTCTACCGGGCCTTCAAGATCACGCCCGTGGAGATCATCGACGGGATCGACAGCGAGATCCGCGTCCGCCTCGACGACCACCACATCCATTCGACCCAGAACCTGGCGGCCGCCAACCCCCTGATGCTGTTCGTGGAGACGCCCTACGGCGTCTACCAGATCATGGATTGGGTGGCTCAGGCGCAGCTCTGCTGCTCGGTTGGGCGCGAGAAGGTGATCAGGCTCTGGCCCCTCGGTGTGCGCACCCTGTTCGACCTCGAACGGCTCGCGGCCCCGAGCGCGGTGCGTAATGAGGCTCTGCTACTCGAAGTCGGCCGAATCATCCTGGGTGCGACCATGATCGAAGCGGCACCGGACCGGGCGTCCGCGGTCGACCTCGTCGTCGCCAGCATCGAGTTGCGGCTCGACGATCCACACGTCCAGCGCCTGCGCCAGATCTTCATCGCGGTGGGCGACCGCCTCGGTCCGGATTCCCGGCGCTTCCGGACCCAATCCGCGCCCACGGGCGCACCGAGTGGTGCCGCCTGAAGTCCGACCTCGCGGCAGACAGGCTCTGCCGGGCGCGACGACGGGGTTAGCGCGCTTCGAAATACGCCGCCAGCACCCGTGTGTAGATCGCGGTCAGACGGTGGAGGTCGGCCACCGGCACGCATTCGTCGGTCTGGTGCATCGTGCGGCCGACGAGGCCGAACTCGATCACCGGGCAGGCATCCTTGATGAAGCGGGCATCCGAGGTGCCGCCCGTGGTCGAGAGCAGCGGCCGGCGCCCGGTCTCCGTCGTGATCGCGCCGGCGACGAGCTCGGTGAACACGTCGGGCTCCGTGAGGAAGGCCGGAGAGTTCGAGGGCAGGAGAGCGAGGGTGTAGCGGACGCTGCGGCCCGCCGCCCGATCGAGGCGGGCACGGATCTCCGCCCCCAGGGTCTCGGCGGTCCAGGTTTCGTTGAAACGGACGTTGAAGGTCGCGCGGGCCTCGGCCGGGATCACGTTGGTGGCCTCGTTGCCTACGTCCAGAGTGGTGAATTCGAGGTTCGAGGCGTCGAAGTGCCGTGTGCCGGCGTCGAGCGGCTCGGCGAGCAGCGCGGAGGCCAGACGCAGGAGACCGGGAATCGGGTTCTCGGCGAGATCGGGGTAGGCCACGTGGCCCTGGCGGCCCTGCACCACGAGCCGGCCCGTGAGCGAGCCGCGCCGGCCGATCTTGATCATGTCGCCGAGGGAATCCGGGTTGGTGGGTTCGCCCAGCAGGCAATGGTCGAAGCGCTCGCCCCGGGCCCGGGCCCATTCGAGGAGCTTGACCGTGCCGTTGATCGCCGGCCCCTCCTCGTCGCCGGTGATGAGGAAGCCGATCGAGCCCGGCAGGTCGGGTCCGGCCACGTCGAGATAGTCGAGGGCCGCGGCGAGCATGCAGGCGATGCCGCCCTTCATGTCGACGGCACCGCGCCCGTACAGGATTCCATTCTCCACCGTACCGTCGAAAGGGCCGTGGCCCCAGCGCGCGACGTCGCCCGGCGGCACCACGTCGGTGTGGCCGGCAAACAGCAGGTAAGGCGCCCGCGTGCCGATGCGCGCATAAAGGTTGTCGATGTCGGGGGTGCCCGCTTCCGAGAAGCGGGGACGCTCCACGGTGAAGCCGGCCTCTTCGAGGATGCCGGCGAGCCAGGTGAGCGCGCCGCCCTCTTCGGGCGTCACGGATGGGCAGCGGATCAGACTCTGGGCGAGGGCGACGGGGGAGCGGTCGAGGGGCGCGTTCGGCACGGGCGGGACTCTTCGCGTGATGTCCGGGTGCGCACGGCCATAAGCGCCGGTGCGCGGGGGTGCAATTCGCGGCCGGGCTTTCGCCGCGTGCCGGCGGGGCTTATCTGCTGGCCATGGCCTTCTCCCCCGACGAAGTCGAACGCTATGCCCGCCACCTCGTCCTTCCAGAGGTCGGGGGCCCGGGACAGACACGGCTGAAGGCCGCCCGCGTCCTCGTCATCGGGGCTGGCGGCCTCGGTGCGCCGCTGATCCAGTACCTCGCCGCCGCCGGAATCGGGACGATCGGCATCGTCGACGACGATATCGTTTCGCTCTCGAACCTCCAGCGGCAGGTCATCCACGCGACCGCCGATATCGGTCGCCTCAAGGTCGAGAGCGCTACCGAGGCGGTGGCGCGTCTCAATCCGCACGTGACGGTGGAAGCGCACCCGACGCGCCTCACGCGGGAGAATGCGGGCGCGCTGATCGCGGCCTACGACGTGGTGGCCGACGGCTCGGACAACTTCGCCACGCGCTACGCGGTCTCCGATGCCTGCTTCCACGCCCGGCGCCCCCTGGTGACGGCGGCGCTCGGGCGCTTCGACGGCTCCCTGACCACGCTGCGGCCCTACGAGGCCGGCGCGGACGGGCGCCCGAACCCGACCTATCGCTGCCTGTTCCCGAGCCCGCCGCCGCCTGGCACGGTGCCCCCCTGCGCGGAGGCCGGTGTCCTCGGGGCGCTCGCCGGCCTCATGGGCTCGCTGATGGCCCTGGAGGTGATCCGGACCGTGACGGGATTCGGCGAATCCCTGGTCGGGCGCCTGCTCATGGTCGACACCCGCTCGATGCGGTTCGAGACCCTGGGCTACGGCTGGGACGAGGCGAACCCCCTCAGCGGCACGCAGCCACAGGGTTGACCGGGCCGTCGGCCCGGCCGGCGCCTACTCGGCCGGAAGGGCCGTCAGGCGCGGACGCGGCTCCTTGCCCCGCGCCGTCTCGTCCAGCGCGTCGGTGAACTGCAGCGCGGCGAGCTGCGCATAGAGCGCGCCCTGCGCCAGCAGGCTCTCGTGCGTCCCGCTCTCCACGATCCGGCCGCCGTCGAGGACGAGGATCCGGTCCGCCTTGCGGATCGTGGCGAGGCGGTGGGCGATGACCAGGGTGGTGCGCCCGCGCATCAGGGTGTCGAGGGCAGCCTGCACCGCGCGCTCGCTCTCGGCGTCGAGGGCGGAGGTCGCCTCGTCGAGGAGCAGGATCGGGGCGTCCTTCAGGATGGCGCGCGCGATCGCCACGCGCTGACGCTGGCCACCGGACAGGGTGACGCCGCGCTCGCCCACGGTGGTGGCGTAGCCCTGCGGCAGGGCCTGGATGAAACCGTCCGCATTGGCGAGTTCGGCGGCGCGCTGCACCTGCGCCTCGGTGGCCTGGGGCCGGCCGTAGCGAATGTTCTCCAGCACGCTGCCCGAGAACACGGTGGGGTCCTGCGGCACCAGGGCGAGGCGCTCGCGCAGCGCATCGGGATCGGCCCTGGCGATGTCGATTCCGTCAACCCGGATGAGGCCGGTCTGCGGATCGTAGAAGCGCAGCAGCAATTGCAGCACCGTGGTCTTGCCGGCGCCCGAGGGGCCGACCAGCGCGACGCGCTCGCCCGGCGCGATCGTGAAGCTGATTCCATCGAGAGAGGGATGCTCGGGGCGCGCCGGGTAGAGGAAGCGCACGGCTTCGAACGACACCGCGCCCTTGGCCGGGACCGGCATCGGCACGGGGTCAGCCGGGACCCGGATCGCCGGCTCGGCGGCCAGAATCTCGCCCAGGCGCTCGGCGGCACCAGCGGCCTGGGCGAGTTCGCCGTAGACCTCCGAGAGCTGGCCCAGGGCGCTCGCGCCGAACACCGCGTAGAGCACGAACTGAGAGAGTTGGCCGGCGGTCATGGTGCCGGCCAGCACCCCTTGCGCGCCGTACCACATCACCCCGACGACGCTGGCGGAGATGAGGAAGATCGCCACGCCCGTGAGGAGGGCACGCGCCTGAATCGAATCCCGGGCCGCCCCGTAGGCGTTCTCAGAAGCCTCGCCGAACCGGGCCGCCGTGGTCCGGCCCATGCCGAAGGCCTGCATGGTGCGGATCGCGTTCACCGCCTCGGCCGCGTAGGCGGAGGCGTCCGCCAGCCGGTCCTGCGCCGCCCGCGAGCGCCGGCGCACGCCCCGCCCGGAGAGAATCAGCGGAAACACGATCAGGGGAATCGCGGCCAGCACCAGGATGGAGAGCCTGGGGCTGGTGATGACCATCATCACCACGGCGCCCGAGAACAGGAAGGCATTGCGCAGAAGGATCGAGATCGAGACGCCGAACACCGCCTTGACCTGCGTCGCGTCCGCCGTGAGGCGCGAGATGATCTCGCCCGAGAGCGACCGGTCGAAGAAGGCTGGGTCGAGCTGGGTGAGGCGCCGGAACACGGCCGTGCGCAGGTCCGCCACCACGCGCTCGCCCAGGGTCACCACGGTGTAGTAGCGCGCACCACTGGACAGCGCGAGCACCGCGACCACGCCGATCAACGCGGCGAAATAGGTGTCGATCACCCCCTGCCCGTCCGGCGAGAAGCCGTGGTCGATCACCCGGCGCAACGCGATCGGGACCACCAGGGTCGCGCCCGACGCCGCCAGCAGCGCAAGGAACGCCGCCAGGATTCGTCCGCGATACACCACCGCAAACGGAATCAGTGGGCGCAGCGAGCCGAGCGGTGCCTTTGGTCGGGCCGCCCCGGGATTTTTCTTGTCACGGCCGCGAGCCATGGTGCCTCATCTTCGTTGGTCGTCTCGGGAAAAGCGACCGTTGGTCGGTCTCTTCGGTCGGCGCACGCTTGTCGGGCGAAGGTGCGTGGGGTATAGGCGCGCCTTCATCCGATTGCGCGTGATCTATGGCCGCGGGCCGCCAGACGGGCCGGTCGGCTTGGCTATTCCAGGATTTCGACTTCAAGGGTTTCGTCATGGCAAAGAGCGCGGCCGACAAGGCCAAGGGTACCGAGCATCCCGACTACCACTTCATCAAGGTCGTGATGACCGATGGGTCGGACTACATGACCCGATCGACCTACGGCAAGGAGGGTGACACCCTCAACCTCGACATCGACCCGAACACGCACCCGGCCTGGACCGGCGGCGAGCAGAAGATGCTCGATCGCGGTGGCCGCGTCTCGCGCTTCAATTCGCGCTTCGGCGCCCTGTCGTTCGGCAAGAAGTAATCGGATCGGAGGCTGGCCCGGCGCTCGCGCGGCGGCTGGCCTCACGATGGCGTGAAACGCAGAGCGGGCGGCACCTCATGGGTGTCGCCCGCTCTGCGTTCCGGGATTCTGATGCGCGCGACCTTCCCGCTGCCGCGCCCCGGCGATGCCGGGGCGGCGGGCGTCAGGCCGAGACCGGCGCCGCGAAGGCCGAACGCAGGCGGCTCAGCTGTGCCACCACCGGGCTTTCCTGCGGGGCGGGGGTCGGCCGCTCGTCGGTGATCACCGCATCCAAGTGGAGGATGCGGGTGTGCAGGCGCCGCGAGCGCACGATTAGATCCTGCAGGGTCGGCGGCAGCACGCCGAACACCTCGCCGCGGAAGGTCTCGGGCGTGGTCAGGCGAACGCGGGTCTTCTCCTGCATGGCTTCGGCCGGAGTGAGTTCACCCTCCGACACCGCCCGCTGCACGAGAAGCCAGGAGGCGATCTGCATCAGGCGGGTGGTCAGACGCATGCTTTCGCTGGCATAGCTCAGCGTGCCGTCGCGGGACATGAGTCGAGATTCCTCCCGTCCCGTGCCGTCGAGATAGGCGGCGGCCTCCTCCACCAGGGTCATGCCCTCGCGGAACAGGACCTTGAACGCCTCGGAGGTGACGTAGGTGTCACCGAAGTTGACCCAATCCCGCTCGTCTCGAAACATGACGTCGAATCCGCTCATGGTGCCTCCTGTGCCGCGACCGTACCGGGATCGTCCCAAAGTGAGACGCTGGCGGCGCGTTTGCACCTGGTTCGCAACTCTAGCGCCGAAGACCCGGCGCGGGGGCTTCACGTGATGTTAACGTTAATCGGCGCCATCGGTGCCTTGGCCGAGCGAACACGAAAAAAGGCCGCCTGTTTCCAGGGCGGCCTTGGAGAGGTCGTCGGGAGCGATTCAAGCGTCGGATAAGCAGTCCAACGCTGTTCGGGGTCGCCGAACAGGATCACAGGATGGCGCAACGTGGTTAACGATCCGTTACCGCGCCGACCAATTTGGATGCCGGCCGGAAGGCGACGAGCGGCGCCCGCGTGCGACGCTCGAAATTGAGATCCGACGCACCGAAACCGGTCGGCCGGAATTGACTCGGTCCACCCCATCCGTCATAAGCCGCGCCATCGCGACGCGGCGCCCTCGATGGGCGCTGTTCGCGCTTGCAGACACATTTTCGGGCGAGTGAATATCCGGCGCGGCCATTCGTGCAGCCCGGATCGATCCTCGACCATTCGGAGATCGCGCCATGAAGAGAACTTATCAGCCCAGCAAGCTCGTGCGTAAGCGTCGTCACGGCTTCCGCGCCCGCATGGCCACCGCCGGCGGCCGCAAGGTCATCGCGGCCCGCCGCGCTCACGGCCGCAAGAAGCTCTCGGCCTAAGAGCTCCGGCCGCGCCGCCATGGCGGCGCGCTCCAGCATGTTCCTGGTTCGAAGCCTCCCGGCCGAGGACCGCAGACCGGGTCGCGGGATCGGATCGGCCATGTCGACGATCGGACGACTCACCCGACGCTCCGATTTTCTGGCTGCGGCCGGCGGGCGTCGCTATCACAACGAGCGTCTCTCGGCACAGGGCCTCGTCCGTGCCGAACCGGCCGCGGGCGACGACGCGCCCGAGGGCCTGCGCATCGGCTTCACCATCACCAAGCGGGTCGGCCACGCGACGGAGCGCAATCGCATCCGCCGGCGTCTGCGCGCGGCCGTGGCGGAAGCGGCCGGCGTTTTGCCGGCGCGTGACGCCGACGTGGTGCTGGTGGCCCGGCGCCCTGCCCTTCACGCCCCGTTCCAGACCCTGATCGAGGATCTACGCCAAGCCGTTGCCGTGGTGACGAAGCCGCAAGCCGCTAAAACTGGCGCCGGTTCCGGACACAGGGCCGAATCCGGTCAGGTGTCGTCCCGGCGCAGACGCGGCAAAGGCGCGCCTGCGTCTGGCGCATCGGCGACGGCTCCGGTATTGGCCACGGGCGCGACGGCCTCCGCGTCGCCCGGCTCCCGGCCTGACAGAGCGGGCGCGCCTTCCTCTCCATCCAACGCATGCGACGGACCGACCGATGGGTAATGACAAGACGAACATGATCGTCGCGATCGCCTTGTCGCTGGCGGTCCTGCTCGGCTGGAACTACTTCATCGCCGCCCCGCGCGTGGAGCAGCAGCGCCAGGCCGCCCTGCAGAACAAGGCGGCGACGCAGGCCACCAGCCCCGACGGCGTGCCGAGCGCGGCCCCGAAGGAAGGTGGCCCGGCCACGCCCGTCCCCGGAACCCTGCCGGGCGCCTCGGGCGCCGGCGGCGGCATCGTGCCCCGCGAGGCGGCCATCGCGCGCTCGCCGCGCGTGACCATCGACACCCCGGCCCTCGCGGGCTCGATCGCCCTAAAGGGCGGTCGCATCGACGACGTCCTGCTCAAGAACTACCACGAGACCGTCGACGACAAGAGCCCGCGCATCGTCCTGCTCTCGCCCACCGGCACCGAGAATCCCTACTATGCGGAGTTCGGATGGGTCGGCCAGAACGCCGGCCCCCTGCCCAACGGCGACACCGTGTGGGCCGCCGACACCCAGACCTTGGCGCCGGGCAAACCCGTGACGCTGACCTACGACAACGGCGCCGGCCTCCTCTTCAAGCGCGTCATCGCGGTGGACGACAAGTTCCTGTTCACGGTCCGCGACGAGGTCGAGAACAAGGGTTCCAACGCGGTCAGCCTCTATCCCTACAGCCTCGTCTCGCGCTGGGGTAAGCCGCACACTCAGGGCTACTACGTGCTGCACGAGGGCATGATCGGCGTCCTCGGCGCCGACGGCCTGCAGGAATACACCTACGATCACCTCGCCAAGGAGCCTGCCCTCGGCAATGCGCTCACCAAGGGCAAGACCTGGACGGGCGTGACGGGCGGCTTCGTCGGCATCACCGACAAGTACTGGGCCGCCGCGGCGATCCCCGACCAGTCGACCCCCTATACCGGCAGCTTCACCGAGCGCACGGACGGCGCCACCAAGGTCTACCAGGCCAACGTGCTCGGCAACGTGCAGGTGGTCCAGCCCGGCGCCACCGTAGCGGCGACCCAGCAGCTCTTCGCCGGCGCCAAGGAAGTGAACACCGTCAA
The DNA here is from genome assembly GCF_022179225.1 of Methylobacterium goesingense. Classification (GTDB taxonomy): domain Bacteria; phylum Pseudomonadota; class Alphaproteobacteria; order Rhizobiales; family Beijerinckiaceae; genus Methylobacterium; species Methylobacterium goesingense. The sequence goes on from NZ_BPQL01000068.1 coordinate 16,351, forward strand.
CGCCTACCAGGCGAACCAGAACATCAAGCAGTTCGACCTGCTGATCGACTGGGGCTGGTTCCACTTCATCACCAAGCCGATGTTCCGGGCACTGGACTTCTTCTTCCACCTGTTCGGCAATTTCGGTGTGGCGATCCTAATCGTCACCCTCTGCCTGAAGCTTCTGTTCCTGCCCATCGCGAACAAGTCGTACCAGTCCATGGCCAAGATGAAGGCCGTGCAGCCGGAGATGACGTCGATCCGGGAGCGGTACAAAGACGACAAGATGAAACAGCAACAGGCGATGATGGAGCTGTACAAGAAGGAGAAGATCAATCCGGTCGCCGGCTGCTGGCCGGTGCTGATTCAGATCCCGGTCTTCTTCGCACTGTACAAGGTCCTGTTCATCACCATCGAGATGCGGCACGCGCCGTTCTTCGGCTGGATCCAGGATCTGGCGGCCCCCGATCCGACGAGCTTCCTCAACCTGTTCGGCCTGCTGCCCTACGCGGCTCCGGACTTCGTCCACCTCGGCATCTGGCCCATCATCATGGGCATCACGATGTTCATCCAGATGAAGATGAACCCCGCACCGCCGGACCCGGTCCAGGCGCAGATCTTCACCTTCATGCCCATCGTGTTCACCTTCATGCTCGGCTCCTTCCCGGCCGGACTGGTGATCTACTGGGCCTGGAACAACACCCTCTCGGTGATCCAGCAATACGTCATCATGCGCCGTAACGGCGTGAAGGTGGAGTTGTGGGACAACCTGAGCGGCATGTTCCGGCGCAAGAGCGCGGACAAGAACGCCGTCGCCAAAAGCTGAGTTCAGCCGAGCGTCGAGCCAACGGCCACGGCGCGCGACACCCCAACCGGTCCTCTCCGTCTCACGACGGGGAGGACTTCCTGTTTCCGGCGTGTCGGCTCGCGAGGGCGGCGGATGCGCCTCATCCGTCCGGAGCCGCCTGATGTCCCAAGCCGAAGACGATGCCGCCCTTCTGGAGGCGGGACGCCTGCTGTTCGCGGGCGCGGCCGACTTCATCGCCTCGGCGCCGAACGTCCCCGCCCTGCCGCCGATGAAGGGCGTCGAGATCGCCTTCGCGGGCCGCTCCAACGTCGGCAAGTCGAGCCTCGTCAACGCGCTGACCGGGCGCAACACCCTGGCGCGGACCTCGCACACGCCCGGGCGCACGCAGCAGCTCAACTTCTTCGACATCGGCGGCCGGCTCACCCTCGTGGACATGCCGGGCTACGGCTACGCGGCGGTGGAGAAGACGAAGGTCGAGGCCTGGACCGACCTGATCCACGACTACCTCAAGGGCCGCTCGAACCTCGCGCGCGTGTTCATGCTGATCGATTCGCGCCACGGCCTGAAGAGCATCGACACCGACGTTCTCGACGGGCTCGACAAGGCCGCCGTCAGCTATCAGATCGTGCTAACCAAGGGCGACGCCCTGAAGAAGTCCGAGATGGATGCGCGCATCGCCGGCATCCAGTCGGCCATCGCCCGGCGCCCGGCAGCCTATCCGGAGATCCTGCTCACCTCGAGCCGCGACGATCGGGGCGTACCCGAGCTGCGCGCGAGCATCGCCCGGCTGCTGCGGGAGCGCGGCGCGTGAGCGGACTCGACCGCGTCCTCCTGGCGCTCGGCGCGCTTGCCGGCCTCCTCGGCGTCGCGGCGAGCGCGGCCGCCGCCCATCTCAGCGGGGCCGACAGCCTGAAGACGGCCGCCCAGTTTCTACTGTTCCACGCCCCCGCGATCCTGGCGCTCGTGGCGCTCTCGGCGACGGGCACGACGCACCGGCCGATCACGCGCGTCGCGGCCTGGGCTCTCGTCGTCGGGCTGGTGCTGTTCTGCGGCGATCTCGCCCTTCGAGCGCTCCGCGGCACGCCTCTGTTTCCCATGGCGGCGCCGACCGGGGGCTTCGCGCTGATGGCCGGCTGGCTGCTCGCCGCCGCCGGTGCCCTCGTTCCGGCGCGGCGCGCATGAGTTTAGGGCGTACCGGTCCGTTTGGACGTGAACGACCCCGGCCCTGGTCATCGGCGATGTGCCGGTCCGCCGGCATCTCGTCAGGAGAACCGATAGCCCGCTCTCAGCGCACCAGCTGCGGCAGTTGCGGCGTGGCGCCCTTCGGCAAGGCCGTGCGCGCCATGTTCATGCTCATCGCCAGCAGGGTGTAGTAGCCGTTGATCCCCGCCATCTCGATGGCGCCCTGCTCGCCGAAAGTCTCCACCGCGCGAGCATAGGTGGTGTCGCTCACCGCCTTGTTGTGGTGGAGCTCCGTCGAGAACGCATAGACCAGCGTTTCCTCCGGCCCCATCGCGTCCGGCCGCCGGCCCTCCTGGATCGCCGCGACGATCGCGGGATCGAGGCCGGCCTTCAGGGCGATCGGCGCGTGGATGTGCCACTCCAGCTGCTGCGTCCATTCCCGCGCGGTGATGAGGATGATGAACTCGCTCAAGCGCAGGGGCAGCACGCTGCGGTAGCGCAGATGCAGGCCCATGTTGCTGGCATTGGTCATCAACTCCGGACTGCGCAGGAGCGGTACGAACGGCCCGAACACCGGCGTCTTGCGGGCAGCGAGGAAGTCCGCCGACGCTTTCTTCTGGGCGTCGGTCAGAGAATCAGCCGGAATTTCCGGCAGTCGATCTTCCGGCGGTCGATCTTGGGCCATTGCGGACAGGCTCCCGAGCAGCAGGGTCGACAGGACCGGCAGGATGGCGATGCGCATGTGGTTCAGTCCCCTCGCGAGGCTTTCGCCCGAGCCTACGGCATCACTGGCGGGTGATAGGTCAGCGTGAAGGCCAGCGCCCAGAGCAGGAACAGCACCACCGGCAGGTGGATCAGAAGCTGGAGGAAGCTGAAGCCCACGATGTCGCGCGCCTTGAGGCCAAGGATTCCCAGCAGCGGCAGCATCCAGAACGGATTGATGAGGTTCGGTAGGGCCTCGGCGGCATTGTAGACCATCACGGCCCAGCCGAGATGCACCTGAAGCTCGTTGGCCGCCTGCATCACGTAAGGGGCTTCGAGCAGCCACTTGCCGCCGCCCGACGGCACGAAGAAGCCCAGCACCGCCGAGTAGACGCCCATCGAGATCGGGAAGCTGCCCGTGGTGTTCAGGCTGACGAAGGCGTGGGTGATCACCTCGGAGACCGAGATGCCGGCGGCGTTCTTCGGCCCCGTCAGCATCGCGCTGATGGCGGCGTAGAGGGGGAACTGGATCAGGATGCCGGCGGTGGCAGGCACGGCCTTGGAGACCGCCACCAGGAAGCGCTTGGGGCGCCAGTGCAGCAGCAGGCCGAGGGTGATGAAGAGAAGGTTGTAGGTGTTGAGGTTCGAGATCGCGGTGATCCAGGATTGCCGCGCGAACTCCTGGTAGATCCAGGCGCCGGCGATCACCACCAGCAGGACCGTGAGGATCGGAGAGTGCTCCAGCCACTCGCCGGGCTGCTCGGGGCGGCCGAGATCGGGCTTCTCGCGCTCGACGCTCACGCCGAGGTCCTCGGCCGTCACCGCCGTGTTCGGGCGCGGAGCGGAGGCGTAGGCGATGATCACCGACATCACGAAGAGGACCAGCGCGATCAGCATCGACTGCCACAGGAAGATGGTCTCGCTGAAGGGGATCACGCCGGTGATCGGCAGGAGCGCCTTCGGCAGGCTCGCGGGGTTCGCCTGAAGCTGGGCGGCCGAGGAGCTGAGGCCCATGGCCCAGGTCGCCCCGAGGCCGAGATAGGCGGCCGCGCCGGCGGCGCGGTAATCCATGCGGAGTTCCGTACGGCGGGCGAGCGCTCGTGCCAGCAGGCCGCCGAAGATCAGGCTGAGGCCCCAGCTCAGGAACGAGGACAGCATGGTCGCGGCGGCGACGAAGCCGACAGCGCCGCGCCCGGTCTTCGGAATGCTCGCTAGCCGGTCGATCAGCGCCTGCACCGGCGGCGCCGTCGCCACCACGTAGCCGCCGATGGTGACGAAGGCCATCTGCATGGTGAAGGGGATGAGGCTCCAGAAGCCGTCACCGAAACTCTTCGCAATGGCGGGCGCCGGTGCCCCGTTGGCCAAGGCACCCAGCGCCACGATGACCACCGCGATCGCCACGAAGATGAAAGCGTCGGGGAACCACTTCTCGGCCCAGGCAGTGAAGCGGATGCCGGCTCGCGAGAGTGCACTCTCCGTCGCGGCCGGATCGGCGCGACGTTCCGGCTTCAATGTCGACATCGGGAGTCCTGAGAACGAGAAACGCGGCTTTTGGAGGCGGCATTCTCCGCAAATGCCGACTCCGCTCAAGACGCATTCGCGTCGGTGCACAGCCTTGATGGAAACGGTCCGCCGCGAATGTCAGCGCCGCGCTTCAGCCTTCCTTGAGAGTTGTCCGGGCAAGGTGGGTCGCGCTCGCGTGAGGATATCGTTCGTGGCCGACATCTCGAAGTTCCGGGACCTCGATAAGCGGATGGCCGAACGTCGTGGCGCGGGTACCGCCGTTCGTGACCTCTCCGGACCGAACAAGGGCAGCACCGACTTCGAGAAGCCGTTCTCATCGCCGCTCGGCTGGCTCGGCGCCGTTCTCCTGAACATTGCCCTGGTGGTGGCCGTCGGCCTCGCCACCGTGCTCGTGCCGCCCCTGATGGCGTGCAGCGAGCAGAGCGCGCGCGGCTTCTATGCCGGCGACACTTTCGGGGCCTGCGCGTTACGCGGAATCTCGACCCGATTCCGAGATTTCGACGGCCGAATTCGCAAGATAATCCTGAATTCCGGACAATGACGCGCAGCAGCGACGGGGCTCGAGACGGTCGCTTCCGTCCTGGGTCCCGTCGTTCGTCAATGGCCCGCCGTCTCAGTTCAGGGTGACGCTCTCCGGCCGGCGCTCGGTGCTGAGGCCGGACTTGCCGACCTTCAGGCCGAGGGGGCCGACCTCCACCGGCACCGCCTCCCCGTCGTGAATCAGCCCCGACAGGAGCTGTTCCGCCAGCCGGTCCTGCACCGCCTTCTGGATCACCCGCTTGAGGGGGCGCGCCCCGTAGGCCGGATCGTAGCCCTTGTCGGCGAGCCAGTCGCGGGCCTCCGGCTCGACGTCGAGGGTGATCTTGCGCTCGTCGAGGAGTTTTTGCAGGCGCTTGAGCTGGATATCGACGATCGCCCCCATCTCCGACCGCTTGAGGCGGTGGAACAGGATGATCTCGTCGATCCGGTTCAGGAATTCCGGCCGGAAATGGCTGCGCACCACCCCCATCACCTCTTCGCGCACGACATCGGTGTCGTCGCCCTCGCTCTGATTGACGAGGTATTCCGAGCCGAGGTTCGAGGTCATGATCAGGAGCGTGTTGCGGAAATCCACCGTCCGCCCCTGTCCGTCGGTCAGCCGCCCGTCGTCGAGCACCTGCAGCAGGACGTTGAACACGTCCGGGTGCGCCTTCTCGACCTCGTCGAACAGCACGACCTGATAGGGCCGGCGCCGAACGGCTTCGGTCAGGGCTCCGCCTTCCTCGTAACCGACATAGCCCGGGGGCGCGCCGATTAGCCGGGCCACGGAGTGCTTCTCCATGTATTCCGACATGTCGATGCGGACCAGCGCCGTGTCGTCGTCGAACAGGAAGCCGGCGAGCGCCTTGGTCAGCTCGGTCTTGCCCACGCCCGTGGGGCCCAGGAAGATGAACGACCCGATCGGCCGGTTCGGATCCTGAAGGCCGGCGCGTGCCCGGCGCACGGCGGTCGCCACCGCCTCCACCGCCTCGCGCTGCCCCACGACGCGCTCGCCCAGGACCTTCTCCATGGCCAGGAGCTTGTCGCGCTCGCCCTCCAGCATCTTGTCGACGGGCACGCCGGTCCAGCGCGAGACGACGCCCGCGATATGGGCCGGCGTCACCGCCTCCTCGACCATGCCGTCCTGGGACACGGCGCTCTCGCCGCGTGCCTCGATCTCGGCGAGCTGGCGCTCCAGCCCCGGGATCACGCCATAGGCAAGCTCGCCCGCGCGCTGGTACTGACCCTGGCGCTGGGCCGCGGCCAGTTCGTTGCGGGCCTCGTCGAGCTTGCGCTTGAGGTCGGCGGCGGCGCCGAGCTTGTCCTTCTCGGCCTTCCAGCGCGAGGTGATCGCAGCCGATCGCTCCTCGAGGTCGGCCAGTTCCTTCTCCAAGCGAACGAGGCGGTCACGGGAGGCGGAATCCGTCTCCTTCTTCAGGGCCTCGCCCTCGATCTTCAGGCGCACGATCTCGCGGTCGAGATTATCGAGCTCCTCCGGCTTCGAATCGACCTGCATGCGCAGGCGCGATCCGGCCTCGTCCATCAGGTCGATCGCCTTGTCCGGCAGGAAGCGGTCGGTGATGTAGCGGTTCGACAGGGTCGCGGCCGCTACCAGCGCCGCATCCTGGATGCGCACGCCGTGGTGCTGCTCGTACTTCTCCTTGATCCCGCGCAGGATCGAGACCGTGTCCTCGACGGTCGGCTCGGACACGAAGACGGGCTGGAAGCGCCGCGCCAGGGCTGCGTCCTTCTCCACGTGCTTGCGGTACTCGTCGAGCGTGGTCGCGCCGACGCAATGCAGTTCGCCGCGCGCCAGAGCAGGCTTCAGCAGGTTCGAGGCGTCCATCGCCCCATCCGCCTTGCCGGCCCCGACCAGGGTGTGCATCTCGTCGATGAACAGGATGATGCCACCCTCGGCCGCCGTAACCTCGGAGAGCACGCCCTTCAGCCGCTCCTCGAACTCGCCGCGGTATTTGGCACCGGCAATGAGCGATCCCATGTCGAGGGCGAGCAGGCTCTTGTCGCGAAGCGATTCCGGCACGTCGCCGTCGACGATGCGAAGCGCGAGCCCCTCGACGATGGCGGTCTTGCCGACGCCGGGCTCGCCGATGAGGACGGGGTTGTTCTTGGTGCGCCGGGACAGGACCTGGATCGTGCGGCGAATCTCCTCGTCGCGGCCAATCACCGGGTCGAGCTTGCCCTCGCGCGCCGCTTCCGTGAGGTCGCGAGCGTACTTCTTAAGGGCGTCGTAGGCGTTCTCGGCCGTGGCGTTGTCCGCGGTGCGGCCCTTGCGGAGCGCATTGATGGCCCCGTTGAGCGAGGCCGCGGTGACGCCGGCCGCCGCCAGCGCGCGGCCGGCCTCGGTATCCTTCTCCACCGCGAGGGCGAGAAGCAGGCGCTCGACGGTCACATAGCTGTCGCCAGCCTTCTCGGCCGCCTTCTCGGCGGTGTCGAACAGGCGCACGAGCTCGCGCGTCGCCTGCGGCTGGGACGCGTTGCCGGATACCTTCGGCTGCTTGGCGAGCCAAGCCTCGGTCTGCGCCAGAGCAACTCGCGACTGACCGCCCGCCCGGTCGATCAGACCGGCGCAGAGGCCCTCGGGATCGTCGAGCAGCACCTTGAGGATATGGCCCGGCTGGAATTGCGGATGGCCCTCGCGCATCGCGAGGCTCTGCGCCGCCTGGACGAAGCCGCGGGCGCGCTCGGTATAGATTTCAAAATTCATCTCGTCCCACCTCCCCGTGTCGACTCGACCCGCCGCCCGCTCGTCGCGGCACGGCCGGTCGCCGAAACGTCGCCTCCACGACCGCTGTCGCTGGAGACCCCGGCGCCACCTGGCCGCCGGTCATCCGGATGTGGTGTTGCATATCGGCACCACAAGGGCTCGCGCCACGCGGTTTACCGCGCCGCGTTCAGACTTGCGCCGGGATGCAAATCAGGGCCACGCTGGACGCATGAACGTTGCTGCCTCCCCCGCGCCTCTTCGCCTCGAAGCCCTCTACCGCTACCCGGTCAAAGGGCTCTCGCCGGAACGCCTGGACAAGGTCGACCTGGCGGCCGGCGCCTACTTCCCGGGGGACCGCCTGTTCGCCGTGGAGAACGGCCCCTCCGGCTTCGATCCGGAGGCGCCGACCCACCAGCCCAAGATCAAGTTCCTGATGCTGATGCGCCACGAGGCTCTGGCGCAGCTCGACACGCGCTACGAGTCCGCCAGCGGCCTTCTCACGATCCGCCAGGGCGGGACGGTGGTGGCCGAGGGCGATCTTACCACCCCGGAGGGCCGCGCCGTGATCGAGGCCTTCCTCGCCGGCTATCTGCCGGACGCCATGCGGGGACCGGCGCGTCTGCTGACCGCGCCGGAGGGCTACCGCTTCACGGATTCACCGCGCGGCTTCGTCTCCCTCGTCAATCTGGCGAGCGTGGCGGCCTTGGAGGACATGACCGGCGCGGCCGTGGACCCGCTCCGCTTCCGGGCCAACCTCTACCTCTCGGGCCTCGCGCCCTGGGCCGAACTCGACCTCGTGGGGCGCACCCTCACGGCGCCGGGCGGTGTGCGCCTCCGCGTCCACAAGCGCACGGAGCGTTGTGCGGCCACCAACGTGGACCCTGCGACGGGCCAGCGCGACCTCGCGATCCCCCGCACCCTGTCCCAGCATCTCGGCCACACCGATTGCGGGGTCTACGCGGAAGTGATCGCGGGCGGCGAACTCGCGGCCGGCGCGACCCTCGCTCTCGCCTGAGGCGAGCCTCAGCCGGCGGACCCTGAAGCCGGTGCTGTCGCCTCCGTCTGTGTGGACGTCCGTGCTTGCGGCGGCGCTCATGGCCTTGCCGGCCATGGCGTCGTCCCACTCTGCCGAAGTGCTAGATCGCGTCGCGATGCACCAGCACGATGGCGGCCGCGTAACCGGCCCGGCGCAGGTGGCGCAGGTCGGCATGACGGCGTTCGCAGGTGACCTTGAGGTAGCGGTTGTCGCCGCCCGGCAGGCCGGTCGCGGCGGCCACGGCCTGCCCGTGCATCAGGCATTCCATGGGGGTGCGGGCGGGCGACACGATGACGTCGAGGGCGGTGTCCCGCGAGCAATCCTTGGCCACGAGGGTCGCGGCGCAAACGAGGGCAACAGTGAGCAGTTCGGACATGACGGACCCCTTGTTCGAGATGGCGAATAAGGTCCGCGGTGTGGCTCCGGCGTCAGAGCGTCCGCGTGATCGTTGTCCTGGTGTTTCCTCTAGCCTGTCGGATCGGTTTCTTGGCGTTGCCCCTCGCTCAAGCATGGCGTGTGCCAGAGGGGGTATGGAGGGACGAGGTGCGAACGCGCCGCCGCCCGCGGGCAATGGTTCAGCGCCGGGTGGGCAGCCAGTGCGGCTCGGGCTCGCTGCGTGGCAGCAGGACGGCGACGGCGTCGAGGTCGACGATGAAGTTCTGGGTGAGCAGGTGCCAGACCTCCGCCTGCGACGCGGCGTGATGGCCGAGTTGGTCCACCGCACTGGCGAGATGGCTGGGATTCACGAGGGTCGGACGCGGCTGAAGCGGGTCGGAATGGAGCATGGCGCGAGTTCCCGGGCGATGCTCCGATGATGATTCGTCAACCTTAAGGAAGATTTACCCGTCCGCAGCACCACGGTCTCCAAGCCCACCCCGCAGGACGCCTCCGGCAGCGGACTCCGCTCGCGCTGCGAATAATCGTCCGCGGCCTGCTTCGCACCGCCGCATTGCTGCGCTAGAAGCCCCGCGTCGCGCGCGGTGCCCGACGCGCCATCGAGGACCAGCCCCACGATGAAAGAACCGCTGCCCAACGTTCATGTGCGCGCCGAAGTCCTCGTCCAGGCCCTGCCCCACATGCAGCGCTACGACCAGGAGATCGTGGTCATCAAGTATGGCGGGCACGCCATGGGCGACCGCGCGGCCGCCGAGGACTTCGCCGAGGACATCGTGCTCCTCGAGCAATCCGGCCTGAAGCCGATCGTGGTGCATGGCGGCGGACCGCAGATCGGGCGCATGCTCGGCCGGCTCGGTATCGAATCCGAATTCCGGGGCGGCCTGCGCGTCACCGACGAGGCCACCGTCGAGGTGGTCGAGATGGTTCTCGCCGGCTCGATCAACAAACAGATCGTTGGCTGGATCTCGGCCGAGGGCGGCCGCGCCATCGGCCTGTGCGGCAAGGACGGCAACATGGTGCGGGCCCGCAAGGCCACGCGCACCATCATCGATCCCGAGAGCCAGACCGAGCAGGAACTGGATCTCGGCCTCGTCGGCGAGCCCGACCATGTCGAGCGCGGCGTCCTCGACGCGGTGCTCAAGGCCGAGTTGATCCCGGTCCTCGCTCCGGTCGCTTTCGGCGCCGACGGCCAGACCTACAACGTCAACGCCGACACCTTCGCGGGTGCCATCGCGGGGGCGCTGCGGGCCAAGCGCCTGTTGCTGCTGACCGACGTCCCGGGCGTCCTCGACAAGGACAAGAAGCTGATCCCCGAGCTGTCGATCGACGATTGCCGCCGGCTGATCGCGGATGGCACCATCACGGGGGGCATGATCCCCAAGGTCGAGACCTGCATCTACGCCCTGGAGCAGGGCGTCGAAGCGGTGGTCATCCTCGACGGCAAGGTCAGCCACGCGGTGCTGCTGGAGCTGTTCACCGATTACGGTGCCGGTACCCTGATCCGCCGGAGCTGAGGGCTCGGCCCGGGACGCGCCGTCCCGGGATCCCGTTCAGGCCGCGTCGGGCAGCGTGTCCCGGCGTGGCCGGAAGGCCAGCAGGGTCATGTCGTCCCGGCGTGCCTCGCCGCCTCGGTAGGCGGTCAGTGCAGCGTCGAGCCGCGCCACCTGCTCGGCCAGGGGCGCCGCCTGATCGCCGGCCAGAATGTCTGTGACGCCACGATGGCCGAGGAGCCGGCGGGCGGGACCGGCGCCACCCATTTGATCGGTGATGCCGTCGGTCATCAGGTAGAAGCTCATGCCGGGCGCGACCGTCAGGAGCGTCTCCTCGACCGAGACGCGCTCGCCAGGACGCTGGGGGTAGCCGAGGCCGCGCTTGGCGCCCCGGATCCGGGTCACGGCCGCGCCGTCGATGATGGTCAGCGCGGTGCCGGCCCCGGCAAAGCGGATTTCTCCCCGCGCACGGTCCCAGACGCAAATCCCGCAATCGAGGCCATCGTCGGATTCCGCGCCACGGCCATCCTGGCGCAGCTGCGTGCGGACCATGCCGTCGAGGGCCTCCAGAATCGCGGCCGGATCGCGCAGACCGCGCTCGTGCAGCAGGCGGTCGAGGGCGGTGGCGACGATCAGGGTCAGGAAGGCGCCCGGAACGCCGTGGCCGGTGCAGTCGGCGACCACCAGGATGCCGATCCCGTCGATCTCCTCGAGCCAGAAGTAGTCGCCGCCGACGAGGTGGAGCGGCTCCCACAGCACGGCCACGTCGAGACCGGTGCCGTCCAGGGCCGTCCGGTCGGGCAGTACGGAACTCTGGATGCGGCGCGCGTAGCCGATGCTCTCCATCACGAGCCGGTTGGCGTCCTCCAGCTTGTGGTGGGCCTGCTCCAGTTGTTGAAGCAGCTGCTTGGCCTCGTCGCCGCTGCGCAGGCCGTCCACCATCCGGTTGAACGCCTGGGAGATGACGTCGATCTCGTTGCTGGCGCGAAACGCTCCGTCGAGTTCCACCGGCACCCAGCGCTTGTGCTCGACCTCCCGCATGGCGAGCAGCAGACGCTTGAGTGGTGAAAGCACGTGCCGGCGCACGTTGGCGTGCAGCGTGAACACGAAGGCCAACATCAGGATCAGACTGGTGACGACGGCCAGCACCGCCTGCTTCTCGGCGTTCCCGCGCAGGCCCTCGGCCGAGATCGCCACGGTGAGGCGTCCCTGGGCGGCGGCGCCCGGCTCTGCGGGTATGTCGGCCTGTGCGGTGATGCGTTCGAAGCCACGACCGGGCTTTTGATCGCCGAAGCTCATCAGCACGGCGCCGGCTGCGTTGCGCAGGGTCGCCGAGCGGAAGGCCGGATCGAGACTCAGCGCTTCCACCTGGCGGCGGTAGATCTCCGGGCTGGCGCTCCAGTCCGGCCGCGCGATCGCCCTGGCGGCGAGCGAGGCCATCAGGTCGGCGCGCTCGCTGTAGAGGTGAAGCTGGTCGCGGTAGTTCACCCAGGCGATGCCGATCTGCGTCACCAGCACGACGACGGCGATGACGGGGTAGATCCGCAGGAACAGGATGTGGGCGAGCGTATCGAGGTCGCGCCCCTGCGCGGCGCCGCGCAGCGCGCCCGGGCGCATGGTGCCGGGCTCGCCGGTCGGCACGTCGACGAAGCCCGCAACCTCCAGGAAGTCGCTGCTCCGGCGGGGGCCCGCTCCGCGCAGGGAGCCGCCGCGCGGGCGTCGGCCCGCGTCCTCGACCCGGGCGGCCTGTGCCGGAATGATGGGGTTCGCCTCGGCGCTCACGAGCGCTCCGGGACGGCGGTGTCGGGTTTGAGACCGACGCGGTTGCGACCGTCGCGCTTGGCCGCGTAGAGGGCGGCATCGGCGCGTTGCATCGCGCTCTCCAGGCTCTCGCCCTGCCAGGCCTGGGCGACGCCGATGCTCACCGTGATGGTCACGGCCGAGTCGGCTCCGCCCACGGGCGTGGTGGCGACGGCTTCCCGGAGGCGCTCCGAGAAGGTGAAGCCCCCATCGAGGGAGGTGTCCGGCAGAACGATGGCGAATTCCTCGCCGCCGGTGCGGCCGATGAAGTCCAGGGTGCGCAGATTGGCCCGGCAGGTCGCCACGAAGGCGACCAGGGCGGCGTCCCCGGCGGCATGCCCGAAGCTGTCGTTGAGGAGCTTGAAGCGGTCGAGGTCGAGCATGAGGATGCAGACCGGGGCACCGCTGCGCTCGTGGCGCAGCCATTCCCGGGCGGCGATCTCCATGAACCGGCGGCGCGCCAGCGCCCCCGTGAGGTCATCGGTGTCGGCAAGGCGCCGCAGCTCGGCCTCGAGGCGGGTCCGGTGCTCGATCTCGCTCGACAGAGCGGTGTTCAGCGCCTGGAGATCGCGGCGCTGCTCGGCAAGCGCCTGGTTCGCCTTCTGGAGGTCGAGCTGCATCCGGTCGCTCATCCGCACGAGGCGGCGCTGCTCCCGGTAGCCCCGGCGATAGGCATCGGCGAGGGCCTGGACGCCGCCCGCAACGTCCGAGAGCCCCGCCAGCATGGCCTCGGAGCGCGCCAGGACCGCCTCCTCGGCGTCGTAGAGGCTGAAGGCATCCTCCGGCTTGGCAGGAGGCGTCCCGGCCACGGCCCGTACCGCGCGCGTCATGCCACCGGCTCCTTCACCATCTCGAAGCGCGCATGCGAAAAATCGGCAGCGAAATCCTCGCCCGCCTCCTCGATGGTCTCGTCGCCGTCGACGAAGTGCCAGCGCACGGTCACCGAGCGCCCCTCCTCCGCCGCATCCTCCAGGGGCATGAACAGGTTCATCAACGCCTTGGCGCTGGAGGAATTGAAGTAGGCCAGGCCGACCTCGAATACGATCGGTGCCCCGGACTGGTCCGCCAGATGGGTCCTCAGGGCCTGAAGCAAGGGCCCGAAGAAGGCGGCCGCGTCCTCGGGGTAGGATTCGCCGCGCAGGGTCAGGTGGCCCGACGCGAAGTCGAAGTCGACCTGCGGCGAGCGGTCCGTGGCGGCAAGCTGGATGCGATCCATCGGTGACGGGCCCATCAAATATAGGCTTTGAGGCAGAAGAAGCTGCGCTGGGTGTCCAGCGCCTGGAAGCCGTACTCCACCGGGGCGCTCGAGCGCCGGGCGATCTCGATGAGTCCGATGCTTCCACCGAGACTGCCCTCGTCCGGCGGCTGGCGCAGCTTCTCGCGATAAAAAGCCTTCAACGCGTCACTGTTGAGGCTGGCGATGTGGTCGAGGCGGGCGCGCAGGGACGGCACGTCAGCATCGGGCATCTCGTTGCCGCAGAGCACGTAGAAGCGCGCGGCTTCCATGCCGACCACGATCACGCCGTTGCTGATCAAGCCCGGCGCCGGTCCGGAGGGCTTGGCCACCTTGTCGGAGGAGTAGCGGATCACGTTCTGGGCCTGCTCGACGAAGATCGCGAACACGCGCTTGGCCACCGAGGTATCCGTCTCGCCCTGGCTCATGCGCAGCTTGAGCACCTCGCCCAGGGAGAACAGCACGTTCTCGGAGATGTCGCCGCCGAAAGACAGGATCACGCCCTGGCGCCGGGACGCGTCGAAGAAGTTCATGAAATCGCGAGCGAGCAAGGCTTTCTCTCCCGACGGAGGAGGCGCGGAGCGCCCGGCCCGGGGTGCGCCACACCACCCCTTAGACCTAGTCTCGCATTCGTGTATGTCCGGTTAAAGTGGCGCCAAGGACACACTTCGATACTTGCTGGAAGGCGAGGCTCTGACTCTCTCTATTGCTGGGGCAATACGCTCAAATTTACATCCTACTGCTCAATCTTCCAGCACGGACCAGGAAATCGAACCTAACCGGCTGAATGCGAGGTGTCCCAATTCCCTGGACGGCGCCCTGGACGCTTGCCGTATGCCCACGGCCATGCTCTGAAATGGCCTCAGGTGACGCTTCCCTTCGCACAGACCGGTCCCCATCTCGGACGGCCGGGCTTCGCGAGCCCACCCCGAACCGTGTCGAGACGCTTTGTTCCTCCCCGGCGAGAGCCACTTCACCACCGCCCAATCCCGCGGCTTTCGTCACGTCGACACCTGGGTGTTCGACCTCGACAACACGCTCTATCCGAGCGACGCCCGGGTCTGGCCCCAGGTCGATGAGCGGATCACCCTCTACGTCATGCGCCTGTACGGGCTCGACGGCCTCTCGGCCCGCGCCCTGCAGAAGTACTTCTACCATCGCTACGGCACGACGCTAAAAGCACTGATGGTCGAATCCGCGATCGATCCGCACGACTTCCTCGACTTCGCGCATGACATCGATCACTCGACCATCCGGCTCGACGCCGCCCTGGGCGATGCCATCGAGGCCCTGCCCGGACGCAAGTTGATCCTCACCAACGGCTCGCGCAGGCACGCCGAGAACGTGGCGGCCAAGCTCGGCATCCTCGATCACTTCGAGGACGTGTTCGACATCGCCGACGCCGACTTCATTCCGAAGCCCGAGCGCTCGACCTACGAGCGCTTCCTCAAGCGGCACGGGGTCGAGCCGCGTCGGGCGGCCCTGTTCGAGGACATCGCCCGCAACCTGGTCGTGCCCCATGACATCGGGATGTCGACGGTGCTGGTGGTGCCCCCGACGATCGATCCGTTCCGCGAGGCCTTCGAGCAGGAGGCGGTGCGCGAACCGCATATCGACCACATCACCAGCGACCTCGCGGGCTTCCTGGCGCAGCGTGTGCTGCCGGAGTTCGCGTGAGCACCTCACCGGACTGGACCGGGGCGCGGGCACCGGATCTCGCGGCCTTCGAGGACATGGCCCACGCCGCCTTCGCCAACCTGCCCCTGGCGTTCCGCAACCTGTGCGCCGGCCTCCTCATCCACGTCGAGGATTTCCCCGACGAAGAGACCCTCGGCGAAATGGGGTGCGAGAGCGAGTTCGACCTACTCGGTCTGTTTCGCGGGATCGGGCTGGCACAGGGCGGCGAGGCCGCCACGGGGCAGATGCCGAACCAGGTCTGGCTCTACCGGCGGCCGTTGCTCGATTACTGGGCCGAACACGACGAGACCCTGGGGCACCTCGTCACCCACGTTCTCGTCCACGAGATCGGCCACCATTTCGGCCTGTCGGACGCCGACATGGAGGCCATCGAGGCGGCAGCGGAATCCTGATCAGGCGCTACCGGCCGGGCGCAGCAGACTGGCCTTGGGCCGGCGCGTGCGGAACTGGCCGCGCTCCACCGCCACGAACACCAGCACCGCCAGGGCGAGCGTGGTGAGCCACCACATCACCATCATGCCCACGCCGACGCAGGCGATGAGGAAGGCCGCGGCGAACGCCGCCATCGCCCCCGGCACCAGCACCGAGGCCTCGCGGCCAGCCCGCCGAATCGCGGCATGCAGGGCGAAGGCGGCCGCGAAGGCGCCGACGAGGCCGAGTTCGTACCAGAGTTCGAAAAGCAGGGTCCGGGGCGCATTCATGGGCAGCAGGTTGACGTAACGGCCCCGCAGGGCCGTCTCGAACCCGTGCCCGGTGACAAGCCGGAACGGCTCGGAGGTAACGATCGCCTGCCAGGCCTTCAAGCTCAGGACGCCGGGCGAGCGCCCGCCGAACAGCCACGCGCCGATCGGGCGGGCGATGAAGGGCAGAACAGGGCCGAGCACGAGGAGTGCTGCGGCCACCAGGGCGAGGATGCGCGGCCCCTGGTTCGGCCGGAAGGCCGTGAACGCGAAGGCAAGGGCCCCGACCGCGAGGGCGACAAGGGTCGTCGGCCCCGGCGAGACGATGAGGGCGAGGGAAACCAGGACCGCGAGGCCGAGGGCTTCGCCGTCGCGGCCGCGCGAGCGGAGCCACGCCACGGCCGGCCAGACCAGAAGGACGAGGAGGATGAGACCGCGGTCAAGGATGCCCTCGTCGTCGCCGATCCGCGCGAGACGCTGGCCGAAGAGGCCCTGACCCGTGAGACCGAGGCCGATGGCGACGAGGGCCGCGGCCGCGAGACCCACCGGCAGGAGATAGAGATTCGCCGAGCGCATGCGATCCGGCAGGGCGAGGTAGCCCGCCATCGTCATCAGCAGGGTCGCCACCAGGTTGAGCAGGCGCTCGGTGGCGAGATCGAGGAAGGGTGTCCAGACCAGCGAGAGGGCGGCCCAGAGGATGAAGAGGCAGCCGGCCAGGAACGCGGGCGAGCGCAGCAGGCGCGTCGAGGCCGGACGGACCGGGCGTGACTTGCCGTCGACGATGCTGGCCAGCACCAGAAGCGCGATGGCGATGGGCGCCAGCACCACCACGGCGCGGCGCGCGAACTGGGCGGCCACTGGCATGACCACGAACAGGCCGATGAAGCCGACACGCCGCAGGAGCGCGGCGGCATCGCTCGCCGGATCGACGGAGGAAGTTGAGGCGCGCGCCATGCGTTCGATCGAAGGCCGTGAAACGGCGCCAGGGTGAGGCCCACGCGCTACGCCACAGTCCTAGTGCAGCCACGGCGGACGGGCTGTAGACGATGTGCAACAGTCACGATGCCGTGGCCCACGGCAAAGCAGGTCAGGCGCCCTGGGTCACGGGGCGGCGGCGCCCCCGCACCATCCGCCAACCGGTCTCGGCCAGGAGCCGCCAGCCCGCCCAGGTGGCGAGGAAGCCCAGGAGTCCGGCGGTGAGTCCATCCGCCGTGGTGGGGATCGCCGGAACGTAGTCCTGGTAGGTCGCCCGGGCGAGGGACATGTCCGGATTGCGCAAGACCGCCACCGCGCGACCCAGGGGGCCGCCCGCCTCGGCGAGGGCGCGCTGCTGTCCCGAGAGCGCGTCGAGGCGGGCGATGTCGGCGCGGGCCGCCGCGCCCCGGCGCGAGACCAGCGCGTCGCGGTCGCCGCTCAGGCGGTCGAGCGCATCGTTGCGGCTCCGCCCGCTGGCGGCGGCGTCCGCCTCGAACCCGGACACGACCCGGCGCAACTCGTCGACGGTGCCGCCGAGGCGCTGGGCGTATTGCTGAGCGAATTCGGGGACCTGCGCCGCGATGGCACCGGCGAGGAGACCGAGCGCGAGTCCGAGGGTGCGCAGGACGCGGAACACGAGACCTCCCGGTCGGGCACGGCGGAGAACCGAAGGCTGCCGAGGACAAGGCGGGAACCAGGCAGCCGGTTCCGATGGCCTACGAAGTCGAGTCGAGGGCGGCCGCCACGTCCGCGTCGCCGATCTCGGCCATGGCCCGCGCGATCTTGACGGCCCGGGTCGGATCGCCCGGCACCATGATCAGAATCACCGTCTCCAGGCCGGGACAGGCCGGATCGGCGCAGACGATCTCGCTGACCTTGACGATCACCTCAGCATCGAAGCCGCCGAGGCGGCGAACCCGGGCGATCACCCCCTCGCGGGCTTCCTGGTCAACCGGAGCGCGGCGACCGCCGAATCCGAACAGCGCCATCGCGGGCGGCCTCAGGTCGGCAGCGTGAGAATACCGGCCTGCCCGTCGGCGCAGCCGAAGGCGAGGCGGGTGCCGCGCCCGTCCCAGGCCAGCGCCGAGATCGCGCTGCCCTTCACGGCATGGCGCACCAGCAGTTCCGAGGCATCGGTGAACCGCACCAGAAGGATGCAGCTGTCCTCGTAGCCGATGGCCAGGACCAGGGCCTTGGGGTGGAACGCCACGCGGGAGACGCGGGCCGGGCGCACACCGCACTCGCGCGGCGCCTTGCCGGTGGGGCCCTCCTTCGAATCGAACGGCCAGACGATGGCGGCCTCGGCGCCGCTGGTGGCGAGCCAATCGCCGTCACCGGACCACGCCACGGAGCGCACCTTGCCGGGATAGCCCGACATCCGCATGTGGCCGCGATCGGGCTGAAGGCGCCAACCGTGCAGGGAGTTCTCCTGCATGGTCGTGACGACGAAGCGGCCGTCGGGCGACCAGGTCACGTCGATATGCGAGCCCTTCCACTCGATGAAGTCGGGAGCGGTCTCGAGGTTGGGGTACCAGAGGGTGGCGCCGTTGTAGTGCGAGACAGCGAGGCGGTAGCCCTTCGGCGCGAAAGCCAAGCCCCGCGCGGTGGAGGGTGCCGCGAAGGTCTTCTCGCGGCCCTTGGCGTCGCGGGCGACGACGTTGCGGCCGGCCGCGAAAGCGATGGCGCCGTCGGGATGCACCGCGAGGGCATCGATCCAGGCGCCGTTCCTGGCGGCCGCCACCTCGACGGCATCGCCGGTGGCGGAGGTCGCGACCACGCGCCCGTCGTCGCCGCCCGTGACGAGGCGGCGCCCGTCGCCGACGCCAACCAAGATCCCCGCATCGGGATGCGCCTCGACGCGGCGCGTCTCCTGGCCGGAGACGAGGAGCACGCCGCCATCGCCGAGGGCCAGGGCGAGCGTATCCTTCAGCCAGACCGCCTGCGTGACGTGGGCGCCGGCCGCGACCGGCGCGACGTGATCGAGGAGGGAGGGGGCACTCATCCGGACGGATCTCTCAACGCTGGTCCTCGCGATTCACTTCGCCACGGCCTTGATGGCGGGTGCCTTGACGACACCCTTGGGCGGGGCGGACCGCGCGATCAGGATCGTCGCGAGGAGCGCGAGGGAGCCGGCCAGGCCGGCGGGAATGGCGAGGGCATACAACGCCAGCTTCCCGTAGGCGACCGTTCCGGCCACCGATCCGACGAGGAGCGAGAACCAGACGACGCCGTCCCCGACCCATGCGGTGCGTGCGCCCCGCCGGGCGAGCGCCAGGGCAAGCTTCTGGCCGAGACCGAACAAGGCGCCGGTGACGAAGGTGGTGCCGGCCCGGAAGCCCTGGACGTACGAGAGCACGGCGTTCTGCGCGCCCATGGCGAGCGCCAGCATCAGGGAGGCGATGCCGGAATCCGGTGCGGCCGTCGCGGCCTGGAAGGCCGCCGTCACCACCGCGGTCTCGAAGCCTAGGATCACGGGCGTCACCCACCGCGCCGGGGTGAGCGCCGAAAGGCCGCCGCCGCAGATGCCCCCGAGGAGGAAGGCGAGGATCAGCAGGGCCGGCAGCAGCGCGTGATGCGGATCGCCATGGCCGAGGGCGACCGCGAACTGCGTCGTGTTTCCGCTCATGAAGGAGGTGTAGAGGCCGCCGAGCCGGATGAAACCGAGGGCGTCCACGTAGCCCGCGAGCGCCGTGA
Source organism: Methylobacterium goesingense (assembly GCF_022179225.1). Lineage (GTDB taxonomy): Bacteria > Pseudomonadota > Alphaproteobacteria > Rhizobiales > Beijerinckiaceae > Methylobacterium > Methylobacterium goesingense. Next base: position 35,793 of record NZ_BPQL01000068.1, read on the forward strand.
GGATGAGGCCGAAGCCGAGATGCCAGGGACGGGTCATGGGCGCCGCAGGCACGCCTTCACGACTTGGCTCACAGGGTTAAAGCTTCGCTTACCAAGTCCGCGCAATTGGAGTGAACGGCGGCGAACGATGGGCCTTGGCGGCCCGTTTCTCTGGCGATCCGGCACGGGCCCCACGGCCTCATGCCGGGTGAGTAGGAGTTGCGTCATGATTTCCTTCGCCTGCGCCTTTCCGACACTGCCCGCCTTCAGCCCGCGCGCCGCCGCCGAGACCGTCCTGGTGGTGGAGGATGAAGCCATGGTCTGCGAGCTCGCCGCCGAGGCACTGCTCGACGAGGGCTACCGGGTCCTCACCGCCGCCGATGCCGACGCGGCTGAGGACATCCTCGCGCGGGAGCGCGTCGACCTGCTCTTCACCGATATCGATCTGGCCCGCAACACGAACGGCATCGCGCTCGCCCGCCGCGCCCGCCAGCACTGGCCGAACCTGCCCGTGGTCTATACCTCGGGCGGACGCGGCCACCTCGCCCAGGCGGACGCGGTCGCCGAATCCGTGTTCGTGCCCAAGCCCTACCGTCTGAGCCACCTCGTGGCCCTGGCCAACGGCATCCTGCGTCCCAACCCCCACCACGCCTGACGATTCCGCGCGACTCGCGCGGGACCCGCCTTCCGGAGCCACACGATGCGCATCCTCGCCGCCGCCCTGATCCTTGCCGCCAGCACCGCCATGGCCGGCGCCGCCTGCGACGTGAAGGGGGCCAAGCTCGAAGAGGCGATCGCGGGCAAGTCCGAGCTGCGCGAGGCCGCAAACAAGCAGACGGTGCGCGATCTGCGCACCCTGCGCGACGCCGCCATCGTGCTGGAGACCTACAAGTACGACGCCGAGTGCGAGCGCCTCGTGGCGATCGTTCGCGCGCTCGCGGCAAATCCCGAGAAGACGATCGAGCGCGGTGGCGACACCGACGAGGAGAAGGCCGAGGACCTCATGGAGGCCCGCGAGCCGAAGGCGCCGATCGCTCCCGAAACCGTCAAGCCGAAATAGCGTGCCCGCGCGTTGGGACGCGCGTGATGATGCGGCGAAGGTCAGGCGAACGGACATGACGAGCAACGGTACGGCTAAAGAGTCCTCGGTCCGCGAGGCGGGGATCGCGCACGCGGCACAACGGCTGCCATCCGTCATCGTCGATGATTACAACATCGAGTTGAAGGACGGTGACGGCTTCGTCGGCGACCGAGTCTCGAAGGCCGCCTTCCGCGAGATGCTGGAAACGTGCCGCGCCAGGATGCGCGCCCTCGGCCCCGATCCCCTGGGCGACAAGGACAGCTGCGACTTTTCCAAGCGACGCCTCGATCACGTCCTCCTGGCCGAGGACACCCTTGCCTCGGGCACGGTCTTCAGCGCCATCGAGGCCTTCGCGCAGGAGCTTGCCCGCGTGGTCCGGCTCTTCCTGGCCCAGGACGGCTGGAAGGGCACGCAGGCCATCGCGGTGGGCGGGGGGTTCCGCGACAGCCGCGCCGGCTGTCTCGCCATCGGGCGTGCGAGCTACCTCCTGCGCGCGGCGGGCATCGACATCACCCTGGAGCCGATCCGGCATCATCCGGACGAAGGCGGCCTGATCGGTGCCGTTCACCTCGCGCCGGCCTGGATCTTCTCCGGCTACGACAGCCTGCTGGCCGTCGATATCGGCGGCAGCAACATCCGCACGGGCGTGGTCACGACGAACCTGCGCAAGGCCCCCGACCTGTCGCGCAGCGAGGTCTGGCGCTCGGAGATCTGGCGCCACCGCGACGAAGAGCCGATGCCGACCCGCGACGAGGCGGTGGAGCGCCTGATCGGCATGCTGACGGACCTGATCCGACGGGCCGACCGCGCCAATCTCACCCTGGCGCCGTTTATCGGAATCGGCTGCCCGGGTCTCATCGAAGCCGACGGCACCATCACCCGCGGCGGCCAGAACCTGCCGGGCAACTGGGAGAGCGATGGCTTCAACCTCGCCGAACGCGTGGCGGCGTCGATCCCGCGCATTGGTGGGCACGCCACCATGGTGGTGATGCACAACGACGCCGTGGTGCAGGGCCTGAGCGAGGTGCCGGACCGCAAGGACGTGACCCGCTGGGGCATTCTCACCATCGGCACCGGCCTCGGCAACGCGCGCTTCACCAATCGGGAGACGGAACAGGCCGAGGGCTGAGCGCGGGGGGCAATCGGAGGCCCCGCTCCGCTCAGCGCGTCTTCGCGTCGGCCCGCGCAAAGGTCTGGGCGATGCGCGCCCGCAGCTCGTCGTTCAGCTCGATGTCGACCACGCGCCAAGTCCAGTTGCGCAGGCGGAGGCGGACGCGCAGCCGACGCTCGCGGGACGCCTCGGGCGGCACGCCCACCACGACCGTCCGAAAGCCCCGCATCTCCGAGGCAAGGTAGAACGGGATCAATCGGCGTAGGTTGTCGATGCGCAGGCCCCCGCCCCCGGAGCGCGGGGCAGGCGCCTCCTGCCCCAATTCGACGGATTGCGGCCAGCCGTCGTCGAGGAGATCGACCACGGTTGCGGGCGTCACGAGCGCCTCCGCGATCGGGACAGCCAGGGCCGCGGCGGCCTCGGAGAGACGCTGGCGCTCACGCGGCTCGACGTCGGGCGCGGCGGGATTACGCGCCTGCGCGGCGGCAGCGGCCTGCCGGATCACCGAGAGGCGCAGGGTGCGGAAGTTGACGTGACGGGCAATGTAGTCGGTGTCGTGCGCCTGGACCGCGCGGGCGAGGTCGTAGAGCGCCCACAAGGGTGTCAGCGTGAACGCGAACCACCCGAGCAACAACAGGATCGGGATCGACCACCACCGCATCGGGGCGCCGGCTCAGGCGGTCACTGCGGGGCCCGCCAGGACGTGAGCCCCGCGAACGCGGCAACCACCCCCTCGTAGACCGGCCGCTTGAACGGCACGATCAGGTCGGGCAAGCCCGCCATCGGCTCCCAGCGCCAAGTGTCGAACTCGGATTTGAAAGCACCGTTCCCGGGAGACGTTACGTCGATCTCGTCGTCTGAGCCGAGGAAACCGAAGGCGAACCACTTCTGGGTCTGGCCGCGATAGCGCCCCTTCCAGGCCTGCTTCAGCACGTCCGGCGGCAGGTCGTAGGACAGCCAATCCTCCGTCTCACCGAGGCGCACGACGGAGCCCGCCGCCACGCTGGTCTCCTCGTAGAGTTCGCGCAGGGCCGCCGCCTCCGGGTCCTCGTCCGCGTCGATACCGCCTTGCGGCATCTGCCAGGCGCGCCCGTCCGCCACGTGCTCGGGCCCTGCATCGGCCCGGCGCCGACCGATGAAGACGAGGCCGGCCCGCGAGATCAGCGTGATGCCGACGCAGGGGCGATACGGCAGGTCGGCGCCGTCGGCGATCGGGGATGCGGTCATGGCCGCGACCATAGGCAAGCGCATGATGTGCTGCAACGCACGAAACGTCGAGTTGTACGGAATCGGCTCCCGCAGCGCACGCTTATGGTGCCTCCGGCCTCAGGGTTTGGCACTCGTCACCCGGGTTGTACCGGGGCTGCGCAGTGCGGCGCTCACCGGGACCAGCCGGATACCGCGCGCTTCCGCCTCCACCGCCCAGCGGGCGATCCTGTCGATGCTCATCGGCATGGCGCTGGCCGAACCGAAGGCGAAGCCGTTCTTGCGGGCCTGCGCCTCCAGGCGTGCCAATTCCCGGTCGATGGCCTCCGGGCGTGGCAGGGCGTCGAGCACGATCTCGGCGCGAACGACCGGCACCTTTGCCTTGGCGGCCAGGGTGGTGGCCAGCGAGCGCGGCGAGGTGCCGTCGTCCACGAAGCCGAGGCCGCGGGCGCCGATCTCGCGCAAAACCGGCTCCAGGGCGGCGGCATCGCCGGTCAGCTTGGCACCCATGTAGTTCACGATGCCGACGAAACCCTGGAAGCGGCTCATGACCCAGCTCAGCCGGTCGAGATTCTCGGGCGGGCGCGCGGTGGTCAGCAGGGTCTGTGGACCCGGGTCGCTGTCGGGATAATCGAAGGGCTCCATCGGTGCCTGGAGCAGCGCCTCGTGACCGGCCTCGCGGGCACGCACCACGGTCCGCTCGAGATCGCCCGCGTAGGGCGCGAAGGCGAGGCTGATCGCGGCGGGCAGACGGGTGATGGCGCTCGCCGTCGCGGCCTGGCCGATGCCGAGGCCCGAGACCAGGATCGCGACCCGCGGCCCGGAACCGCTCCCCTCCGGCCGGGCATAGACGTCGAGGGGACGCAGGCGGCCGTCGCCGATGCGCGGCAGGTTTCCGTGGCGCCCGCGTTCGACGAGACGCGAATCGGGGGCGGCGTTGAGCTTGACGGGTGCCGCGGACGGTACCTGAATCACCACCGCATCGCCGGGGGCGGCTGTCCCGGGCGGGCGGAACACGGTGACGCCCGAGGCGCTCTCGACCTCGTCCGCGTTGCTGGAGGGTGATCGGGATGCCTCGCGCTTCGGCGCGGCCTGCGCCACCGGCGCCACGGCGGGCTCTCGCAGGGTGATGGCCACGACGGCGCTGGGCTCGCCACCCTCCGGATCGCCCGTCGCCACCAGAATGCTGAGGCCGAGGGCGAGGCCCGCCACCACACCGCCCAGGACCATCGGGACGGTGGGGCGGAACCGCCTCAGGGCCTGCAAGCGCTGACCGGCGGTCGGCTTGGCCCCGAGGGGCCGGGTCAGGATGTCGTCGGTGGCCACGCGCTGGCGCTTCCCCAAAGTCCCGGACCGACGGTCGGGGCGGCGCGCGTCCGAACGAAGACGGCCCCCAAGATCGGTCGTGGACCGACATTGGGGGCCGCCATGGTTAACGCTTCGCTAAATCCGGCTCGTCCCGGAGGACGAGGTCAGTTCGGGACAGCGGCCTTGGGCGTGTTGGCCGCGCCCTTCTGGATGCCGCGCAGGTAGTCGAAGGCCGCGATGAGCTGCTTGTCCTTGGCCGGGTCCGGCGGGACGTAGGCCGACGAACCGCCACGCTCCTCGACGTCCTTCTGCTTGAGGTGGCCCTTCAGGCCGGCTTCACCCTTGGTCTCGTCCTTGCCCTTCAGCTCGTCCGGCACCTCCTGCAGGACCTCCTGATCCGGCTCGATGCCCTTGGCCTGAATCGAGCGGCCCGACGGCGTGTAGTAGCGTGCCGTGGTCAGGCGCAGAGCGCCCGAGCCGCCGAGGGGGATGATCGACTGCACCGAGCCCTTGCCGAAGGAGCGCGTGCCCAGCACCGTGGCGCGCTTGTGGTCCTGGAGGGCGCCGGCCACGATCTCGGAGGCCGAGGCGGAGCCGCCGTTCACCAGCACCACGATGGGCTTGCCCTTGGTCAGGTCACCGGATTTCGCCGAGAAGCGCTGCGTCTCGTCGGGGTTGCGGCCGCGGGTGGAGACGATCTCACCCCGGTCGAGGAAGGCGTCCGACACCATCACGGCCTGGTCGAGGAGGCCGCCCGGGTTGTTGCGCAGATCCAGCACGTAGCCCTTGAGCTTGTCGGCGCCGATGTCGGTGTTCAGCTTGTCGATCGCCGCGCGCAGGCCGTCGAAGGTCTGCTCGTTGAACTGGGTCAGGCGGATATAGCCGACGTCGCCGCCCTCGGCGCGCGAGCGCACCGGCTTGATCTTGATCACGTCGCGGTTGAGCGTGACCTCGATCGGGTCCTTCGACTCCTTGCGGCTGATCTTCAGCTTCACCGGCGAATTCACCGGGCCGCGCATCTTGTCGACCGCCTGGTTCAGGGTGAGGCCCTGGACCTGGTCCTCGTCGATCTGGGTGATGACGTCGTTGGTGAGGATGCCGGCCTTGGAAGCGGGCGTATCGTCGATCGGGGTCACGACCTTGATCAGGCCGTCCTCCATCGTGACCTCGATCCCGAGGCCGCCGAACTCGCCGCGGGTCTGCACCTGCATGTCGCGGAAGCTCTTGGAATCCATGTAGCTCGAATGCGGATCGAGGGAGGTCAGCATGCCGTTCACGGCAGCCTCGATCAGCTTCGCCTCGTCGGGTTTCTCGACGTAGTCGGTGCGGACCTTCTCGAACACGTCGCCGAACAGGCTGAGCTGACGGTAGGTCTCAGCGGAAGCCGCCACGGCGCTCGTCCCCGAGAGCAGGTGGGTCTGGGTGGTCACCACCGAGGATCCGACGCCGAGGAACGCGCCGAGCAAAACCAGGGAAACCTTGCGCATTATCCGCGAACCTTCTCGCTGGGGCTTTTCGCCCACCAAGGCTCCGGGTCGATGGAGCCGCCGTCTTTTCTGAACTCGACGTATAAGACCGGATCGCCGCGATCACCGCCTGCTGGGTCGGGGCTGGCGCCGCCTTCCCCCATCGCAGCCACCGGCTCGCCCGCGAGCACGAACTGGCCGACCTCGACGTTGATCTGGTCCATCCCCGCCAACAAGAGATAGTAGCCATCGCCGGCGTTGATGATCAAGAGTCGCCCGTACGAGCGGAACTGCCCGGCAAAGGACACCCAGCCATCGGCCGGTGACGAAACGACGGCTTTCGGCCGAGTCGCGAGCGATATGCCGCGGGTCGTGCCGCCGTTTCCGTCGGGCTGATTGAAGCTGCGCAGGGTGGCTCCGCTGACCGGACGGGGCAGGTCGCCACGGGTATCCACGAAACGCACCTTCGGCGCCAGCCGGGCCGGGTCGCGGGCGCCGGCCGCCGCGAAACGCTCCTGCGTCGCGCGGGCCTCGCGGGTCTCGGCCGCCCGCGCCTCCTCGGCGGCACGCCGCGCGGACGCGACCTCGCCCTCCATCCGGTCGAGAAGGTCCTTCAGGCTGCGGGCCTGCACGGCGAGCTCGGCCGTGCGGGTGCGCTCGGCCGCCAGTCCGCTCTCGACCTCGGCCTGCCGGGTGCGGCGCGTGGCGATGAGGGCGTTCAGGCGCTGCTGCTCCCGCGCCCAGCCCGCGAGATCGCTGCTCAAACCTTCGCGATCCGCCGCGATCAGACCCCTGAGGCGCACGAGTTCGGAGAGGTCCCCGGCCAGGGTCTCGGCCTCGCCACGCAATTCCGGCACCACAGCGCCGAGAAGCATGGAGGTGCGGATCACCGCCAGCACGTCCTCGGGCCGCACCAGCACGGCCGGCGGCGGCCGGCGGCCCATGCGCTGGAGCGCGGCCAGGATTTCGGCGATCACCCCGCGCCGGGATTCGAGGGAGCGCCGCAGGGCGGTCTCGCTGGCGCCGAGCGTCTTCAGGCGCTCCTCGAGACGGCTCATACGCACCTCGGTGGCCTGCGCCTGGCGGGCGGCGTCGAGGAGAGCCGTATTCAGCTTCGCCCGGTCGCCGCCGATCGCCGCGATCTCGGCCTCGTACTTCGCCCGCGCGCCCGTGCTGGCAGCCAGGGCCTCCTCGATGCGCTTCAGGTTCTCGGCCCGGCGGGTCTTCTCGTCCAGGGCCTTCTGGACGGCGTCCGGCGTCGCCGGTGCCTCGGCGCGGGGCGTCCCCGACACGACGAGGCAGGCCGCCAGCAGCAGCCCGCGCTTTGCCCAGTCTCGTCCGAATCGGATCGCCGGATTCATCGCTCGTCGAGGTTTCCGCGGTGGTACGGGTGGCCTGCCAGGATCGTCAGCGTGCGATACACCTGCTCCAGGGCCAAGACGCGCACAAGCCCGTGCGGCAAGGTCGCGGCTCCGAAGGAGAGGCTCAGTTCGGCCCGCGCCCGTACCGCCGGGTCGAGGCCGTCGGCGCCACCGATGGCCAGCACGAGGGCGGCACGGCCCGCATCGCGCCAGTCGCCGATCCGCGACGCGATGGTTTCGCTGGTGAGGTCCGAACGCCCACGCTCGTCGTAGACCGCCAGGACCGCACCATTGGCGACCTGCGCCAGGATGGCCGCGCCCTCCTCGGAGGCCCGATCCGGCGCGCGGCGCGCCCGGCTCTCGGTAATCTCGGCGATGTCGCAGGCAGTGAAACCGAGCCCGCGCCCGACCTGCGCGGCACGCTCGCGGTAGCGCGCGGCGAGATCGCGCTCGGGACCGGGCTTCAGGCGGCCAACCGCCGCCACGAGCAGGCGCACGAGGCGGCGCCGGCTCTCACTCGGCCAAGGCGGCGGAGGGCAATGCGGCGGCGGGACGGTCGGCGCCCCACATCTTCTCGAGGTTGTAGAAACCCCGCACCTCGGGGCGGAAGATGTGCACGATGACGTCGCCGGCGTCGATCAGCACCCAGTCGCAGGCCGGCAGACCCTCGACCCGGGCCGTGCCGAGGCCCTTGGTCTTCATCTCCTGCAGGACGCGATCCGCAATCGCGCCGACATGGCGCTGCGAGCGGCCCGAGGTGATGATCATGGTGTCGGCCAGGGAGGTTCGGCCCATCAGGTCGATCTCGATCGTTTCCTCGGCCTTCATGTCCTCAAGGCACTCGAGAGCGAGGCTCCGGAGATCATCGATCTTCCGGTTGGTGGTTTCTTCGGAGCTCGGGACTCCGGTGTGGGCCGCGTCGTTCAGCGTCTGGGTTCCTGCTATCGCCATCGTCATCCCATCATCGTACCCCGGATAGGGATAAAGTGGAACGTGGCGCTTGCCTTTTCCATGTGCGGCCTATGCAGGGCCGCCCGGCTTGGCGCGAAGCGCCGTCGAGGAGAGGGTCGAACGAGGCCCGTGCAGGAAGACCCAGGCGGGCGGCGCACGGTCTGGCAGGCTCGCCGCCTCCGTCTCGGGGATGCGCCAGGGCGCGAGCGCCCGGGCGGCCCGGGCGGCCGGTGCCGTCAAGGTGAAGCCCGGCCGATCCACGATCGCCATCGGCATCAGGCCGGCGATCTCGGAAAATCCCTGCCAGCGGTGAAATGTCGCGAGGCTGTCTGCGCCCATGATCCAGACGAAGCGCACATTCGGATGACGGCGGGTGAGGAAGCCCAGCGTCTGGCGGGTATAGCGCGCGCCGATCCGTGATTCGAAATCCGTCACCGCGATGCGGGGATGATCGGCGATCCGGGACGCCCGCTCGACCCGCCGGTCGATGGCCGCGAGTTCGCCCCGGTCCTTCAGCGGATTGCCAGGGGTGACCATCCACCAGACCCGGTCGAGGCGAAGCCGCTTCAGGGCGACGAGGCTGACATGCCGGTGCCCGAGATGGGCCGGATTGAAGGAGCCGCCGTAGAGGCCGATGCGCAGGCCCGGCGCGACGGGAGGCAGGCGCGCCGGCCCCGATGCGTCAAGGCGCATCGGGGTCCCGGGTCGGACGGGCGAGCGTCAAGGGCGCGTCTGCCCGTTCCCGTGGACGCGATACTTGAAGGTGGTGAGTTGCTCGACGCCCACCGGCCCGCGCGCATGCATGCGCCCGGTGGCGATGCCGATCTCCGCACCGAAGCCGAATTCGCCGCCATCGGCGAACTGGGTCGAGGCGTTGTGGGTCACGATGGCCGAATCGACCTCCGCGAGGAAGCGCGTCGCCTCCGCCATGTCGTCCGTGATGATCGCGTCGGTGTGATGCGAGCCATTGGTCTCGATATGCTCGATCGCCGCGTCGAGCCCGTCGACCACCCGCACCGCGATGATGGCGTCGAGGTACTCGGTGCGCCAGTCGGCCTCGCTCGCGGCCGTCACCCGGCCGTCGACGGCCTGCGTGGCCGCATCGCCGCGCACGGCACAGCCGAAATCGAGCAGCGCCTTGACCAAGGGGGCGAGGTGGGTCTCCGCGCAGGCCCGGTCGACGAGCAGCGTCTCGGCGGCGCCGCAGATCCCGGTCCGGCGCATCTTGCTGTTGAGAACGACCTTGAGGGCCATGTCGAGATCGGCGCCCGCCGCCACGTAGACGTGGCAGATGCCGTCGAGATGGGCGAAGACCGGCACGCGGGCCTCCGCCTGCACACGCTCCACGAGGCCACGCCCGCCGCGGGGCACGATGACGTCGATGCCCCCGTCGAGGCCCGACAGCATGGCGCCGACGGCCGCGCGATCGCGGGTCGGCACGATCTGGATGGCGTCACCGGGCAGGCCGGCGGCCTCCAGCCCGGCCCGCATGACCCGGGCGATGGCCATGGCCGAGCGGTGGCTGTCGGAGCCCGCCCGCAGGATCGCGGCGTTGCCGGCCTTGAGGCAAAGCGCGCCGGCATCGGCGGTGACGTTGGGGCGGCTCTCGAAAATCACGCCGATCACGCCGAGGGGCACGGCGATGCGCTCGATGAGCAGGCCGTTCGGCCGCTCGAACGCCGCGATCTGCCGCCCGACGGGATCGGGCAGCGCGCCGATCTTGGCGACCGCATCCGCGATGGCGTTGAGGCGCCCAGCATCCAGGGTGAGCCGATCGATGAGCGCCTGGGTCTGGCCGGCGGCGCGGGCCGCCTCCACGTCGCGGGCGTTCTCGGCCAGGATCGTGTCCCGCTCGGCCCGCAGGCGCTCGGAGACGAGGCGCAGGGCCGTGTCCTTGGTGTGGGCCGGAGCGAGGGCGATCTGGCGAGCGGCGGCGCGGGCGCGCCGGCCGATGGCGTTCATCTCCTCGGAGAGATCGCCGGGGGGCGCAAAATCGGTTCTCAGATTCAGAACGGGCACGGCCTTCATCCTCGCGACCGTCGCGGAAAAGGGCGCGGCCGCCATGTGTTCGTACCCGTCATGCCACGTCGCGTGCCGTAAAAACAAGCATTGCCGCTGACAGATCAGCTATTCCCCCACCATGGCGAGGTCATCGCGATGCACCATCTCGGCGCGGCCCGGATGAGTGAGGAGATCCGCGATCTCGCGGCTCGGCCGGCCGATGATGCGCATGGCCTGGTCGCTGTCGTAGGCCACGAGGCCGCGCCCGAGGATGCGGCCGGCCTCGTCCCGGATCACCACGGCGTCGCCGCGCCCGAAGCCGCCCTGCACCTTGGTGACGCCCACCGGCAAGAGGCTCGCGCCACCCTGAAGGGCGCGCGCCGCGCCGGCATCCACCGTGAGGATGCCGCGTGGTTCGAGCGAACCCGCGATCCAGCTCTTGCGAGCGGTGACCGGATTGGAGCCCGACAGGAACCAGCTGCAGCGGCCGCCCCGCAGGATGGTGCGCAGCGGGTTCTTCTCGCGTCCGTCGGCGATGATCATGTGGGTGCCGCCGCTGGCGGCGATCTTGGCCGCCTCGACCTTGGTGCGCATGCCCCCACGCGAGAGTTCCGAGGCCGGGCCGCCTGCCATGGCCTCGATCTCGGGGGTGATTCGCTCGATCAGAGGCAGGTGGCGCGCCTCCGGGTCGGTGTGCGGTGGGGCGGTGTAGAGACCGTCGATGTCCGAGAACAGCACCAGCACGTCGGCGCCGATCATCGTGGCGACGCGGGCGGCAAGGCGGTCGTTGTCGCCGTAGCGGATCTCGGAGGTCGCCACCGTGTCGTTCTCGTTGACGACCGGCACGGCCCGCACTTCGAGCAGCTTGAGCACGGTGGCGCGGGCGTTGAGGTAGCGCCGGCGCTCCTCGGTATCCTGCGGCGTGACCAGAATCTGCCCGGCCGCGATGCCGTGATGCCCCAACGCCTCCGACCAGTGCCGGGCCAGGGCGATCTGCCCCACGGCCGCGGCCGCCTGGCTCTCCTCAAGCCGCAGGGTGCCGGGCGGGTAGCCTAGCACCGTCCGCCCCAGCGCAATCGCGCCGGAGGAGACCACGAGCACGTCGGCCCCGCTGGCATGCAGGTCGGCGATGTCCTCGGCGAGCGCGGCGAGCCAGGCATGGCGCAGGCGCCCGCGCGCCCGGTCAACGAGGAGGGCCGAGCCGACCTTGATGACGATGCGGCGGAAATCTTGGAGGTTGGGGATCTGGACGTCGAGGGTCATCGGCAGCGTCGGCGGGAGGACGATGGTGCGCTTGTGGCGACCGGCTGCCCGCGACACAAGAGCGAGCGGCCGTTCCTCAGGGCTGCCACGCCTGCGCGGGCTGCGCCTCGGCCTCGGCGAGCCGGGCCTCGTCCATCTCGCGGGCCAGCGCCCGAAGAGCATCCTGCACGCCGAGGCCGGTGGCGGAGGACAGGACCAGGGGCTTCTTCTTCGAGGCGCGCTTCAGGCGGGCGACCTGCTCCTTGAGCACATCCGGGTCAACCACGTCGGCCTTTGAGAGCGCCACGATCTCGGGCTTCTCGTCGAGGCCGTGTCCGTAGGCCTCGAGCTCGCGGCGCACGAGCTTATAGGTCTGGCCGGCATGCTCGTTGGTAGCTTCCACGAGGTGCAGCAGCACGCGGCAGCGCTCCACATGGGCCAGGAACTTGTCGCCGAGACCGACGCCGTCATGGGCGCCCTCGATCAGGCCGGGGATGTCCGCGAGGACGAACTCCCGCTCGTCGGAGCGCACCACGCCGAGGCCCGGGTGCAGGGTCGTGAAGGGGTAATCGGCGATCTTTGGCTTGGCCGCCGTGACGGCGGCGAGGAAGGTCGACTTGCCGGCATTGGGCAACCCGACGAGACCCGCATCCGCGATGAGCTTCAAGCGCAGCCAGACCCACTGCTCGTGACCCTCGAGGCCGGGATTGGCGTGCTTCGGGGCGCGGTTGGTCGAAGTGGTGAAGTAGGCGTTGCCGAAGCCGCCATTGCCGCCCTTGGCGAGACGCACGCGCTGGCCGACATGCGTCATATCGGCGATCAGGGTCTCGCCGTCCTCCGCCAGGATCTCGGTGCCGGCCGGCACCTTCAGCACCACGTCGGCGCCGTTGGCCCCGTGGCGGTTCGAGCCCATGCCGTGCTCGCCCTTCCGGGCCTTGAAATGCTGCTGGTAGCGGTAGTCGATCAGGGTGTTGAGGCCGTCGACGCACTCGACCCAGACGTCGCCGCCGCGCCCGCCGTCGCCGCCGTTCGGCCCGCCGAACTCGATGAACTTTTCACGGCGGAAGGCCACGCAGCCGGCGCCACCGTCGCCGGAGCGGACATAGACCTTGGCTTCGTCGAGGAATTTCACGGGCGGACTCGGCTTCGTTCAGGCATCAGGATTTCGACACGTCGCCGAAACGACGACGGGGAAGACGGTTTCCCATCTTCCCCGGGATTAACTGGTGGTGGGGCCCGCCTGTCGGAAGGCCCAGGCCAAGCGCCTTACTCGGCGGCTTCCTGCACCGGCACGACCGTGACGAAGGCGCGGCCGCGCTTCGTCTCGAACAGCACGCGGCCGGCGGCCTTGGCGAACAGGGTGTGGTCCGTGCCCATGCCGACGTTGGTGCCGGGGTGCCACTTGGTGCCGCGCTGGCGCACGATGATGTTGCCCGGAATGACGGCCTCGGAACCGAACTTCTTCACGCCGAGGCGCTGACCGGCCGAGTCGCGGCCGTTGCGGGACGAGCCGCCTGCTTTTTTATGGGCCATGGGGAGTTACTCCGAATTCTTGAATCTCAGGTCGGATCGTCAGGCGCTGATGCCGGTGATGCGGACCACCGTGTGGTGCTGGCGGTGGCCCCGCTTGCGGCGCGAATTCTGGCGGCGGCGCTTCTTGAAGGCGATGACCTTCGCGTCGCGGCCGTGGCTGACGATCTCGCCGGTGACGCTGATGCCCGAGAGCAGCGGCGCGCCGACCTGGGTGGCGCCTTCGCCGTTCGTGAACAGGAGCACGTCACCGAAGGTGACGGCCGAACCGGCCTCGCCCGCGAGCGTGGCGATCGTGATGGTGTCGTTGGCGGCGACGCGATACTGCTTGCCGCCCGTCTTGATGACTGCGAACATCGTTCTCTCTTCGTGTTCTCTGCCGGCCTCCAGCCCACCGCGAGGTGAGCCTGGACCGTCTTCTTGTTCAGGTCATCCGCGGCACCGAATCGAGACTTGTCGTCTGGGCCGAGCGCGAACGCGAAACGCGCGGACTTCGTCGAGGAAGCCGCGCGAGAGGCGGTGGATAGGCGGAGACGGGGCGATTTGTCAATGCTGGCGCGAAGTACCGCGCCCGGCGGCCTACCGCTTGGTCAGCCCGCCGAGCACGTTCCGCAGGATCGCGTTGCCGACCTCCGTGCCGACCTTGCGGGCCATCGAGCGGGCGGCGTTGCCCAGCACCTGCTCGGCGAGGCCCGGGGCCGGGCGGCGGCCGCCCTTGCCGGCGGGCTTGCCGCCGAGGACGCCCCCGAGCCAGCCGCCGAGCATTCCGCCCAGCCCGCCCGCGCCGGACTCCGCGCCATCGGTTCCGCCGCCGTCCAAGCCCTTGCGGGCGGCCAGCATCTCGTAGGCGCTCTCGTTGTCGACCGACTGGTCGTACTTGCCCCGGACCGGGCTTTTGGCAATTAGCTCGGCGCGCTCGGCCGGAGTAATCGGTCCGACGCGGCCCTGCGGCGGGGCGATCAGGGCGCGCTCGACGACCGACGGCGTGCCCTTCGCCTCGAGGAAGGATACCAGAGCCTCGCCGACACCCAGTTCGGTGATCGCCTTGGCGACGTCGAAGCCGGGATTCTGCCGGAATGTCTCGGCGGCGGCCTTCACAGCCCGCTGATCGCGGGGCGTGAAGGCGCGCAGGGCATGCTGCACCCGGTTGCCGAGCTGGCCCAGCACCGATTCCGGCACGTCGAGGGGATTCTGCGTCACGAAATAGACGCCGACCCCCTTCGAGCGGATCAGGCGCACCACCTGCTCCACCGCGTCGAGGAGCGCCTTCGGAGCGTCGTCGAACAGAAGGTGCGCCTCGTCGAAGAAGAACACCAGCTTGGGCTTATCGAGGTCGCCGACCTCCGGAAGCTGCTCGAAGAGTTCGGAGAGCATCCAGAGCAGGAACGAGGCGTAGAGCCGGGGCCGCTGCATCAGCTTGTCGGCGGCCAGGATGTTGACGATGCCCCGTCCCTCGCGGTCCACCCGCATGAAGTCGTTCAGGTCGAGGGCCGGCTCGCCGAAGAACCGGTCGGCGCCCTGGTTCTCCAGCATCAGAAGTTGGCGCTGGATCGCGCCCACGGAGGCCGCCGAGACGTTGCCGTACTGGCCCGAGATCGCCTTCAGATTCTCGGTGAGATGAAGCAGGAGCGCGCGCAGGTCCTTGAGGTCGAGGACCGGCCACTTGTTGTCGTCGGCCACCCGGAAAGCGATGTTGAGCACGCCCTCCTGGGTATCGTTGAGTTCCAGGAGGCGCGCCAGCAGCAGCGGCCCCATCTCTATGACGGTGCAGCGGATCGGGTGGCCCTGATCGCCGAACAGGTCCCAGAACACCGTCGGAAAGCGGTCTGGCTCGTAGGGGATTCCGAGTTCCTCGGCCCGCTTGACGAAGACCGGCTTCGATTCGCCCGCCGCCGCCAACCCCGAGAGGTCGCCCTTGATGTCGGCGGCGAAGACCGGGACACCCGCGTTGGAGAAGCCCTCCGCCATCACCTGCAGGGTCACCGTCTTGCCGGTGCCGGTGGCGCCCGCCACTAGGCCGTGGCGGTTCGCGAGCCGGAGAGTCAGACCCTCGGCCTTCAGGCTGCCATCCCTGAGCGGCGCCTTGCCGACCAGGATCGTGCCGTCGTCCTGCATGACCGTCCGCTCCTCATTGCCGGCCGGGGCGCGGCATCGACCGCGACGGTTATGGGCCGCGCCCGCGTCATTTTCCAGCGCCTCGCGGACCGGCCTTGATTTCGCGGCGGCGAGGCCGGAAGGACTAGGTCCCGACCGTGCTGGAGCTGTTTGAAGATGGAAGAGTTGATCGCCCGCGTCACGAACCGGACCGGCCTCGATGCCGCGACGGCCCAGACCGCCATCGGCCATATCCTGGCCTTCCTCCAGAAGGAGGGACCGGCCACCGAGGTCAGCCAGTTGCTCGGCGCCCTGCCCGGGTCCGAGACCGCGATCGCCGATTCCAACGCCGGTGAGGGCGGCGGGGGCCTGATGGGCATGCTCGGCGGCATGATGGGCGGGGGCGGCGTGATGGCTCTGGGCCAGAAGCTGATGTCGGCCGGCGTGCCGATGGGCCAGATGCAGCCCCTCGGCCAGGAGCTGTTCGCCTACGGCCGCGAGAAGGCCGGCGAGGACGTCATGGGGCCGATCGTCGGCTCGATCCCGGGTCTGAACCAGTTCGTCTGAGATCCCGAGTCCGGTCCTTCGGCGACTACCCATCGCGGGCTCGACGGAGGACCGGGCTCCTCACTTCGCAAACCCCTCTGGCAAAACAGCAATCCGTGTCATAAAAGCGTGTGCGCTTCGTGATGTTGTGGCCCCTCGAAGGCACGAGGCCATGGGCTCCCGCGGAGCCGCCTCGGTGTCCCGACAGGGCGGATTGGACGATGGTCCCGAACTTCGCGCGCGATGCCTCCACGGCGTGGCTCAATGGCTGGGAGGCGCACGTGCACGCCCCCTTCGCCCGGCTCAAGCAGCGCACCGCGGAAGCCGGCCTGCCGGCCTTCCGTCCCCGCGGCCTGCTGCTCCCGCCGGGAGGAGCCGCCCCGATCCGGTTCAAGCCACGCCTGAAGAAGCCCCTGGCCGCGCCCGGCCTCGCGCCGACCCTCGGGCGCATCGGCAGCCTGGAGGTGCGGCTCGCCACCACTGTCTCGGAGATCCGGCGGGCGCAACGCCTGCGCTACCGGGTGTTCTACGAGGAGATGTCGGCGGTTCCGAGCGGCCTCGCCATGCTGTCGCGCCGGGACATCGACGATTACGATGCGGTCTGCGACCATCTCCTCGTCATCGACCACGCGGCCGTGGACGCGACGCCCTTCGCCGCCAAGCCGTTCCGGCGGCCCCGGCCGAAGGTGGTCGGCACCTACCGGCTCCTGCGCCAGGACGCGGCGGACCGCCATTTCGGTTTCTACACGGCGGGGGAATACGACATCGCTCCGGTGATGGCGGCCAATCCGGGTGCCCGCTTCCTCGAGCTCGGCCGCTCCTGCGTGCTGAAGCCCTACCGGACGAAGCGGACGGTGGAACTGCTCTGGGCCGGCATCTGGGCCTATGTCCAACACCACCGCATCGACGCCATGCTGGGCTGCGCCAGCCTGGAGGGGACGGACCCGGAGCGGCTCGCCCTGCCGTTGAGCTTCCTCCATCACCATGCCCGGGCCGCCGAGGGCTGGTGCGCCCGCGCCCTGCCCGAGCGCTACGTGCCCATGAACCGCCTCGCCCGCGAGGCCGTGGACCCGAAGGCGGCGCTGCAGGCGCTCCCCCCGCTGATCAAGGGCTACCTGCGCGTCGGCGCCACCTTCGGCGACGGCGCCGTCATCGACCACCAGTTCGGCACCACCGACGTCTTCGTCGTACTGCCGGTCTCGGCGATCGCGGCGCGCTATCGCGACCATTTCGGGCCGGCGGCGAACCGGCAGGCAGCCTGACCGGCCTCAGGCCCGGGCATCCGCCACGAGGGCGGCCAAGCCCTCGCGGTAGGTCGGATAGGCGAGGTCGACGCCGAGTTCCTCCCGGATGCGGAGGTTCCGCACCCGCTTGTTCTCGCCGTAGAAGCTGCGCGCCATCGGGCTGAGGTCGGCGGTCTCGAAATCGACCTCCGGGGGTAGCGGCAGCCCGGCGAGCTTGGCGGCGTATTCGGTGACGACCTGCGGCGGCGTCGGCTCGTCGTCGGTGACGTTGTAGACGGCGCCGTTGCGCGGCCGGTCGATCGAGGCCAGCAGCGTCGTGGCGATGTCGTCCACATGGATGCGGTTGAAGACCTGACCGGGCTTGATGATGCGCTGCGACTTGCCTTCGCGCAGCTTCACGATCGGGTTGCGACCCGGGCCGTAGATGCCCGACAGACGGAACACCTGTACGGGCTTGCCCGTCTCGGCGCCCAGCGCCAGCCAGTCGTTCTCGACGGAGAGACGTCCGCGCGAGCGTCCGCTCACTGGGCTCGGGGCCGTCTCCTCGTCGATCCAGGCGCCCTGGTGGTCGCCATAGACCCCGATGGTCGAGAGGTAGCCGATCCAGCCGATACGGCTGTCGGCGATGGCCGCGCGGTAGCGATTCAGCACCGTATCGCCATCGCGCCCGGGCGGCGCGGAGACCAGGAGAACATCCGTGTCGGCGAGATCGGCCGCGATGCGAGGGTCGTCGGAATCCGGCCCGAAGGCCCGCATCTCGGCGATAGCGCCCGGGCCGGTCCGCGCCGGATCGGTGACCGTGGCGCACACCGTGTCGAAGCGGCTACGGGCACGCTCGACGAAGCGGCGGGCGGTGAAGCCGAGACCGAAGACGAAAAGGTTCATGAGGCGGCGTGTCCTGGCATCCCGGAGCCGCCGGAATCGAGGGCGAGGCGCCACTCGTCCCGGACGACGCCGTCGGTTTCGCCCAAACCCCGGGCGTTGAAAAGGTCCCGCAGCCGCGCCGGGTCGATGAGGCGGCCGAGGGCCCACACCGCCATGCCGCGCACGAGGGGCGAGGGATCGGACAGGTTCGCCTCCGCCGCGTCCGCGAGGCTGGGCGCGCCGGAATTACCGATCGCGACCAGGACGTTGCGCAGGAAGCGGTCGCGCCCCGTGCGCTTGACCGGCGTGCCGGCGAAGCGCGCGCGGAAGGCCGCGTCGTCGAGGCGGGCGAGGTCTGCGAGCGGCGGCGCGGCGAGGTCCGCGCGAGCGGCCATGCGCCCCTCCGCCGCCACGGCGGCGAACTTGTTCCAGGGACAGACCGCCAGGCAATCGTCGCAGCCGAAGATCCGGTTGCCGATGGCGGCGCGGAACTCGGTCGGGATCGGCCCCGCATGTTCGATGGTGAGGTAGCTGATGCAGCGGCGCGCATCGAGTTGGTAGGGGGCCGGGAAGGCGTTCGTCGGGCAGATGTCGAGGCAGCGGCGGCACGATCCGCAATGGTCGCCCTCCGGCGCGTCCGGCTCCAGCGCGGCCGAGGTGTAGATCGCGCCGAGCAGCAGCCAGTTGCCGAGGTCGCGCGAGACCAGCACCGTGTGCTTGCCCTGCCAGCCGAGTCCGGCGGCGGCGGCGAGCGGCTTTTCCATCACGGGCGCGGTGTCGACGAAGACCTTCACCCGCACGTCGCCCTTGGCGGAGAGGTAGCCGCCGAGTTCCTTCAGCTTGCCCTTGACCACCTCGTGGTAGTCGCGGCGCTGGGCATAGGCCGCGATGGCGCCCCGCTCCCGCCGCGCCAGGAGCGCAAGGGGGTTGCCCTCGGGACCGTAATTCATGCCCAGCACGATGACGCTGCGGACGCCGGGCCACAGGGTGGCGGGGTCGGCGCGCTGGTCGGCACGCTCCGCCATCCAGTCCATCTCGCCGTGGTGGCCGTCCGCGAGCCAGGCGGGCAGCCTGTCCCGGATTTCAGGGACGGCGTCGGGCCGGGTGACGCGGACCGCCTCAAACCCGAGCAGGCGCGCCCGTGCCTCGACGGCCCGGCGCAGGTCGGCGCCCACCAGGATCTTGCGCGGCGCCTTCGTCGACCGCGCTGCCTGCGTCGGTGGTGATGCGTTCAAAAATCCAGGTTCGCGTAGTGGTCGGCCGGCGCCATGCCGGGCACCCGGTCCGCTAGCAGCGTGCGGAAGGACGGACGCGACTTCACCCGCGCGTACCAGTCCCTCGCCGTCTCGTCCTCGTCCCATGGCACGTCGCCGAGATAATCCACGCAGGAGAGGTGGGCCGCCGCCGCGAGATCCGCATAGGTCAGATGGTCGCCCGCAATCCACTTCCGGCGGGACATCAGGTAGCCGATGTATTTCATGTGGTAGCGCACATTCGTGCGCGCCGCCCGAATGGCATGCATGTCCGGCGGGCCACCGCCGTTGGCGCTGTTCATGAAGCGCTTCGAGATCTTTTCCGTGACGAGGTACTCGGTGACCTCGGCGTTGAACTTCACCAGGAACCAGTCGAGCAGGCGGCGCACCTCGACCCGCGCCGCCGTCGTCTCGGGCAGGAGGCGCCGACCGCTGAGGCCGAGGCCCCGGGTCTCGTCGAGATACTCGGCGATGATGCCGGCGCCGGGCACGGCCAGACCGGTCTGCTCCACCAGCACCGGCGTGGTCCCGGCCGGGTTGATCAGCAGGAAGGCCTCGCGCCGGTCCCAGGCACGCTCCTCCATCAGCGTCGGCTCCATCCCCATCTCGGACAGGACGAGGCGGATGAACCGGGAATGCGGACAGAAGGGGGAGTGGTAAAGCGTCGCCATCGAGGCCGTTTCGCACGGGGGAAGTTTGCCGGAGGAACGAACCGCGTCGGTGTCCGGCGGGGATGGTCGGCCGGGTAAGACTTATTGCCCGATCATTGCCGCCTCATTAACACGACCGTCGCGAACGCGATAACTATCCGTCAACCTTGATGGATCACGTTCGATCCGCGATGGAAGCGCCGCCGGATGAACCACCGGGCTCAGAGCGTGTCACCGGCCGGGCCTTCCCAGACACCCCAACCGTCGAGGCGATGAGATGATGGATGCGATGGGCATCGCGAAGGCGGTCGTGCTCGCCGTGGTGGAGGGGGCGACCGAGTTCATTCCGGTTTCGTCCACGGGGCACCAGCTCCTGGTGGGGCACTTCATCGGCTTCCAGTCACCCAACAACACCTTCGAGGTGCTGATCCAGCTCGGCGCCATCCTGGCGATCCTGGCGGTCTACTTTCGGCGGCTGCTCGGCATCACCCTGGCGCTGCCCAACGACCCCAGGGCGCGCCGGTTCGTGGCCGGCATCCTGCTGGCGTTCCTGCCGGCGGCCATCATCGGCGGCCTCTTCTCGAAATACATCAAATTCTACCTCTTCAACCCCTGGATCGTCTGCGCGACCCTGGTGGCCGGCGGCCTCGTCCTTCTCGTCCTCGACGACACCGACCTCGAGGTGAAGAAGCGCGACGTGTTCGACTTCACCCTGCCGATGGACCTGAAGATCGGCCTGTTCCAGTGTCTCGCGATGATTCCCGGCGTCTCGCGCTCGGGCGCCACCATCGTGGGCGCCATGCTGATGGGTGCCGACAAGCGCTCGGCCACCGAGTTCTCGTTCTACCTCGCGATCCCCACCATGGCGGGCGCCTTCGCCAAGGATCTGCTCGACAACTACAAGAACCTCTCGCGCGACGACACCGGCCTGATCGTGATCGGCTTCATCGTCGCCTTCATTTCGGCCTTCATCGTGGTGCGGACGGTGCTCGACTACGTCGCCTCCCACGGTTTCCGCTTGTTCGCCTGGTGGCGCATCATCGTCGGCTCGCTCGGCTTCGCGGGCTTGATCATCTTCGGCTGACCGGCCCGGGACCACCGGGGCCGGTGCCCCGGCGGATTGGGATTTAAAATACAAGACAAGAGGGCGATTGCGTCCGCGCGCGACGGCGTGCAAGGGCTGTCCGGAAAGACAGCCCGGCCGCGCTTGGCCGGAGCCAAGCCGCTTGGCCGGAGCCAAGCACCTGCGGAGGCCAGCCCCGATGGAAGACCGTCCCCTCGCCGACCTGTTTCCGCCCGCGACCCGCGAGCGCTGGCTCGGCCTCGTCGACGGTGTCCTGAAGGGAGCGAATTTTGAGAAGCGCCTCGTCTCGAAGACGGCCGACGGCATCCGCATCGAACCCCTCTACGACGCTGCGGCGCCGGTGGCGCAGCCCGTGCGGGCACCCGGCCCCTGGCGGGTCTCCCAGCGGGTCGACCACCCGGACGGCGCCCAGGCGAGCGCCCTCGCGCTCGCCGATCTCGAGGGCGGCGCCGACGCCCTGACGCTGGTCTTCGCCGGCGCCCCCGCCGCGCGGGGCTACGGCCTTACCGCGACGAATGCCGCCGACCTCGACGCGGCCCTCGGCAACGTGATGCTGCCCCTGATCGCCACCCGTCTGGACGCGGGCGCGCGCGGGATCGAAGCCGCCTTCCTGATCCTGGACGTGGTCAAGGCGCGCGGCGAGACCCTGAAGGGCCTCGACCTCGACCTCGGCCTCGACCCCATCGGCACCCTCGCGGCCGGCGGCTCCCTGGCGGATGATTATGGGGCCGAACTCGGCCGCACCCTCGCGGCTTTCGATGCCGAGGGCTTCACGGGTCGCGCCTACCTCGCCGACGGCCGGCCCTACCACGAAGCCGGGGCCAGCGAGGCCGCCGAGCTCGCGGCCGTACTCGCCACCGCCGTGGCTTACCTGCGCGCCCTGGAGGCCAACGGACACGCGCTGGAGCGCGCCCGGGATGCCGTCGCGATCCTGCTCACCGCCGATGCCGACGAGTTCCTGACCATCGCCAAGTTCCGGGCCATGCGGCGGCTCTGGGCCCGGGTGGAAGCGGCCTGCGGCCTGTCCCCCAAGCCACTCCGCCTCCATGCCGAGACCGCTTGGCGGATGATGAACCGGCGCGACCCCTTCGTGAACATCCTGCGCACCTCGATGGCCGCCTGCTCGGCGGGCCTCGGGGGCGCCGACGCGATCACCGCCCTGCCCTACACGGCCGCCTTGGGCCTGAGCGACGCCTTCGCCCGCCGGGTGGTGCGCAACAGCCAGATCGTTCTCATCGAGGAATCCAACCTCGCCCGGGTCGCCGACCCGGCCGCCGGTGCCGGTAGCTTCGAAACGCTGACGGGCGAGCTGACCACGGCGGCCTGGGCCGCCTTCCAGGAGATCGAGCGCGAGGGCGGCATCGTCGCGAGCCTGCGGGCCGGCGCGATCCAGGGGCGGATCGCCGCCACGCAGGCGATTCGGGCCCGGAACGTCGCCACCCGGCGCGAGGCGCTGACGGGCGCCAGCGAATTCCCCTACCTCGCCGAGAAGCCCGTCACGGTGCTGGATGTCGCACCCGTGGCCGCCCCCCCGGCCAGCGGCTTCGGCGGCGGGGCGGCCATCTCCGCGCCCCCCCTCCCCTCCCTGCGCCTCGCCGAGCCCTACGAGGCCCTGCGCGATGCCTCCGATGCGGCGCTGGCCACGCACGGGCACCGCCCATCGGTGTTCCTGGCCAATCTCGGACCCGTGGCCGTCTTCAACGCCCGCTCGACCTTTGCCGCCAATGCCTTCGCGGCCGGCGGCATCGAGGCGGTGAACCAGGAGGGCTTCACCGATCCGGCGGCCTTGGCCGAGGCCTTTCGCGCCTCGGGGGCCCGAATCGCCTGCCTATGCTCGTCCGACGCCCTCTACGCCACCCATGCGGTAGAGGCGGCCCGTGCCCTCAAAGCGGCGGGCGCGACGACGCTCTACCTCGCCGGCAAGGCGGGTGACCTCGCCGAGCCTCTGAAGGCGGCGGGCGTCGACGGTTATCTCCACGCGGGTGGCGACGTTCTGGCGCTGCTGACAGGAGCGCTGGCGCACGCGACGAACGCGTAGGCGCGCAACCGACGCGTCGCCACGGTCGTTCCTGGCCCAGTCGATTCGAAACACGAACGGAATCCCATGCGACGCGCAGCCCTCGCGGTGACCACCCTCGCCCTTCTGACTGCCTCTGCCGGAATTGCGGACGCCGCCAAGAAGAAGGTCCAGGTGCCGAACCGCTACGACGGCACCTGGAGCATCGAGGTGGTCACCCTCGACGGCCCCTGTGATCGCGCCTACCGCTACGGCGTCCAGATCCGTCGCGGCGAGGCGAGCTACGCCGGCGGCGAGTTCAACATCAGCGGACGAGTCTCTCAGAACGGCGCGGTCCGGGCCGTGATCTCCCGCGGCAACGACGCCGCCGACGTGGTGGGTCGCCTGGGACGGCAGGGTGTCGGCAATGGCACCTGGAATACGACCGGTCTGATCGCCTGCAGCGGGCGCTGGAACGCCGAGCGCCGGGGCTGACCCAAGAAGCTTGTGCAAGAAGCTTGTGCAAGAAGCTTGTGGTGGACGAGCCACAATGCCCCGCCATCGCGATCCGAGTGGATGCGTCGCGGTGATCTGCCCTTCTCCGGACCAAATCGGCAGGGAATACTGACGGCGAATCGAGATCGATTTCGCACGGGGCTTCCCACGATGAAGGCTTTGCTGTTCGGCGCGTTGGCGATGACGTTCGGTTTGGGCAGCGTTGCGGTCGCGGCCGGGCGCAACCCCGTGCAGCCCCACGCGGTGATGTCACCCCTGGAGAAGGCTGCGACGGATTGCTTCGCCGAGACGGTGCTGGCGAATCCCGCCGCCACACGCCATGCCCGCGCCGGCCGGTGGTACGAGGCGGCGAGCGTGACGGGATTCCTCTGCCGGCCGGAAGTCGACGCGATGATCCAGGCGCACGACCAGCTTTATGGACGCGGGACCGGCACGCGCTACTTCCAGAATGCCTATACGCGCCATCTCGGACGGGAGCTCGCGGAGCGCCTGCAGCCCATGCTGGAGCGCAAGGCCATGGCCAGCGCCGAGCCTCCGGCCGACAAGGGCGATGCCTCCGAGGCGGACAAGCCGGCAGAATAGGATCGCGAGGCAATAAGACGATTGTCTTAACCTCGGTTCTGCTACGGTCATCGCGCGGGGATCCTGAGCGAAGCAGGCGTTCCTGGCGGCTTCGGAACAATTTTGCATGGTCTCCACACGCTCGGCCACGCAGGAGTTGCAAGGAACGCAACACGAGACCTTGCGGCCCGAATCGGAGTTTCTCGGCCGCACGGACCACGGGCTTTCCGCGGCCGCTCTCCAACTTGCGCACCGCGTGATGGATGCGGCGGACACCCGACATGCCCGCGACGCAGCCACGATCGCCGCGCTGCGTGCCGAGATCGGTGCGCAGGCCGCGCTGATCAGGGCTCAGGCTGATCACATCTCGCAGGTTCAAACGACCTTCGACCGTGCCGCCGCCGCCGCGCAGATCGGCATCTGGGAATGCGACCTACCGAGCGAGACGCTTCGCTGGAGCGGCGCCGTCTACGACCTGTTCGAGTTCCCGCGTGGTTCGACCCCGGACCGCACGATCGCCCTGGGATGCTATCCCGACGAGGCGCGTCGACGGCTTGTCGCCGCCCGCAGTGAGGCCATCGCCCGCCGCTCCAGCTTCAGTCTCGATACGGAGATCGTTGGTCGACGCGGCGCACGGCGCTGGATCCGCATCACCGCCACGGTGGAATGCCGAAACGACGTGCCGGTGCGCATCTTCGGCCTGAAGCAGGATATCACGAACGAGCGGCTCAGCTCCGAGCGTATTCGCCGCCTTGCGGAGTTCGACTTTCTCACCGGCCTCGCCAACCGGGCGACCTTCGAACTGCATCTCGCGGCCTTGCCCGAGACCGGAACCCTCCTCCTCATCGACCTCGACGGCTTCAAGGCGATCAACGACC
>NZ_BPQL01000069.1 GCF_022179225.1 Methylobacterium goesingense
CAGGGCGCGTCGGCGCAGGTAGCGTCCCACGAAGGCGAACGGCCGATCGGCATAAACGCAGAGGTCTTCCATCGCGGTGACCATCCCGGTTTCGAGCATCCACCCGATGACGGGGGGACGTACCCTTGTTTAAAGCGTCCTCGCGGACCCCGGTTTCCCGCGTGTGTCACACACGGGAACTTGAGCCCCCCTAACGCGCAACGCGAAAAGGAGACAAGCGTTGCAGTGTCGGGTGGAGCCTGCCCGTTCTAGTGCAGGAACCTGAACCCCGCTTGAGCGGCAAGCGAATTCGATGCCGCCCCCATGCTTTTCCCGTTCACGCCTCGGTGTCGGGGCGCGTCTCCGGCATGATCAACGCCACCAGGGCGAAGGCCGCGAATCCCACGATGGCGAGCCCCAGGAAAGCCGTGTGGCTGCCCAGACGGTCGGCCATGACACCGGCCAGCGACGTCGAGAGCGCGGCACCGATGCCCATGGCCGTTCCGACGGCGCCCAGCGCCAGGTTGAAATGGCCCGTCTTGCGGGTGGCATCCGAGACCACGAGGGGCACCATCACGCCGAACACCGCCGCCGAGACTCCGTCGAAGACCTGGACGGCCACGAGAAGCTCGGGGCTGTCCACGTAGGCGAAGAGCAGGCCGCGGATCGGCAGTGCGAGGAAGCCGATGAGGAGGAGCGGGCGCCGGCCCCAGCGCTCGGCGGCGCGTCCGACAGCCGGGGCCGACAGGGCCAGAACCACCTGCGGCACCACGATACAGGCCGCGATCAGCGCCGTGGCGGTCTCGCTCGCCCGCAGGGTGAGCATGCTGCCCACCAGCGGCAGCATCGCCGCGTTGGCGAGGAAGAACAGCGTCATGCAGGCGCCGAAGCAGAGCAGGGCGCGGTTGGTGAGGAGCGCACGCAGGCCGTTGTCGCCGCGCGCGGCCGGCGCGTCGGTGGCGACCTTGGCGCGAGGCGGTCCGTCGATCTCCCCGGGGCGGATCCAGGACAGCGCGATCAGCGTCGGCACCATGAGGGCCGCCGTCAGGTAGAAGACCGCGTCGTTGGAAAGGTAGTAGCCGCAGGCGCCCATGCCGGCGGCTGCGACCGCGTTGCCGAGCGCGGAGAAGCTGGCGTTGCGCCCGAGGCGCTCGCCCGCCCGCGCATGGCCGACGAGGCCGATGCTGATCGCCGCGATGGCCGGCGTGAGGATGCAACTCGCGGCGGAATGCGCTGCCATGGCCAGCAGCACGACGAGAAAGTTCGGCCACATGGCCAGCGCGAAGGCGCTCAGCGCGATGGCGACCACCGAGAAGCCCGCGGCGAAGCGGCGCGAGCGGACGGCGTCCACGAAAGCGCCGCCCGGCACCTGGCCCAACAGGCTGACGAGGCTGCCCACGGTGAGCGCGAAGCCGATATCGGACTGCGTCCACTTGGCCTGGGTGAAGTAGACCGCCAGGAACGGCCCGAAGCCGGTCTGCAGGTTGGCCACGAAGAACGCGAAGCCATCGAGGCCGCGGGTACTCGCCCGAGAAATCACCTTCATGTCGCCCGGAGCCTCCACTGCCGTCGCGGCCGGGGCGTCGTCCGTGAGGGCGTCGCGACGGGGGAGCGGACGCGGCCGGAAATCCGGACGCGGCGTCTCGCGGGGCTTGAGGGCCCGGCGGTTCTTCGGACGCGGAGCCGTCATCGATCCGGCGACTTCTCGGCCGGCTTGTCCGGCGCCTTCTCGGGGGTGGTCGGGGCCGAGGCGGCGCCCGGGGTCGGCATCGTCACGGCGGCGGGCGCGGAAGCCGGGGCAGGCTGCGAAGCGGGTGCAGGCGCGGAAGAGGGTGCAGGCGCGGGCGGCCCCTGGACGGGGGCGGCGGCCTGCTCGCCCTCGGCGGGCGTCGCCGGGCTCGCGGGGCCGAGGACCACGATGGGTTCACCGGGCTTGTACTCGGGGGAGACGCGGACCTGGTTGCGGCTGAGCTGCAGCACCAGCCGGCTCGGCTTGCCGTCCGAGGTGAAGCGCATCGCCCGCCAGTCCACCGCGATCTTGCGCGAGCCCACGCCGAGGAAGCCGCCGAAATCGATGATGGCGGCGCGCGGACGGCCGTCCTTGTCGAGGATGATGTCGATGATCCGGCCCATATCCTCGCCGGTGGAGCTGCGCACGGCCTTGCCGAGCACGCCGTCGTAATCCTGCGTGTCGAGCACGGTGGCGGGCGTGCCCGTGGCGCCCGCCGGGGGCGCGGATGCGGGCGGAGCGGCCGGCTGCGCCGATGCTGGCTGTGCCGGTGCCGGTGCCGGTGCCGCGTGCGCGGGTTGCGGCGGCGCGGCGGGGGGCGGAGGCGTGCCGGGCGAACCCGTCGTGACGTCGCCCCCGGCAGAGACCGGTTCCTTCCCGGGCGTTGCCGGGCTTTGGGCGGCCGCAGCTGCGGCCCACAGGGTGATCGTCGCGGTGGCGATCATCCGGACAGTTCTGAACACGCGCGTTCCCCGAGGTATGCGTCGGCCCGGTCTCGCACAATCGTGGCTTGAGCGTCGGGTTCCACCCGAGGGCGGCGCCGGCCTCATTGCGCGGGGACCAAGGCGAAGTTGTGGATGAGCGGATACGGTGTGGATCGTCGCGGCGCCCGGTTCCCGAAAAATCGGGAATGCCCGCGCGCCGGGCAAGAAACGGACCGCCGCCGGGCCGGCTCCGCTCCACCGGCGCCACTCTGGCACCAGTCGAAGCGGGGCCGCAATGTCCGGTGCGCGGTGGCCCGTCTGGTTTTCGCCCAAACCGCGTCGTAGAGAGGCAGAATGATGCGTAGGGTGCCCCCGGGGGCACTATTGTCTTGCTTGAGGACCAGATCCGATGTCGCTTCCGTCCAAAGTCTGCGCCGCGGCGCTCGTTGCCGCCGCCCTCGGGGGCTGCCAGGCCTTCGGCGGCGGCGGTGGCGTGATGCCCGAGACGGAGGTCGGACCGCCGCCCTCGATGCGCGGCACCGCCCAGGCGCCCCGGCGCGGTGCCCGTGCCGATGCGGATGGCGGCGAGGCCCAGACCACGCCGACCCGCCGCCTGAATCTGCCCAGCAGTGCCGGCGGCCAGACCCGCGCGGCGGCGAACGAGGAGCGGCGCATCCGCCGGGAGGACATCGAGGGCGAGACCACGAGCCGTTCGAGCTCCGGCGGCCTCGGGCCCCAGATGAGCCAGGGCGGCGGCGTCGGCCTCGGCGGCAAGTTCTGATCGGGGGCAAGTCCTGACCGACGGCAAGGTCTGATCCGCTGCTGGGGCTGACGCGCCCCCGGGCGCGGACGGCCGCCGGATGCAGGGCTCCCGTGCCGGTGCGGTGGTTCCGGTGCGCCCGCAACGGTCCTACAGATCGGTCCCGCGGAAGGGGGCCCGCCGCCCGTGCGGACGGGACCTGACGTTCCGTGGAGCCTGCGCGTGCCCGCGACCCCACCCATCTCCGGCAAATCCCACCCCGCGACCGGCCCGCGCCGAAGGGCGCGCGCCGCGGCGTTCCTGCGCGGCCGCGGCACCCTGGCCAATCCGGGGCAGGACCTCACGCGCCTGCCGATCGGCCTCGATCCGCGCGGCCTCAGCCTCGTCGACGGGGTGCGGGCGGCGCTGGCCTTCGGCCTCGTCATCCTGCTGCACGAATGGCTGCCCTGGCCGCCGCTGCTCACCGTGGCGCTCGCCGCGAACCTCGCGTGCTTCGCCGATGCGGGCGGGCCGATGCGCTCGCGCCTCCTCGTGCTCACGGTCTTCTCGCTGCTGGGGGGCGTGATCTGGGGGCTGTTCGGCCTGATGCAGCCCCTCGGGCCGGTCCCCGTGGTGCCGCTCGCCGGGATCGTCATCTTCGGCTGCACCTATGCGCGGGTCTGGGGCGTGCAGGCGCAGGCCGCCGGCAATGTCCTCGTCCTCGTCCTGTGCTTTGCCCTCGACCGGCCGCTCACGCCCGATCAGGCCCTGGTGGCCGGGCTGGTCTTCGCCGCCGGTGGATTGTGGGCGACGCTGCTGGCGCTGCTGCTCTGGCGCCTCCATCCCTATCGCCCGACGCACCGCGCGGTGGCCGAGGTCTGGCGCCGCCTGACCCGCCTCTGCGACGACCTCGAGGACCTCGCCTCCCTGGCCTGGCCGGAGAAGCCCGAGACGCGGAACGCCGGAGGGGGCGCCCGCCAGATCTTCGATCGCCAGACCTTCGAGCGCCAGGCCTTCGACCGGCACGCCCGCGCCCACCGCCGGGGCGTGCGCGAGGCGATCGAGCAGGCGCGGACCGTCATCGTCGACCTCGCCCGCAGCCGCGAGCGCATCTCCGACCGCACCGCCCAGGCCCTGATCCGCCTGGAGGCGGCGGAGCAGATCTTCGCCGCCCTCATCGCCCTGTCGGATCTCGTCGAGGGCGAGCCCGACCCGCGCCGGCGCCGGATGGCGCGCCGCTTCCTGCGCCGGCTCCGGCCGCTGCTGGGCGTCATCGCCCGGGCCATCCGCGACGACAGCGCCATCGACCTCGCTCGCCTGGAGCGGGCGATCGACCGGGGCACCCGCCGCCTCGCCCATGACCGCGGGCTGCACGATCTCGCCACCCGCATCCTCGACCGCGTCCGCATCGGCGCCAAGCTCTCGACACCGGACGGCTACTGGCCCGGCGGCGCCCTGCTCGGCCGGGCAAGCCTGCCCCTCGGGACCCGGCTCCTCGGGCCGCTCGGCACCAATTTCACCTTCGCATCCGCCAACCTGCGCCACGCCGTGCGGGCGACCGTGGTCGCGGCCCCCGCCCTCTGGGCCACCCTGGTCTGGGCGGGCCCCTTCGCCCACTGGCTCACCATGACGGTGGTGCTGACGATGCAGCCCTTCTACGCCGCCACGTGGCAGCGCGCCCTGGAGCGGATCGGCGGCACGGTGCTCGGCGGTCTGATCGGCGCCGTTCTGGCAAGCTTCGCCACTTCGCCCCTGGCCCTGGCGGCCCTGGTTTTTCCGTTAAGCATCATCGGCTTTGCCGCGCGTCAGGTCAGCTACGGCGTCTTCATCGCTTGCCTGACCCCCCTCGTGGTGCTCCTCGTCGAGGTGGTGGAACCCGGCCACGGGTCCTGGGAGGTGGCGGGCATGCGGGCTCTCCTCACCCTCCTCGGTGGCCTCATCGCGGTGGGCAGCGCCCTCGTGCTCTGGCCGATCTGGGAGCCCGACCAGGTCCGACTCGAACTGCGCAAGGCCGTGCGGGCGCATGCCGCCTTCGCCCGTGCGGTGCTCGGCACGGGGGCCGAAGCCGAAGCCTCGGGGGCCCGCGCCCAGGCCGCCCGCGCTGCCGGACTCGCCCTGAACGACCTCGAGGCGGCCCTGGCTCGCGCCCTGCAGCAGCCCCGCGCGGGACGTCACCCTCAGGTGGAGATGGCGATGGTCGCCGACGCCACCCTGCGGCGGATTTCGGCCCGGCTCACGGCCCTGCGCTATTCCGCCGAGACGGCGGAGCCGGAAGCCCTGGCCGCCTGGAGCGACTGGATCGCCGCCACCCTGGCGAGCCTCGGCGGCGAGGGAACGCCGCGGGGGATGCCTGACGCACCCCGCAGCGACGGTCTTCGCCGTCTCGTCGGCCAGGTCGAACTCCTCGCCGAGACTTTGAAGCCCGGCGGATCGCGACCTGCGGGCGCCTGAGACCGCGCCAGGTGCCGGGGTCGATACCGTGACGCGTCTGCCACAGAGCCGTGCCCTCGGGAAGATTCGGCAGTCCGGATGCCCTTCGGGCCGACCTGGGATCACAGGATACCCGATCACTTAATGCAAAATTAACCATTTCGTTAAAGAAAGGTTGTCAACGCAAATCGGCGGACGGCGGTGATCAGACCCCTAAAAGGGGCGGCGCCGCGAAGTCATCATCAAGTAAAAACCTGGATGCCAAGGGCGGACAACGAAGTCGCTCCGCGTTCAAGGTGATGGTCCGACGGGGTTGCGATAACGTTCGTTTTCGGCGGGGCGCTGGAATGTATATCGTTGTCGATGAAAGGCAGTCAGTTGCCGCCGAATACCTGGCGGGTTTCGGAGCGCAGGACGTTCCCGCGCGAAGCCTGAGAGCCGAGGAATTCCTGGCCTGGCTCGCCGGCCACCCGACCGATACGGTCCAGGGCATCGTTCTCGGCGAGTGCGACGACCGTGCCGGCCGCACCGCCGCGATCCGCAGCCTGTCCCAGGCGCCCATCATCGCCCTCAACGAGACCCGCTCCCTGGAGCAGACCCTCGACCTATTCACCGCCGGCATCGACGACGTGGTGCGCCGTCCGGTCCATGTCCGCGAGATCCTGGCCCGGGCCGAGGCGATCCGCCGGCGCGGCATACGCGGCGAGGCCCAGGCCCCGGCCGCCCAGGACCGCAATGGTCGCCTCAAGGTCTTCGCGGACGGACGCGACCCCGAGATCGACGGGGTCAGCCTGAACCTGCCGCGTCGCGAGCGCCACATCCTGGAGTTCTTCGCCAGCCATCGCGGGCGTCCCCTCAGCCGCGCACAGATCTTCAACGCGGTCTATGCGGAGCACGGCAGCGACGTCGAGGAGAGCGTGGTCGAGGGCCACATCAGCAAGCTGCGCAAGAAGCTGCGCCTGCGCCTCGGCTACGATCCGATCGAGGCCAAGCGCCTGGCCGGCTACACCTTCGTCGGCTGATCCGCCCCTTTCCCGTCCGACCCGGAATGCGAAAAAGGCCACGCTCCCTCGCGGGGGCGTGGCCTTTTCCTCGTCGCGCCGCCCCCGGAACCTCCGGGGGCGGCCGTTCGGCTTAACGGAACAGCGAGAGCACGTTCGCGGAGGCGCCGTTGGCGATGCTGAGGGCCTGGACGGCCAGCTGCTGCTGGGTCTGGAGGGCCTTCAGCTTGGTCGACTCCTCCTCCACGTCGGCGTCCACCAGGATGCCGATGGTCCGGTCGTTGGCCTTCATCAGGGTGTCGACGAAGGTCTTCTGGCCGTCGATCTGGGTCTTGTTGGCGCCGAGCTTCGTGCCCGCGTTGGTGACGCTCGAGATGGCCTTGTCCACCTGCGAGATCAGGGTTGCCAGGGTGGCGTCGCCGGTGGTGCCGGAGAGGGCCGAGATGTTGATCGAGTTGATCGACTGGCTGGTGGTGCCGTCCACGGTGTCCAGGATGCCCTTGGCGTTCGACGTGCCCGCATCCGTGCCCTTGCCGGCTACGACGGCGAGGCCGGCGGTGGTGCCGAAGCCGATATCCACCAGCGCATTGCCGCCCGTCGCGGCGACGACGTCGACGTTGATCGTGCTGGCGGCGGCGGCCGTGGTGGTCTTCAGGACGATGCGGCCCTGCGTGTCGAGGCTGGCGGCGACCAGGCCCTTGACGCTGTTGGCGCCGGTGGAGGCCGCGATCTGGTTGTTGATCGCGCTCAGGACCTCGTCGGTGGTGACCTTGGCGAGGTCCTTGACCGCCGCGCCGAGGGTGGTGGCGTCGAGCTTGATGTTCTGCGTCTTGCTGCCGTTCAGGTTGATCGTGAAGTTCACCTGCTTGGCGCTGGCGGCGGAGAAGTCGGCGGTGCCGGCCGTGAAGGCCGAGGTGCCGGTCAGCGAGGTCGAGCCGGCGACCTGGGCCTCCGTGGCGGGCACGCTCGCGCTGGCGGCGTTCACGTCATAGAGCTTGATGTTGGAGACCTCGACGTTGATCCGCGAGTAGGTGATCGCGCCGGCGGTGGAGCGCGAGAAGCCCGCGATCACGCTCTGCGTCGCCTGGTAGGCAGTGTTGGCGGCCGAGGAATCCACCGAGAGCCAGTTCTGGCCGCTCGACACCGACGAATCCGCCGTCGCCTTCATCTTGCTCTGGATGGCGGTGATCTCGGTCTGGACCTTGGCACGGTCCACGCCCGGCTGCAGGGCGGTCTGCAGCTTGGCGCGCATGTTCTGCAGATCGGTGATGATGCTGTTCAGGCCGTTATAGGTCGTGTCGACGGCCGAGGAGCCGAGGCCCAGCGAATCCTTGACGGCGGAGAGCGAGGCGTTGTCGGTCCGCACCGTGGTGGCGATCGACCAATAGGCGGCGTTGTCGGCGGCGCTGGAGACCCGCTGGCCGGTCGAGACCCGGTTGCTCGTCATGTCGAGCTGGGTGTTGATGCTCTTGAGGGTCGTCAGCGCCGTCATTGCGGCGTTGTTGGTCAGCAGGCTGGTCATTGCGAGGATGTCCGGTTGACAGGAATTACAAGGAATTCGTGTGTATGACCGCGCAGCAGAGCGCTCAAATCCGATCTGAGGATCGGATTTATTTTGCGTAATGCTGTCTACATCCCGGGTTTTCACCGGAGCAGTGGGACGACATCATGTCTATAGGTCCACGAAACCTATCCACTGCGGTGGCTTCGAAGGCGTTCAACCCTTTCGGGTCGCCGTCTCACCGATGGACCGACTATGCACGGCCCGACTTAGCAGGAACTTAAGGGCGGCCTGCGGCCGCCTGTATCCGGATGCGACCGGATCAGTCCCGGGCCAGGAACGTCACGCCCGCGAAGTCGGCGCGCTGCCAGCGCAGGCGCACGGACAGGGTGCGAATCTCGTGGCCGGCGATGATGAGATCGAATTCCGGTGGCAGCGGCCTCGGGCGCGGCAGGCGAAGGCTCGCGCCCACGGGTGACAGGTCGCGCACGATGCAGGCGAGCAGGCTCTCGGGTCCGAGGACGATGCGCCCCTGCTGCATCACGCGGTGACGCTTCGGCGTCGGGCTGCGCAGGGGCCGATCCCCGCGGGACACCGCCTCCTGCCAATCCGCCATCGTCGATCCGTCCGGTGCCACACGCCGAAACGGACTTAACAGCGCGGCTCCGGACTGTCGATCGAACGGACCTTAACCATTCGCTAACCATATTGCCGGAGTGTTGCGCGGAACGCCGTCGACCCTCCAGCGACCCTCATGAACCGATCCCTCCCCTCGCGAACGACGGCGCCCGCCCTGCGGCCCGGCCATGTCCGTCCTTCGACGGGGGCCGAGCTGCTGCGGCGCGCCCGGGCCGCCACTCTCGAGCGGGCGGCCGTCGGCGTTTGCGTCGGGCTGGCGCTGGTCTCGGGGAGCTTCGCCGCCTACTCCATCACGGGCGCCACGAACACCTACTCGGTCCAGCCCTTCCTGCCGGCTCTCGGGGGCGGTTTCGCCTGGAGGCGGAACGCCGCTCCCGTGCGCGAAGCGGCCCTCGACCTCGACCCGACCACCACCGGTTCGCTTCCCGATGGCGCGCGCGCGGCCCCGGAGCGCCCGGAGCCGGCGCCGGGCGCGCGCGGCTATGTCCTGCGCCGCGTCAGCGGCGGGACCGCCTTCGTGGACGGACCCGAGGGCCTGCGCCAGGTGGTGCCCGGCGCCGTCCTGCCGGGGGCCGGGCGCATCCTGTCCATCCGCGCCACGGGGGCGGGCTGGGTGGTGATCACCTCCGAGACCATCATCGGGCCGACCCCGCTTTGACTCGGATGGAACGCCTCGCCCGGGCGCCTTCGCAGTGCAAGCCCAGCGCCGCGCTGGTGGCGCCGAGACCTGCGCGCGCGCGCCAGCCATCGTTACCGAGGGCGCGGCCGATGCTCCGAGATTTTCCGCGCACCCGTGCCCGGCCAGGACGCTCCCGCCCATGACGAGCACCTTCACGAGCTACCGGCTGATCGCCCGGGACATGACGGCCTCCCTGGCCCGGAAGGCGGCCCAGCCCGACGTCGCGCGCGAGACCGCCTACTACAAGGCCAAGATCGGCGACGTGAAATCCATCGACGACTTCCTCGGCGACCGGCGCCTCTACGCCTACGCGATGAAGGCCTACGGCCTGGAGGACATGACCTACGCCAAGGCCTTCATGCGCAAGGTCCTCACCGAGGGCGTGAGCGATCGGGCCGCTTTCGCCAACCGCCTGGCCGACGATCGTTACGTCGCCTTCGCCAAGGCCTTCGATTTCAAGACCTACGGCGCCGGCACCACCACCCTGGCCGCCGCCACCACAGACACCACGAGCGCCTACCTGCGCCAGAGCCTCGAGACCGACGCGGGCAGCGACGATACCGGCGTGCGCCTCGCCCTCTACTTCGCGCGGCAGGCGCCCACCGTGTCCTCGGGCTACGGGGTGCTGGCCGACCAGGCCCTGTCACAGGTGGTCAAGACCGTGCTGGGCCTGCCCGACGTCGCCTCCTCGGACGGGATCGCGCGGCAGGCGGCGATCATCGAGAGCCGCGTGGACTTCGCGAGCTTCAAGGATCCGGACAAGCTGGAGCGCTTCGTGCAGCGCTTCACCGCCATCTGGGACGCGCAGAACAACGCCACCTCGGCGCCGGTCCTCAACCTGTTCGCGGATTCCTCCTCACAGGGCCTCGACGCGAGCCTGCTGCTGAGCCTGCAGCGCATCCGGTCGGGGACCTGACGCGATGCAGAACGCACTCTACGTGGCGCTCTCGGCGCAGGTCGCCATGGAAAAGCGCCTGAACGCCGTCGCCAACAACGTCGCCAACCTCTCCACCAGCGGATACCGGGCGGAGGACACGAAGTTCACCGCGCTCCTGGCCCAGGCCAGCAAGGGCGCCGTCGCCTTCACCTCGTCCGGCGACACCTACATCTCGCAGCGGGCGGGGCCGACGATCAAGACCGACGCCCCCCTCGACGTCGCCGTGCAGGGCGATGCTTGGTTCGCCGTGCGCGGGGCCAACGGCCCCGTCTACACCCGCGACGGCCGAATGAAGATGGATGCGCTGGGTCAGCTGCGCAGCATCACCGGGCAAGCCATGCTCGATCCGGGCGGTGCGCCGATCCTTCTCGACCCCCAGGCCGGCCCTCCGACGATCGGGCGCGACGGCAGCGTGGCGCAAGGCGTCAACCAGGTCGGCTCCATCGGGCTCTTCGCCCTCGATCCCAAGAGCACGCTCACCCGCGCCGAGCCGAACGGCGTCACCAGCAGTCTGGCCGCCGTCCCGGTGCAGGACTTCACCCGCGTCGGCATGGTGCAGGGCTACATCGAGGGCGCCAACGTCAATCCCGTCATGGAGATGACGAAGCTCATCAACATCCAGCGCGCTTTCGAGAGCGCGGCGTCGCTGGTCTCCGAGACCGAGACCTCGTTTACCGGGGCGGTCCGCTCCCTCAGTCCGCAGGGTTGAGGCGATGACGGACGCCCTCCACCGCCTCGGCGCCGCCCTGGCGGCGGCCCGCGAGGCGCTGCCCCTGGTGCGCATCGGCGGCCCGATCCAGGAAGTCACCGCCAGCGCGGCCCGCGTCGCGGGCGTCGCGCCCTTCATGACCCTGGGCGACCGCATGGGCTTCGTGGGCGGTGGCCGCGAGCAGATCGGCGAGGTCGTGCGCGTGGATGCGGCCGGCGTCACCGTGAAGCCGTTCGACAGCCGGATCGAGGCCGGGATCGGCACCCGCGCCTATCGCCTCGGCGATCCGACCCTGCGCCCGGACCCGAGCTGGAAGGGCCGGGTCATCGATGCCCTCGGGCGTCCCATCGACGGGCTGGGCGCCCTCGTGCCGGGCCAGCGCGCCGTGCCCCTCGATGCGGCGCCGCCCGCCGCCATGGAGCGCGCGCGGGTGACGAAGCCCCTGCGCACCGGCGTGCGCGCCCTCGACCTGTTCACCCCGCTCTGTCTCGGCCAACGCATCGGCATCTTCGCGGGCTCCGGCGTCGGCAAGTCGACCCTGCTGGCGATGCTGGCGGCCGCCACCGGCTTCGACAGCGTCGTGGTGGCCCTGGTGGGCGAGCGCGGGCGCGAGGTCCGCGAGTTTCTTGAGGGCGCGATGGCGCCCAACCTGGCGCGCGCCGTCGTCGTCGTCTCCACCGGCGACGAGAGCCCGATGATGCGGCGCCAGGCACCGAAGATGGCGATGGCGATCGCCGAATCCTTCCGGGATGCCGGGGAATCCGTCCTCCTCATCGTCGATTCCGTGACCCGCTACGCCCATGCCGCCCGCGACGTGGCGCTGGCGGCCGGCGAGCCGGCGGTGGCCCGGGGATACCCCCCGAGCGTGTTCTCGGACCTGCCGCGCCTGCTGGAGCGGGCCGGGCCGGGGCTCGACGGCACGGGTACCGGCCCCCACGGGGGCGGCACTATCACGGGGGTGTTCTCGGTGCTCGTCGACGGCGACGATCACAACGATCCGGTGGCCGATTCCATCCGCGGCACCCTCGACGGGCACGTGGTCCTCGACCGCGCCATCGCCGAGCAGGGCCGCTACCCGGCGGTGCACCTCCTCGGCTCGATCTCGCGCCTCGCCACCGAGGTCTGGACGCCCGAGCAGCGCGAACTCGTGCGCCGCCTCAAGGCCATGATGGCCCGCTTCGAGGAGACCCGGGACCTGCGCCTGATGGGCGGCTACCGGGCCGGCGAGGATGCCGAGCTCGACCAAGCCATCCTCCTGGTGCCGCGCATCTACGAGGCCCTGCGCCAGGAACCCGGCATGGCGGCGAGCCGGGACGCGTTCCTGGAACTCGCCCAATCCCTTCGGACCTGAGGCGCACCCATGCGAACGCCTCCCGAATCCGGGTTCCGACCCCTCCGGTGCGCCGGGCCAAGCCCCGCGCAAGCCTATCTTTCTTTAGTGCTCGTCAAGATCCCGCGCCGCGCCGCGCGCCATTCCTCGAAGGTGACGTCATGAGTCTCATCAGTGTCCTGCGCACCGGCGTCTCCGGCATGAACGCGCAGTCCAACCGCATCTCCACCGTGGCGGAGAACGTGCAGAATTCGAGCACCACCGGCTACAAGCGCACCTCGGCCGAGTTCTCCTCGCTGCTCATCGAGAACAACACCGGCACGAGCTACAATTCCGGTGCCGTGGAGACCACGATCCGGCGCGCCATCAACGAGGGCGGCTCGATCAGCTCGACGACCTCGAAGACCGACCTCGCCATCCAGGGCAAGGGCTTCTTCGTCGTGCAGGACGAGAACAAGGCGCCGCTCCTGACCCGCGCCGGCAACTTCGTGGTGGATGGCCCCACGGGCAACCTCGTTAATTCGGGCGGCTTCACCCTGATGGGCTTCAACATCCTCGACGGCGAGGCGAATCCGACGCTCAACGGCATCCAGGGCATGGTGCCGGTGAACACCTCCGGCCTCAGCATGCGCGCCACGCCCTCCACCGCCGGGTCGATCTCGGGCAACCTGTCGGCGGATACGGCGGACCTCGCCGGCGCGCTCTCGCCGACGAACTACTCGAAGAAGTCCTCCATCGTCACCTTCGACAAGCTCGGCAAGAGCGTCACCCTCGACGTCTATCTCGCCAAGGTGCCGGCTTCCGCCACCGCGCCGGTGGTGGCCGCGAACACCTGGAGCGCCAGCATCTTCGCGCCCGACGGCACCCAGCTCACCAGCCCGGCCGTGACGCTCGCGTTCGGCGCCGACGGCAAGCTCAGCGGAGCCGCCGCCACCGCGGCCAAGACGAGCTTCACCATTCCGGGTGGCGAGACCTTCGCCCTCGATCTCAGCGGCGCGACGCAGTTCGCCGGTAGCTACGACCTGAAGGGAACCGCCAACGGCAAGGCCCCCTCGGCCGTGACCGGGACCGAGTTCAGCGGGGATGGGACCGTCTACGCCACCTACGCGGACGGGACGCGCCTGGCCGCCTTCAAGGTGCCGCTCGCCGACGTGAAGAGCCCCGACAACCTGGAGCCGCGGGCCGGTAACGTCTTCCGCACCAACAACGAGTCCGGCGATATCCAGATCGGGTTCGCCAGCACCGGCAGCCTGGGCTCGCTGAAGGCCGGCGCCCTGGAAGCCTCCAACGTGGATGTCAGCTCCGAGCTGACCACGATGATCGAGGCGCAGACCGTCTACACCGCGAACTCGAAGGTCTTCATGACCGGCAACGAGCTCCTCGATACCCTGATGAACCTCAAGCGCTGACCGGGCGGCCGCGCGCAGGCGCGGTGCCCGCACCTTTGCCCGTCGCCCCAAGGGGCGGTGGGCCGCGCCGCTCGCACGCTCGCTCCCCAGGACACACCCGATGGGCCTCTCCCTCGCCCTCAACTCCGCCCGATCGTCCCTCATCGCGACCTCCGCGCAGGTCGCGCTCGCGGCCCGCA
Organism: Methylobacterium goesingense; assembly: GCF_022179225.1. GTDB lineage: Bacteria > Pseudomonadota > Alphaproteobacteria > Rhizobiales > Beijerinckiaceae > Methylobacterium > Methylobacterium goesingense. The sequence goes on from NZ_BPQL01000069.1 coordinate 13,966, forward strand.
ACACCGCCGGGGCCAGCGACCCGTTCTATACCCGCAAGATCGCCAACCTCGTGGCGACCAGCGGCGGCAGCGCCGTCTCGATCCAGCGCGCCACCGACAGCGCGCTGTTCGACCGCAAGCTGTCCGCGACCTCCTCGGTGGCGGCCAGCGAGGCGGTGCTCGACGGCCTCACCACCCTGAAGGGGACCATCGGCGACACCGATGACGGGACCTCGCCGGCTGCCCGCCTCGGGGCCCTCAACGCCGCCCTGCTGATGGCGGCCAACAAGCCCGACGACGCGGCGCTCGCCCGCACCGCCGTGGACCGGGCCCGCGATCTGGCCTCCAGCCTCGCCGCCGGCGCCACGGCGGTCCAGTCCGTCCGGGCCCAGGCCGATGCGGGCCTCGCCGACTCGGTGGCGCGGATCAACGACCTCCTGACTCAGTTCGACGCCGCCAACCGCCTCGTCACCAATGGCACGGGCTCCGGCGCCGACGTCACCGATGCCTTGGACGACCGCGACCGCATCCTCGCGGGCCTGTCGCAGGAGATCGGGATCACCACGGTGACCCGCGCGGGCAACGACGTCGCCATCTACACCGACAGCGGCGTGCCGCTGTTCGAACGCAGCCCGCGCCGCGTGTCCTTCACGCCCACCACCACCTTCTCGGCCGGCACCATCGGCGCGGCCGTCACCGTGGACGGGGTGCCGGTGACCGGCGCGACCTCGCCGATGCCGGTGCATTCGGGGCGTATCGCCGGCCTCGCCGAACTGCGTGACGGCGTCGCGACCCGCTACGAGGCTCAGCTCGACGGCATCGCCAACGGCCTGATCGACGCCTTCGCGGAGACCGGGACCGATGCCCTCGGGAACCCGGTGCGGGCGGCGGGCCTGTTCACGGCCGGTCCGGGCGGCCCCGTCCCCAACGGCACCACGGCCAACCAGCTCGGGCTCGCCGCCCGGATCCGGGTGAACGCGGCCGTCGATCCGCAGCAGGGCGGGAACGTCAGCCTCCTGCGCGACGGCGGCATCGCCGGGACCGCCTACCGGTCAAACCCCAACCCCGCGACGAATGCGGCCTACCCCGACCGCCTGCGCGCCCTGGCCGCCGCCCTGGGGGCGGACCGCCCCTTCGACGCATCGTCGGACCTCGGCACCCGCAGCTCCCTGCAGGACTTCGCGACCGCCTCGACCGGATGGCTCTCGGCCAAGCGTCAGGCCGCGACTACGAACTCCGACTACCAGTCGACCCTCCTCGCGCGGGCCTCGGACGCCTACTCGAACGCGACGGGCGTCAACACCGACGACGAGACGGCCATGACCCTCCAGCTCGAACGGTCCTACACCGCCTCGGCCAAGCTGCTGACGGTGATCAACGACCTCCTCAAAACCCTGATGGATGCGGTGCGATAGACGCCATGCGGACCAACGCCCTCTCCACCCTAAGCTTCTGGAGCGCGCCCCGCACCGGGGTCGCCCGCATGCAGGCTGACATCGCGCGCGGCAACGAGGAACTCGTGACCGGGCGCTTCGCGGATGTGGGGCTGGCGCTCGGCAGCCGCGCCGGGTTCACCGTGGGCCTGCGCCAGAAATCGGCCGAGCTCTCGGCCCTGCGCGACGGCAATGCCGGCACCGCCCTTCGCCTGAGCACCAGCCAGGCCGCCTTGAAACAGATGCAGGAGACCGCCGACACCGCGCTCAAGACCTTCACGGGCTTGCCGGAGGACAAGCGGGCCGGCGCTCTGAAGGCGATGGCCGCGAACCAGCTCGCCGGGCTCACCAGCCTCCTCAACACCTCGGTCGACGGCCAGTTCGTGTTCGGCGGCACCAACACGGGGAGCGCGCCGATGACGGCCTACACGGCAAGCCCGGCTTCACCCGCCAAGGCGGCCGTCGACGCCGCCTTCCTGGCCGCCTTCGGGGTGACGCAGGAGAGCGCCGGCGCCGGCGCGATCACGGCGGATGCCCTCTCGGCCTTCCTCGATGGACCGTTCCAGAACCTGTTCGACGATGCCTCCTGGGCCGCCGACTGGTCCGGTGCGGGCGCCGCTCCGCTCACCAGCCAGATCTCCCTGACCGAGACGGTGCAGAGTTCGGCCAGCGCGAACGCGCCGGCCTTCCGCAAGCTCGCCATGGCCTACGTGATGGCCTCGGATCTCGGGGCGACGAACCTCTCGGCGGCGGCCCAGGCCGTCCTCGGCGACAGGGTCGCCAAGGGTTTGAGCGAGGCGAGCGGGGGACTGGTCACGCTGCAGGCGGATCTCGGCCGCTCGCAGGCGGCGATCACCGCCGCCAATACCCGGTTGGACGCGCAGAAGAGCCTGTTCGCGAACCAGATCGGGCAGATGGAGGGGGTGGACACGGCCGAGGCCAAGACCCGCGTCGACCGCCTCTCGACCCAGGTCCAGATCTCCTACGCCCTCACCGCGCAGCTGCGCCAGCTCAGCCTCGTGGCCTACATCTGACGCGGCTCGGCCGCACGCATCATCCGGCGGACGCCTCCGCCGGCCCCTCGGATCTCCGGCTCGAACCCGCGCCCCGGCGCGCGGCGGGCCCCGGACACACGGGACAGGACCCCATGTACCAGTTTTCCTACGCCGAGATCCTGGAGGAGGCGCCCGCCATCGCGCGCGAGCGCGAGCGCGTGGCCTTCGACCGGGCCCTCGACCTCCTCCGGCTGGCGGACCGGCCCGATGCCGAGCAGACCGACCGCGCCACGGCGGCGGGCTTCCTGCAGAGCCTCTGGGGCGTGCTGATCGACGACCTCCAGAGCGAAGAGAACGGCCTGCCGCCGGACCTGCGCGCGGACCTCGTCTCGATCGGCCTGTGGAGCATGCACGAGGCCAACGCCGTGATCGCGACGCCGCAGCGGGATCTCTCCGCCCTGATCACGGTGAACACCGCCATCCGGGACGGCCTGCGGTGAGCCGACCCCTGCGCCTCTCGCTGCGCGCCGGCGAGCGCGTCTACATGAACGGCGCGGTCCTGCGGGTCGACCGGAAGGTCTCGCTGGAGCTTCTGAACGACGCCAGCTTCCTCCTCGAGACCCACGTGCTGCAGGCGGAGGCGGCGACGACGCCCCTGCGCCAGCTCTACTTCGCGGCTCAGACGATCCTGATCGAGCCCGGCAACGCCGAGCGGGCGCGCGCGCTGTTCCGCACCCTTCAGGCCGGAATCCTGGCGGCCGTGGTGGATCCGGACATCCGCGCGGGTGTCACCGCCGCCGGCCCGCTCGTCGAGGGTGGCCGGCTCATCGAGGCTCTCAAGCTGATCCGCGGGCTCTACCCGGCGGAGGCGGCCCTCCTGGCGGCGTCGCCGGGGATCGAGGCGGCGCCGGCGGCCGGTCCGCAGGCCCCGTCACCTCCGGCCTGAGGGTCGCCTTCCCGCCCACGGGTCTATGGGCGGTCCGAGAGTCCATTCCAGGCCCGAGGGCCGCCACACGAGGAAGCCCGCGATGAGCGTCGCCAGTGTCACCAGCACGGCCACATCCCAGACGGCCAGCACCGCCGCCGCGACCAAGTCCGCGACGGGCGTGGCCGCCAAGTTGAACGCGGACACCTTCCTCACCCTGCTGATGACGCAGCTGAAGAACCAGGATCCGACGAAGCCGATGGATTCCACGGCCTACGTGAGCGAGCTCGCGACCTTCTCGCAGGTGGAGCAGGCGACCAAGACGAACGCCAAGCTCGATTCGCTGCTCTCCTCGAGCTTCCTCTCCCAGGCCGACCAGATCATCGGCCGCACCGTCACCTCCGCCGACGGCACCGTCACCGGTGAGGTCCAATCCGTGAAGATCACCAGCGAGGGCGCGCTCGCCCGCCTCACCTCCGGCGCGGACGTGCTGCTCACCGAAGGCATTTCGCTGTCGCAGTGACAGGCCGGCCGGGTTAGACCCGCGATCCCAGACCCTCAGGACAAGGCCGCCCCGGATGAACGAGGTCGACGCCCTCGAACTCGTGCGCGCCGCGATCTGGACCGTGATCGTCGCCGCTGGCCCCGCCATCGGTGCCGCCATGCTGGTCGGCATCGCGGTGGCGCTGCTCCAGGCGTTGACCCAGATCCAGGAGGTGACGCTCACCTTCGTGCCCAAGATCGTGGTCATCCTGCTGGTGCTGCTCGTTACCAGCTCGTTCATCGGGGCGCAGATCTACACCTTCGCCGAGGCCACCTACGGGCGCATCGTCACGGGGTTCTGAGGGCGAATCCGCGCAAGGCGATCCCGGCTTCTTCGAGGCGCGCCCGCACCGTTCGGGCCATCGCGATGGCGTGCGCGCTGTCGCCGTGCACGCAGACCGAATCGATGCGCGTCGGCAGATGCGTGCCCGCCGCCGTCACGATGGCGCCGGCGCGCACCATCGCCAGCACCCGTTCGGCGGCCGCCTCCGGCTCCGTGACGAGCGCGCCCGCCTGTCCGCGCGGGATCAGCTGACCGTTCTCGTCGTAGCCGCGATCGGCGAAGATCTCCGCGTGGACGGCGAGACCCGCCGCCTCTCCCGCCGCGACCTGCTGCGTGCGGGCGATGGCGAGGAGCCCCAGCGTGGGATCGACGGCCCTGACGGCGCGGGCGACGGCATCGGCCGCATCGCGCTCCGCCGCCGCCCGGTTGGCGAGCGCGCCGTGCGCCTTGACGTAGCCGAGACGGTGCCCGGCCAGGGCGGCGAGACCCTGCGCGGCACCGACCTGATAGGCGACCTGCCGCTCGATCTCCGCCGCCGTCACCGGCATCGGCCGCCGCCCGAACCCGGGCAGATCCGCGTAGCCCGGATGCGCGCCGACCGCGACGCCGCGGGACCGGGCCAGCGCGAAAGTCTCGGCCATGATCTCGGGGTCCCCCGCATGGAACCCGCAGGCGACGTTGGCCGAGGTGACGATGGCGAGCATGGCCGCGTCGTCGCCGCAGCGATAGGCGCCGAAGCCTTCGCCGAGGTCGGCGTTCAGGTCGATGGTCGGCATCGCGTCTCCTTGACTCCCGGCGATCCTACCCGAAGACGCCGTCGATGAGGTTGGTGCCGAGCAGGAATTCCGAGGTGAAGCGCGTGCGCAGGACGGGCCGGCGCGTCACGGCCGGGAGCAGGGCGGCGACTTCCGCCCGGCGCGCGGCCACGGCCTCGGCCAGCTCGACCGCGGCGAAGCGCAGGACCGTCCCGGGCCGGGCCTGGGCGAGCCGGCCGAGATCGGCGCCGATCACGGTCGCGATCTTGGGGTAGCCGCCGGTGGGCTGGCGGTCGGCCATCAGCACGAGGGGCTGGCCCGAGCCCGGCACCTGGATCGCCCCCATGGCGATCCCGTCCGAGACGATGTCGTGGGTCCGGGCCTGGATGGTCGGGCCTTCGAGGAAGCAGGCCATGCGGTCGCCGCGCGCGCCCACCCGCCAGGGGCCGGCCAGGAAGGCCGCGATGGCGCCCTCGGCGAAGTGATCGTCCTGGGGGCCGAGCACGATCCGGATCGTGTCCGGCGGCCGATGGAGGACGGGCAGGTCGAGCTGCGCGGCCTCGCCGATGACGGCGCGCGGTTCCAGCACCGGCAGGACATCCCCGGCCCGGAGGCCGCGCCCGTCGAGGCCGCCGAGACGGGACCGGGTGTGCGTGGCGGTGGAGCCGAGGACCGGCGCCACGTCGATCTGGCCCGCCACCGCGAGGCTGGTCCAGACGCCGGCCTCGCCAGCCCGGATGCCGAGGCGCTCGCCCGGGCGCAGGGTCAGGCCGATGGGGCAGGGCAGGGTGCGCCCGTCGAGGTCGATGCGGGGTGCGCCCCCCGCCAGCGCCACATCGACCGGTTCGCCCTCGACCGTCAGGGACATTCCGCCCAGCGAAACCTCGATGGCGGTAGCGCCGGGCGGGTTGTCCAGCGCCCGGTTCGCGCAGGCCAGCGCGAGGGGGTCCATCGGGCCGGCCGGCGTGATGCCGTAGCGCAGGTAGCCGTGGCGGCCGCCATCCTGCAGGGTGCTGCCGGCGCCGGCCGATAGGATGCGGATGCGGGTCCGGCAGCCCATCAATCCTCCCGGCGGGCGATGATGTCGCCGCGTGCGGCCCGCGCGTCGAGTTCGGCGAAGGTCGCCGCGTCGATGGCCGCGAAGCGCAGGACGTCGCCGGGCTCGATGAGGAAATTCTCGGTCCGCGTCGTCGTGAAGAGCCGCTCGGGCGTTCGCCCGACCATGTACCAGCCCGTGGGCATCGGCACGGTGGCGACCGCCGCCAGTCCGCCGCCGATCAGGATCGCGTTGGCCGGGTGGGGCGGGCGCGGCGAGGCGCGCCGGCCGATGGCGAGCGCATCCGGCAGGCCGCCCAGATAGGCGAAGCCCGGTGCGAAGCCGTACATGTAGACCCGGTACTCCGCTTGCGCGTGCAGGTCCGCGATCTCCGCCGGGGACAGGCCGGCCCAGTCGGCCACCGCCCCGATGTCCTCGGCAAGATCCGGGTCGTAGCAGCAGGGCAGGGTCCAGCGGCGCCCGCTTCCCGCCCGGGGGCGAGGCCCGGCGATGCCCGCCTCGACGAGGCGACAGAGATCGGCCCGGTCGAGCACCAGGGGATCGTAGTGGATCATCAGGGAGCGGTAGGTCGGCACCGTTTCGCGCAGGCCCGGAACGGCCGCCTCCGCGAGGGCGGCGTCGAGGGCCAGCACGCGCGCGTTCAGGTCCGGATCGACCCTGGCTCCGAACTCGACCACCAGGGCCGTTTCCCCCGCGTCGCGCATGCGCACCGGTTCGATGCCCGCCTCGCTTCGACCCTGCACGGCCACGCCCTCGAGCCTCCCGGCGCCGAAACCCCGAGCCGGCGCGAGCGGCAGCGTTTCACAGCACGGGCGAGCTGACGAGTCCCCGATGCGGTGCGGCGCGTGAGTTCAATGTGTGCCCGAGACCTGCCGGTTCCGCTTCTTCTCGCGCTGATAGGCGTTGATCGCCTGGGCGCAGGGGCGCGAGAGCTTGCGGATGTTCTGCCGGAAGCAGGCCTCCACCTCCGGGCCGCCCGGCGCATGCATGCTGCAATGCTCCAGGTAATCGCCGGTGCAGGACAGCTTGAGGAGTTCGCGCATCGGGGTCGGCTGGGCTGCCGCCGCAGCGGGCACGAGGACGACGCCGAGGACGAGGACGGTGGAGCGAAGGAGAAGCATGGGTCGGCAGGTGCTTTCGAATCAGAATGACGGAATCATCTTTTAACGCCCAAGTGACGCTTCCCGACGCATGAAGTCGAGCATTTCACGCGCTTCGACCTCCGAAGGCCACAGGTCAGGCGCCGCAGACGGGGGCCTGATAAGAAATTCCGTTGGTTTCGTCGAAGATCTCGACCACCCAGCTTCGCGTCGCGTTACAGCTTGAGGCCGCGGTGCGGCGGCAGGCTTTGGCGAGCCGATCTGCAATTTGCATGGCTTCTGCAAGCAACGAGGTCTCGAGTGCTTCCGGCGCCTGCCAGATCATGGCATGGGCCGAGCGGATCTGAAGGCGAAATTCGAACATCGGACCCTGCATCGAAATCGTCATTGTGTTTTTACATCGGCGCGTGTGGTCGTATTTCCTAAAGATTGCGTCAGACACCGACAAGGTCATGGCAATGCCCAAGGGTCCATTCGGCTTGTCCGAGCGTCCCATTCGCCGGCCGGATGCGGCCAATCCCGTGGCGCGGCGGTCGGCGGGGCCCCCGCCGCCGGCCGGGCAGGCGACCCTCGCGCAAGCTTGGGGCGCGACAAGCCCCCGTTCCAGACACGGGGGTTGAGCATCCGCCATGGCGGCAAGCGAAGCGATCGCGGGAGAGCGCCGGTCCCAGCGGGACATCGGGTTCGCGGCGGGCATCGTCGCCATCCTGGCGATCCTGTTCCTGCCGGTGCCGGCGATCCTGCTCGACATCGGGCTCGCCTTCTCGATCGCCCTGTCGGTGCTGATCCTGATGGTGGCGCTCTGGATCAAGAAGCCGCTCGAATTCTCGGCCTTTCCCACCGTCCTCCTCATCGCGACCCTGCTGCGCCTGGCGCTCGGCATCGCCACCACCCGGCTGATCCTGGCCAACGGTCAGCACGGCGTCTCGGCGGCCGGCCACGTCATCCAGGGCTTCTCGCAATTCGTGATGAGCGGCGATTTCGTCATCGGGATCGTGGTCTTCCTGATCCTGATCACGGTGAACTTCCTCGTCATCACCAAGGGCGCCACCCGCATCGCCGAGGTCGGCGCGCGCTTCACCCTCGACGCGATCCCCGGCAAGCAGATGGCGATCGACGCCGATCTCAATGCCGGGCTGATCGACGACAAGGAGGCGCAATCCCGCCGCCGCGAACTGGAGGAGGAGAGCGCCTTCTTCGGCTCCATGGACGGCGCCTCGAAGTTCGTGCGCGGCGAGGCCATCGCTTCGCTGATCACCATCGCCGTCAACGTGTTCGGCGGCATCATCATCGGCACCACCCGCCACGGCATGCCGCTCGGCCAGGCGGCGGAGGTGTTCACGAAGCTCTCCGTCGGCGACGGTCTCGTCTCGCAGATCCCGGCCCTGATCGTCTCGCTGGCCGCCGGCCTCCTCGTCTCGAAGGGCGGTACGCGCGGCACCGCCGAGCAGGCGGTGATGGGCCAGCTCGGCGCCTATCCGCGCGCCCTGTCGGTGGCCGCGGCCCTCATGTTCATGTTCGCCCTGGTGCCGGGCCTGCCCTTCGTGCCCTTCATGGTGCTCTCCGGGCTGATGGCCTTCACCGCCTACGCGATCCCGAAGAAGATCGCGGCGCAGAAGGCCATCGTCGACGCCAAGGCGGTGGCCGACGAGGAGAAGAAGCAGGTCGCGGTGCGCGAATCCGTCAAGGAGTCGCTCAAGACGCCGGAGATCGAACTCTGCCTCGGGCGCCAGGTCTCGGCGCAGCTCCAGGGCACGCAATCCGAGCTGTCGCACCGGGTCGCCAAGATGCGCCGCAAGTTCGCGCGCCAGTACGGCTTCGTGGTGCCGGACATCAAGCTGACCGACAGCCTCGCCGTGCCGCCGAAATGCTACCAGATCCTCATCCACGGTACCGTTGTGGCGACCCAGGAATTGCGGCCAGGCGAACTCCTCGTGGTGGTGGGCGACGGCCCGGTGCCGGACGTGCCGAGCGACGAGGTCCGCGAGCCCGCCTTCGGCATGAAGGCGCGCTGGGTGCTCGACGCCTATGCGGGCGAGGTGCGGCGCGGCGGCTTCGAGCCCATCGACGGCTCCTCCGTGCTGCTGACCCACCTCTCGGAGGTCATCCGCAACAACCTGCCGACGCTGCTGTCCTACAAGGACATGCGTAACCTGCTCGACCGCCTCGACCCGGAGTACAAGCGCCTGCTCGACGAGATCTGCCCGTCGCAGATTTCCTATTCGGGCCTCCAGGCGGTCCTCAAGCTCCTGCTCTCCGAGCGGGTCTCGATCCGCAACCTGCACCTCATCCTGGAGGCGGTGGCCGAGATCACGCCGCATGCACGCCGGGCCGAGCAGATCGCCGAGCATGTCCGCATGCGCATCGCCCAGCAGATCTGCGGGGATCTGGCCGAGAACGGCGTGCTCGCGGTGCTGCGCTTGGGAAGCGCCTGGGACCTCTCCTTCCACCAGAGCCTGAAGCGCGACGGCAAGGGCGAGGTCATCGAGTTCGACATCGACCCGCGCCTCGTGGAGCAGTTCGGCACCGAGGCCTCGGAGGCCATCCGCAAGCAGATGCGCGAGACCCGCAGCTTCGCCCTCGTCACCGCGCCGGATGCCCGCCCCTACGTGCGCATGATCATCGAGCGGCTCTACCCGACGCTGGCCGTGCTCTCGCACCTCGAGATCGCCCGCGGGGTCGAGATCCGCTCCCTCGGGACGATCTCGTGACCGCGCTGGTCGCCTCGGGTCTCCTGGGTCCGGAAAGCTTCCTCGGCGTCTTCCTGATCTTCTGCCGCGTCGGTGCCTGCCTCCTCATCGTTCCGGGCTTCTCCAGCCCCCGCGTGCCGGCCCAGGTCCGCCTCCTCATCTCGCTGGCGGTCTCGCTGGCTCTCAGCCCCCTGCTGCTGCCTCTGTTCCAGGGCAAGCTCTCGGCCCAGGACCCCGGCGCGACCCTCGCCTGGATCGTCACCGAGAGCCTGACGGGCCTCGTCCTCGGCTTCCTCGGGCGGATCTTCTACGTGGTTCTGGAAACGGTGGTGAACGCCGCCGTCACCATGGTGGGCTTCGGCGGAATGCCGGGCTCGGTGGCCGAGGGCATGGACCCGGTGCCGGCCGTCGAGGCGATGATCATGATGGCGGCCGCCGCCCTGCTGTTCGCCGCCGACCTGCACTGGGAGCTGTTCCGGGGGCTGATCGATTCCTACAGCCGCATCCCCCCCGGCGAGGGCATCGGCTCGCAGGCCGCCCTGGTGCGCATCGTCGATCAGGTCACGACCGCCTTCGTGCTGGGACTGCGCATCACCTCGCCCTTCCTCATCTACGCGGTCGCGGTGAACCTCGCGGCCGGTTTCATCAACAAGCTCGTTCCGCAGATCCCGGTCTACTTCATCGCCACGCCGTTCATCATGGCCGGGGGCCTGCTGCTGCTCTACGCCATCACCAACGAGTTCATGATGCAGTTCGTGATGGGTTACTTCGACTACCTGCGCCGGGGCTGAGCCGATGACCACGCGCCTCCGGCTGATCCGTGCCCAGCGCCTCCTCAAGGTCCAGGAACAGATGCGAGGCATCGCCGAGCGCGACCTCGCCGAGACCCGGGGCAAGGCCGCCAAGGTGGAGGCCGACCGGGCCGCCATGCTGGCCACGCTGGCCGGCGAGACCATGCACGGCCTCTTCCTCGATGCCGCGGCGCGCCGTCTGCGGGCGCTCGCCGGCGAGGCGACGGATCTCGCCGCCACCGCCGCCCAGCAGTCCGAGACCGTCCGCGCCCGGGGCCTGGCCGAGAAGCGGGCCGAGCGCCAGACCGAGAGCCTCGTCCGGCTGCGCGCCCACGAGCGCGAGCAGGCCGATATGCTGGAACAGCTCGACCTGATGGTCGCGCGGGCCGGGACGCCGCGGGACTGACGGGTTGCGCTGGATGCCGGCGCAAGCCTGCCGAAAGCCACGGCGCCTATCCCTGTCGACCATCGGCGCTCTCGAATCCGAATCGCGGCGTCCGCCAACAGAAGATCTGCACGAGACGACCCGCAAGAGACGACCCGCAAGAGACGACCCGCATGAGCATCTCGCCCCCCACCGACATCGTCCTCGATGTCGCCCGCGCCGCCGATCCGGGCCGCGTGCAGGAAGCCACCGCCAAGCTGTCGGCGCCCGGGACCGACCCGGCGGCCTTCGGCGACGCATACCGCATGGCCGGCACCTCCGTGCACATGCCGCTCGATGCCCGCGGCACCCTCACGGCGCTCCAGACCGACAACGCGGTCTCCGGCGCCGGCAAGGCGGGCGATCCCTACAAGCAGTTCGAGGCCTTCGTCCTGCGCCAGTTCGTCGAGACGATGATGCCGGCCAAGTCCAACGCGGTGTTCGGCAAGGGCAATGCCGGGGGCATCTGGAAATCGATGCTGGCCGATCAGGTCGGCACCCAGGTCGCCAAGGCGGGCGGCCTCGGCATCGCCCGGCTGCTGGAGGCGGCCCGCCCCCTGAACACGCCCGCCCCCGCACCGGCCTCCAAGACCTCGGACATCTGAAGGCGCCCCATGCTGATCGCATCCCTGAAGCGGCTCGAAGACACGGTGGCGGCGGAGACCGAGGCGCTGATGGCCCACCGCCCGATCGACCAGGAGGCTGTGAACCGGCGGAAAAGCCAGAGCCTGCTCGAGCTCACCCGCCTGACGCGGGGCCTCGATCCCGACCAGCTCGACGCCCCCGTGATCGACCAGCTCCTGCGCCTGCGCGGTGTGCTGGAGCGCAACCAGGCCACCGTCGGCCTGCATCTGCGCGCCGTTGAGGAGATCTCCGGCATCGTCGCGGATTCCCTGCGCGACGCGGAATCCGACGGCACCTATTCCGGTCACGTCCGGCGCTGAGATCGAACGCCAGCCATGCGCATCCTCGTCACCGGCCTCTGGATCTGCGGCCTCACCATCCTGTCCTGTTACGGGGCGGTGACCTGGGGGGAGGGGCTGTTCGCCAAGAAGGCCGAACCCTACCTTGAAGGCCTGCAGTACCAGAAGCTGCCACCCATCAACGTTCCGATGGTGGTCGACGGCAAGGTGCAGGGTTACATCGTAGCCGTGCTGATCTTCACCGCCGATGCGCGGCTGATGCACACGCTCTCGGTGCCGCCCAACGCTTTCGTGGTCGACGAAACCTTTCGGCAGATCTACACGGACCCGGCGATCGATTTCAAACGCCTGTCCCGCTACAACGTCACCCAGCGCCTCGCCGAGATCCGCAAACAGGTCAATGTCCGCCTGGGCTCGGACGTGGTGAAGGACGTGCTGGTCGAGGAGTTCAACTTCGTCGCCAAGCGCGAAGTTCGATCCTGAGCCCCGTCACGGGGCGCGACGCCGCTCGGGGTCCGTGTCCCGCATCCTGATCCTCGCCGCGTCGGTGGCCGCCTCGGCGAAGGGCGCTCACGCCTCCGCCAGGGCGCGCGCGACCGCATCCCCCGCCAGGAGCGCCGTCAGCCGCCGGTCGGCCTCGGCATCCGCCGCGAGAGCGAGGCCGCCGCAGGCCACCCCCGTTCCGGCGACGGCGTAGCGCAGCGCACTCGTAGGCTGGAGGCCGCCCGACGCCGCCGCGATGAAGCCGCGCAGGGCGCCCGGATGCGCGTTGCAGCCGTTATGGATCGTCAGGCCTGCACCGCGTCCGTCGAGCACCAGCGCCGAGAGCGCGAGACGGGCCCGGCCCGCCTGCGCCATCGCCCGGCGCGGGCCGGCGAGGCCCACCAGGATCTCGGGCGCGAGGTGGACGATTCCCTCGAAGGCGACCGGGCCCGCCTCCACCGCGAAGCGATCGAGGACGACGAGGCCCGAGAGGTCGTCGAGCACGAGGAAGACCCGGCGATGCGCGAGATCCGGCCCGTGCACCTGCGTGGCGAGCCGGTGCAGCGTGGCCCCCTCCAGGCGCTCCGCCCCGAGGTAGCGGGCGAGGCCGGCGCTGGCCGCGCGCCCCTCCGGCACCGCCACGTTGTGGCCCGCCTCCGAGAGGACGTGGTGGCGCGCCGCCCCGGTCTCGACCAGGCTCGAGCCGCCCGCCTCTACGATCCAGCGCACGCCGTCGCAGGCATAGACGAAGGAGCCGCCATCGCGGTGGCCGGCGCCCTGGCTCGCGAAGGTGCAGGCGAAATGGCCCCAGCCACGCCCCGGCCCGTCGTGCCGCAGGGCGACCATGCCGGATGCCGGGTCGACCCGCCCGGTAGGGGGACCCGCCGGCGCGTCGTGCCGGTCCGGATGCGCATGCCGGAGCCGGGCCCGGTCCGATCGGCGCTCGATCACCAGGGCCCGGCCGGCGCCCGTGCCGAGGCGGCCGATCCAGCCGGCCGCATCCTGGCCCTGGGGCGTGTCGCCGAAGGGCGGCAGCCGGCCGCCGGGGTCCAGCATGCCCGCGACGGCCGGGAGTGCCGCTGCCAGGATCCGCGCAAGGCTGGATCGCAGGCCATCCCGGGTGTCGTCCCCGGTGAGGCCGACGTCGAGGGCGCGCAGCAGCGTCAGGAGTTCGAGGCGCTGGTGCAGGGACGGGTCCGAGAACCGCCCGGCCTCGTCGACGAGGGCCGCGATGCCGGCCTCAAGGGCGCCCGTCGCCAGGCACGACCAGTGCGGCGAGAGCGGCAGCAGCGGCAGGGCGCGGGCCACGCACATCAGGCTGGCCGCCGCCTGGATTTGATGGATCGAGCGCCCGAAGGTGTTCTGCCCGACGATCTCCGCGAGGGCGAAGCCGTGGCGGACCGCCTCGCCGGTGAGCGTCAGGGAAGCCGGTCCGCCGGGCCTGCCCACCCGGACCAGCAGCCGCACGAGAGTCTCGGCGCGCGCCGCGAGTGCCGCCGGATGCAGGGCGAGGCCGTCCGCCGGGGCGCCCCAGGGATTCCCCCGCGACCAGGACAGGGCGAGGCTCACGGCGGCGGGGGCCCCGCCCGGTGCTTCCGCCAGGGCGCCCAGCCAGGCGAGCGATTGGTATTCGAGCCGCCAGGGCACCGAGCGGAACGGGTCCTCGGTCCAGTCCGGGGCGTCCGGCAGGGTCCAGGCCGGGGCCGGGCCGAGGCGCAGGGTCCGGTCGATGCCCGCCGCCGGGGGGCCGTCCCCCCGCTGGATGGCCCGGGCCCGCGCCAGGACCGCCGGAATCGCCGCGACGGCCTCGGGCTGCGGGCACCAGCCCACGAAGGTGCCGCCGGCCAGCCCGAGGCGCTCGCCGAGGCGAGCGAGGAAGTCCGCGGCCTCGAGGAGGTCGTCGCCGCACAGGCTCTGGAGCCGCATCCGGTCCTCGAGGGCGATTTCGGGCGGACTCAAGAGTTCCGCTTCCGAAGGCTTCGATTCCCGGCCGTCCGCCGTCCAGGTCGCGAAGCCGACCGCCACCCGGGCCGCGTCCTGCGGCGGCTCGAGTTCGAGGGTGAAGCGCCGCGTCTGCTGCTGGGCGGGCAGGTCGATGAGCGCGTCCAGCCCCGGCACCGAGATCGTGCCCGGATAGGGTGGTGGCAGGACCGCGCCCTGGTGGTCCCGATAAACGATGCGGGCGAGCGCCCCGCGAGTCGTGGGCGCCGCGACGTGGAGCTGTCCGCGCAGGACGAGCCTGCAGCCCGGCACCAGGGCATGCTCGCTCCAGGCCGGCTCGGGTCCGAGCCGGTGGCGGGTGCGCGGGAGCAGGGCGGGGGAGGGCGCCTCCGCCGGCCCCTGCCGCAGGGTCGCCTCGGAGACCGCGAAGGTCTCGCTGTTGCGCCAGGAGCGGATCGTCACGGTGAGCCGGCAGGCGGGCGCCGGCACGCGGAATGCGACGCGGACGAGCCCGATGCGTACGCCCTGCGCCTCGGCCGGCAGGTAACCGGGGCCGGCGATCCAGGCGCCGTGCGGATCGAGAAGCGTCCGGTCGAGGCCCGGCACGTGGTCGAAATCGAGGCTCGACCCGTCCTCGGTCAGAAAATCGATGCCCGCCAGGGCGAAGTCGAGGGTGGCCCCGGCCGTTTCCGCCGCGTCCCAGGCGAGCCGGAAGGTGAGGGTGCACCACGCCTCCGGCAGGAGGCCGGCGAAGGGCAGCACCACCCGCGACCAGCGGTTCTTGGCCGGGACGAGGTGTTCGCTCGCGCCGGGGCCGACGCCGGCGCCGGCGGCGTGGCGGGCGGGCCCGGGCGCCAGGATTCGTAACCCCGGAAGGGTCGCCTGCACCGTGCTCAAGGGCCGGTTCGGATGCGGAACGGGGAAGCGGACATCGTGCGCTGGGCGGCCGTGGTCTTGATCTGCGACGTTTCTGAGACGATCCGACCGTTCGACGCGGGTCCGGTACCGACATGGTACTGACGGGGTTCGACGGGCGCCGTCAAGCCGCGCCAGCCTGGGGCAAGATTGGCTGCCTAGGGATCGGTCATGATTGATCGGGACCGGAGTCGACCGTGACAGGCGTCTACCTCTTCGACCTGGCCTCGCAGCAGGCCCGCTACCTCGCGGTGCGCCAGGCGACCATCGCCAGCAACGTCGCGAACGCCAACACGCCCGACTACAAGGCGCGCGACGTGGTGCCGTTCTCCGAGGTGATGGCGCGCACGAGCACCATGGGCATGTCCATGACGGAGAGCGCCCATGTCACGTCCGGCGAGGGGCGCATCCCGACGAAGCCGATCTCGGCCTCGCAGGCCTGGGACGCGCTGTCCACGTCGAGTTCCGTCAGCCTGGAGCAGGAGATGCTCAAGGCGGGCGAGGTCAGCCGTCAGCACAATCTCAACATGGGCATCACGAAGGTCTTCGACCGGATGCTCAAGGCCGCGGTGAGGGGCAGCTGATGATCGATCCGCTCAGCGCCTCGACGCGGCTCGCCAGCGCCGGCCTGGAGGCGCAGTCCCTGCGCCTGCGCATCGCCGCCGAGAACGTCGCCAACGCCCAGTCGGTGGGCGACGGGCCGGGCGCCGATCCCTACGCCCGCAAGACCGTGACGTTCCGGGCCGCGATGGACCGTGCCGCCGGCGGCACCTCCGTGGCGCTCCAGAAGATCGGCACCGACGATGCGCCGTTCCGGATCGAGCGCGACCCCGGCAACCCGGCGGCCGACGCGGAGGGCAACGTGAAGATGCCCAACGTCAACGTGCTCATGGAAATGGCCGACATCCGCGAGGCCAACCGGTCCTTTGAAGCCAACGTGCAGGTGATCAAACAGGCTCGCGCCATGGTCGCCAGCGTCATCGACCTCCTGCGAACCTGAGCCCGTCCGATGATCGAAGCCCTCACCTCGCTCGCCGCCTTCGACCGGGCCGCCGGCATCACCCGCACCGAGGCCGCCGCACCCCTGGCGCGGGCGAGCTTCCCGGTGATGCCGGCAGCGAGCACCGGCGGCACCGATTTCGGCGACGTCATGGCCCAGCTCGCCACCGGCCTGCGCACCTCCCTGCGCACCGGCGAGGCCACCGCCATCTCGGGCATTCAGGGCAAGGCCACCACGCAGCAGGTGGTCGAGGCCGTGATGGATGCCGAGCAGAGCCTGCAGACCGCCATCGCGGTCCGGGACAAGGTGGTCGCCGCCTATCTCGAACTCAGCCGCATGCCGATCTAACCATTTGCCGATCTGACCATCTGCCGATCTGATGACCCAACGTCCTCGCCGCATCGCCACGACGGAACCGTGAAGACATGAGAGCGCTCGCCATCGCGGCTACGGGCATGAACGCCCAGCAGATGAACCTCGAGGTCATCGCCAACAACATCGCCAACCTGAACACCACCGGGTTCAAGGGCGCGCGGGCCGAATTCACCGACCTGCTCTACCAGGCCGAACGCCAGCAGGGCGTGCCGAACCAGGCCGGCCAGGAGCCGGTGCCCGAGGGCGCGATGCTCGGCCTCGGCGTGCGCACCGCCGCCATCCGCAACCTGCACCGCCAGGGACCGCTGGCCAACACCTCGAACCAGCTCGACGTGGCGGTGAACGGCCGGGGCTACTTCCAGATCACCAACCCGAACGGCGAGATCAACTACACCCGCGCCGGCTCGTTCAACCGCAACAACACCGGCCAGATCGTGACCCTGGAGGGCTACGCCCTCGACCCGGCGATCCTCATTCCCAACGGCGCCGTCGACGTGGTGATCAACCAGTCGGGTCAGGTCTTCGCCAAGATCGACGGTCAGGTCCAGGCGCAGAACCTCGGCCAGATCACGCTCGCCAACTTCGCCAACGATTCCGGCCTGGAGCCGTTGGGCAACGGCCTCTACCGCGAGACCGCCGCGTCGGGCGCGCCCGTCACCGGCGTGCCCGGCGACCCGAGCTTCGGCAAGCTGCAGCAGGGTTACCTGGAAAGCTCGAACGTCGATCCCGTCAAGGAGATCACCAACATGATCACGGCCCAGCGCGCCTTCGAGATGAACTCGAAGGTGATCCAGGCCGCCGACGAGATGGCGGGCACGGTCTCCAAGGGGATCCGGTAAGCCCACCCCGTAGACGCCTGTCCCAAACCGATCCGAATCCCACATCCGCGCGGTGGCGACGGGAGGCCCACGCCTCCCGCCGGAGCCGGCGGTCGCCCGTCCGGGCTTCCTTCAAGGGCGCGACCACACCCCATGGGTCTTCCCACCTTCACCCGCCTGCCCGTCGCGGTCCTGGCCGTCGGCCTCGCGCTCGCAGCCGCTCCGGCGACGGCCGGCGACATCTCTCTGCCCGTGCCGACGGTGACGATCTATCCCGGCGACACCATCCGGGAATCGATGCTGCGGATGCAGGCCTATCCGGAGACCTTCAAGGCGCGCACCGCCGTCATCGATGCGCCCCTCGCCATCACGGGCCGGGTCGCGCGCCGGATGCTGCTGCCGGGCGAGCCGGTGCCGGTCAACGCCATCGACGACCCGCGCCTCGTCAGCCGGGGCACCCCGACGCAGATCGTGTTCGAGGAGCAGGGCCTGCTCATCACCGCCGTCGGCGCGCCCCTCCAGAACGGCGGCCTCGGCGACGTGATCCGCGTGCGCAACACGGACACCAACCGCATCGTGCTGGGCACCGTCATGGCGGACGGCCGAATCCGGACCGGGGACCGCTGATGCGCCGCATCCTGGCGATCCTCGCGGCGCTCCTCCTCGCGCTCCCGACGCCCGCGCTGGCCGGCACGCGGATCAAGGACATCGCCACCCTGAAGGGCGTGCGCGACAACCAGCTCGTGGGCTACGGCCTCGTCACCGGCCTCCAGGGCTCCGGCGACACCCTGCGCAATGCGCAGTTCACCGAGCAGTCCCTGCAATCGATGCTCGACCGCATGGGCATCAACGTGCGCGACGCCCGCCTGCGCACCCGCAACGTCGCCGCCGTGATGGTGACCGCCGACCTGCCGCCCTATACCGGGACCGGCACGCGCATCGACGTCACCGTCACCTCGCTGGGCGACGCCACCTCGCTGAAGGGCGGCACCCTGCTGATGACGCCCCTGATGGGCGGCGACGGCCTGACCTACGCCGCCGCGCAGGGGCCGCTGGCGGTCTCGGGCTTCGTCGTCTCCGGCCAGGCCGAGAGCATCACCCAGGGCGTGCCCACCGCCGGGCGCATTCCCAACGGCGCCCTGATCGAGCGCGAGGTCCCGGGCACCTTCCGCGACCTGCCCGAACTGGTCTTCGAGTTGAAGAACCCGGACTTCAAGACCGCCACCATGGTGGCGGATGCCATCAACGCCTATGCGCTGGCCCGCTTCGGCCGCCGGGTGGCCGCCCCGCGCGACCAGCGCGCCATCGCGCTGATGCGGCCGAGCAACATCGCCCAGACCCGGTTCGTGGCCGAGATCGGCGACCTCACCGTCAATCCCGACACGCCGGCCCGCGTGGTCGTCGATCAGCGCACCGGCACGGTCGTGATCGGCCGCAACGTCCAGATCTCTACGGTGGCGGTCACCCACGGCAACCTCACCGTGCGGGTGACGGAGGCCCCCGAGGTCTCGCAGCCCGCCCCGTTCTCCAACGGTCAGACCGCGGTGGTGCCGCGCACCGAAGTGGCGATCAACGAGCAGTCGGGCCGCATGGCGATCATCGGCGGCTCCGACCTCCAGACCCTGGTGCGCGGCCTCAACAATGTCGGCCTCAAGCCCAGCGACATCATCGCGATCCTGCAGGCGGTCAAGACCTCGGGCGCGCTTCAGGCGGAGCTCGTGGTGCAATGAGGCAGGCGAACGACTTCAGTCGGCACTTCGATCCGGCCCGGTTGATCGTCGGGCTTCCGGCGCCGGCGCATCCCATGCGCGCGCTTGCCCTGATGGCGCTGCGGGTCCTCCTGTTCCTCGCGGTTCTGGTGGGCGCCTCGCTCGGGTTCGGCCCGGCGCGCGCCTTCGAGGGGGAGGGGCTCTCGGATACGGGCAAGCCGAGCATTCCGGGCAAGGCGATCGTCGCGAGCCGCTTCATCGATCCGAGCGAGCCCGTCGCTCCGGGCAAGCCGACCGTTTCGAGCCAGCCGCCTGTGTCGGGCACGTCGACCGTGCCGGGCAAGCCGACCGTGTCGGGCAAGGCGACCGTGTCAGGAATGAATCCCGGTTCGCTTCCCAAGAACTCCGCGCCGAAGCCGCCGGCACCGAAGCTGTCCGTCGCGGTCAAGCTCGTGGACACCAAGGCCCCCGAAACCACGGGTGCGATCGAGCCCCGGGCCGAGGCGACGAAACCCATCGAGACGGTTCAGGTGGCCGAGGTCCGGCTGCCGGAGCCGGCCCCCGAGCCGGTCAAGCCTGCGGTAAAGCCTCCCGCCTACTGCGCCAGCATCGCGGATGCCGCCGCCGATGCGCGCTTCGCCTGGCAGAAGGAGCAGCTCGCGATCCTGGAACGCCAGGTCGAGGAGCGCATCGCCAAGCTCGAGGCCAAGCGGGCCGAGTACGAGAGCTGGCTCGCCCGCCGCAACGCCTTCCTGGCCAAGGCCGACGAGGGGGTGGTGGCGATCTACACCAAGATGCGGGCGGACGCGGCGGCACTGCAACTCGCCAACATGCCCGACGAATCGGCCGCCGCGATCCTGACCAAGCTCAATGCCCGCACCGCCAGCGCGATCCTGAGCGAGATGGAGGCCGCGCGCGCCGCGCAGCTGGCCCGCATGATGACCGAGCTGGGCAAAAAGGCCCGCGAGAGCGAGAAATCCTGATGTCCCTCAAGACCCTCCGGGCCGGCCTTCTCGCGGCACTCGTCGCGCCGTCCCTGGCCGCCTGCAATTCCTCCCTCGACCGGATGGGCCAGCCCCCGCTGCTGACCCCGATCGGCACCGGCCTGCAGCCGCCGCGCGAGGCCCTGCCGACCGCCTACGGCGCCCTGGGGCCGCGCAGCTATCACTCGACCTGGGCACCGGGCAGCGCCGAGATGTTCCAGGACCCGCGCGCCCGCAACGTGGGCGACGTGATCACGGTCTCGATCCTCATCGACGACAAGGCGCAGTTCGGTAATTCGAGCGACCGCTCGCGCAGCCAGAAATCGAGTCTCGGCTTCGACTTCGGCTACGGCGTCTCCGGTCTGAAGGATTCCGCCACCGCCGATGCGGGCATCCGCTCGGGCACCGAGACGAAGGGCGCGGGCAACATCGACCGCTCCGAGGTGCTGCGCCTGCAGGTCGCCGCCATCGTCACCGAGCAGATGCCCAACGGCAACGTCGTCATCAGCGGCTCGCAGGAGGTGCGGGTGAACAACGAGGTCCGCGTGCTGACCGTCGCGGGCATCGTCCGGCCGCGCGACATCTCACGCAAGAACACCATCGACTACGACAAGATCGCCGAGGCGCGCATCTCCTACGGCGGGCGCGGGCGCATCACGGACGTGCAGGCGCCCACCCTCGGCCAGCAGGTCTTCGAGACCCTGGCGCCCTTCTAGCACCCGCAGGCAGGACGCGACCCATGGCGGCCAAGACCGACACGAGCGAGCCGAAGAAGGGTGGCAAGGGCTGGATCGCGGCGCTCGCGCTCACCAGCCTCGTCGCCATCGGCACCGGCGGCGGCCTCGGCCTCTATCTGCTCTCCACCGTCGAGAAGGCGGTGGACGTCAAGAAGAAGGACGAGGAGGACAAGGCGGTGAAGGTGTTGAAATACACCGGCGACCTCGCGTTGCGCAGCGTCGGCTCGGTGGTGACCAACCTCGCCGACACGCGGGACGCCTGGGTCCGTCTCGAATCCTCCGTTGTGTTCACGGCCGGCGCCGTGCCGAACCCCGACGTGGCCCTCGCCGAGATCCGCGCCGACATCCTGGCCTACCTGCGCACCGTCACCCTGCGGCAGATCGAGGGCGCCAGCGGCCTCCAGCACCTGCGCGAGGACCTCAACGAGCGGGTCGCCCTGCGCACCAAGGGGCAGGTGCGCGAGCTGATCGTCGAGATGCTGGTGGTGCAGTAGCCCCATGACGATGCCGACCCTCCCCAGGCTCGCCACCGCCGGCCTCGTCCTCGCCGGCCTCGTCTTCGCCGGCCCGGCCGCCGCGCAATCCGCCACGGGACTGCCTGCCCTCGACGCGCTGCTGCCGGCCGGCAACGGCGCGGCCAGCGGGCGCATCCTGCAACTCGTGGCCCTGCTGACCGTACTGTCCTTGGCCCCGGGCCTCCTCGTGATGGTGACGAGCTTCACGCGCTTTGCCATCGCGTTCTCGTTCCTGCGCTCGGGTCTCGGCCTCCAGAGCACGCCGGCCAACATCTTCCTCGTCAGCCTGTCGCTGTTCATGACGTTCTACGTCATGGCCCCGACCTTCGACCGCGCCTACAACGAGGGCCTGAAGCCGCTCACCGAGAACCGCATCTCGGAGGAGGAGGCGATCCCCAAGCTCGTCGAGCCGTTCCGCGAGTTCATGGTGCAGCACGTGCGCCCCAAGGATCTGCAGACCTTCACGGATCTGGCCAGCCGCAACATTCCGAAAGCCGAGGGCGGCGAGAAGATCGACCTGCGCATCCTGATCCCGGCCTTCATGATCTCGGAATTGCGACGCGGCTTCGAGATCGGCTTCCTGATCGCGCTGCCCTTCCTCGTCATCGACATGATCGTCTCCACGGTCATCATGTCGATGGGCATGATGATGCTGCCGCCCACCGTGATTTCGCTGCCGTTCAAGGTGCTGTTCTTCATCCTCATCGACGGCTGGAACATGCTGGTGGGGGGATTGGTAAGGTCGTTCTTCTGACTCTGAGGATGTCGGCTTTCTTTTCATGCTGAACGGCCTGCCATCGTCATGCTGCAGGGTCCAATCCATTCGTGTAACGAGATGGAAATGATGTTATTTATTACAGAGTAGAGCCGATATTTTTCGCTCTTCGGATCGACCGGGTCATGTATCGTGCATTCGTGCGGTAAAGCTTCGGGGTTATTCGATGTTTCAGTCTTGTTCCTGTTCGACCGAGCATTCCGGCGACTGCACGACACCGGGTGATCTCGGCCGGCGCGCCTTTCTGGCGAGCGCCGTCGGCGTCGGGATGTCCCTGGCCATGGCGCCCGGCGCCGTCGCGCAGGCGGCTCCGGTTTCGCCCGGCAAGAAGGCGTTCATGGAGGAGGCGACCCGGCTCGCGATCGAATCCGTCGAGAAGGGGTGGGGCGGGCCGTTCGGAGCCGTGATCGTCAAGGACGGGGAGATCATCGGGCGTGGGCAGAACCGCGTCCTGCTCACCGGCATTCCGGTCTTCCATGCGGAGATCACCGCCATCATGGATGCCTCCGCCCGGCTGAACCCGAAGGCCTTGCTCGGCAGCGAGTACGGCGCCGGCACGATCCTGGAGATGATCCCGCGTGAGCCCGGCTCCCCGGATCCGGTAGCCGAGCGGGCCAAGATGCTGAAGGGCTGCGAGATCTACATCAACGGCGCGCCGTGCCCGATGTGCATGAGCGCCATCTACTGGTCACGCATCGACCACGTCTACTTCGCCGCCAGCCTGAAGGACACGAGCCAAATCGGCTTCGACGACGCCTTCCAGTACGAAGATTTCGCCAAGCCCTGGGACCAGCGGCGCATCCGGGTCAGCGAGAACTTCGAGCGCGAGACTGGGCTGAAGGCCTACGAGGCCTGGATGAACAAGAAGGACCGCCACCCCTACTGATCGCCCTTCGATGGGCGGCGCAATCTCCGCGCAAGGCTGACGGGCGAGAGGACCGTATCGGGTCGCGGACCCGAAGCGGAGCAGCCCACCGAATGTCCGGTCTTCAGCACGCCGAACGGCTCTGGAACAACATCCTCGCGCTCGGCGGCCGGCGCATCGCCGCTCTGTCGCTGATCGGCGTCGTCGTTTTCCTCGCCGTGGGCCTCGGCGCCTACTATCTCAGCCGCCCGGCCCAGGAGCCGCTCTACACGGGCCTCAGCCGCGAGGATGTCGGGCGCATCGGCAGCGTGCTGAAGGACGCCAACATTCCGTTCGACGTGAGTGCCGATGGCGCGGCCGTGCTCGTCGCCTACGGCCACACCGCCAACGCCCGCATGCTGCTGGCCGAGAAGGGCCTGCCGCAGAGCGCCAAGTCCGGCTACGAGCTGTTCAACGACCTCGGTTCCCTCGGCATGACCTCGTTCATGCAGGAGGTGACCCGGGTGCGTGCCCTCGAGGGCGAGATCGCCCGCACCATCCAGGGCATGAAGGGCGTCAAGGCCGCCCGCGTCCACATCGTGCTGCCCGACCGCGGCTCGTTCCGCCGCGACCAGCAGCCCCCGTCCGCCTCCGTGGTTGTGCGCACCGAGCCCGCCGACGACGCCAGCGGCGCCCAGTCGATCCGCCACCTCGTCGCCTCGGCTGTGCCCGGCATGAAGCCCGACCGCGTCACCGTGATCGGCTCGGACGGGTCGCTCCTGCTCTCCGGTGACGAAGCCAGCGCGGTGCCCACCGGCAAGATGGCGACGCTGGAGAAGACCATCGGCCACGAGGTTCAGGACAACATCCGCCGGACCCTGACCCCCTATCTCGGCGTCGGCAACTTCGAGGTCAGCGTCGCGGCGCGCCTGAACACCGACAAGACGGTGCAGAACGAGACGATCTTCAACCCCGACCAGCGCGTCGAGCGCTCCACTCGTGCCGTGCGCGAGACCGAGACCTCGCAGAACCGCAGCGCGGCGCAACGCCCGACGTCGGCGCAGACGAACCTGCCCGAGCCGCGCGCGCGCTCGGACGGCAACGACTCGGCCAGCAACGAGACGCAGAAGCGGGAGGATCTGACCAACTACGAGATCTCCTCCAAGACCATCCAGACGGTCAGCGACGGCTACAACATCCGGCAGATCTCGGTGGCGGTCCTCGTCAACCGCGCCCGCCTCGCGTCCCTGGCCGGGCCCGAGGCCGGCAAGGCCGGCATCGATGCCCAGGTCGCCGAGATCGAGCAGCTCGTCGGCTCGGCCGCGGGCTTCAACAAGGAGCGCGGCGACAACGTGAAGGTCGCCGCCGTGGGCTTCGTCAACGATGGCCAGCCCCTGGAGCCGGTGGCCCCGCTGAGCCTCACCGAGGTGCTGATGCGCCAGTCGGCCACCCTCATTAATGCGGGCACCATCCTGCTCGTCGCGGGCCTGCTGATCTGGTTCGGCCTGCGCCCGGCCATGCGGGCCATCCTGGAGATCCCGGCCGCGCAGCAGGAGGAGGCGCGGGCGCTGGCCGCCGCGGCGGAGGCGCAAGCCCTGGCCGCGGGCGCGCCCAACGCCGCGCTCGCCGGCCCCGGCGCTGGGGCACAGGACGCCCTGGCGGGCGGCGCCATGCCGAGCCTCGCGGCGCCCGGCCAGAACCCGGTCGCCAGCATGATCGAGGACCTGACCGATAAGCTGAACCGTTCGCCGCAGAAGAGGCTCGAACAGATGATCGAGACCGACGAGGCCCAGGCCGCCGAGATCCTGAAGCGCTGGCTCCTGCGTGAGGCCGCGTGATGGCCGCCGCGATCGCTCGGTTCCTGCCCGACTTCTCCGGCGACGTGGCGCCGGCGCGCCCGCCCGCCACCGGGGGGGGCGCCTTCGCCCCGGCCGCCCGGCCGGCGTCGCGCGCGGCGGAGGGGCTCGCCGCCCTCCTGCGCAAGCCTGCCGCTCCGCCCGAGACCCCTGAGGACCGCGAGGCCCAGCTCCGTTCCGCCGAGGCGCGGGGCCTGGAGCGCGGGCGCGAACTCGGCCGGGCCGAGGCCGCGGCCGAGACCGCCTCGGTGCTCGCCTGCATGCAGGCCGATTACGATGCGCGCCTCGCCGAGATGCGCCAGGCCTGGTGCGTGGACGAGGGAGACCGTCTCGCGTCGGGCTTCGCCGACGCGCTCCAGGCCCTCGGGGCCGGGCTGACCGACCGGGTCGGGCACCTCCTCGTGCCGGTCCTGACCGAGGCCCTGCGGCGGCAGGCCGTCGACGAACTCGCCCGGAGCCTCGCCCGGATCCTGGGCGACGCCCGCGCCCCCGTGCGGGTGAGCGGCCCGGCCGACCTCCTCGAGGCGGTGGCGGGCAAGCTCGGACCCTTCGAGGCCTCGCTGGACCTCGTCGTCGCCGACACCGCGGAAGTGACGGCCCAGGCCGACCAGACCGTGATCGAGACCCAGCTCGGCGCCTGGGGCCGCCTGATGACGGACGCGGTCCGGGGAGCCTGAGCCATGGCGGACGAGTCCCACCACGAGATCATCATCATCAAGCGCCACGGCGACCACGAGGACGGTCACCACGGCGGCGCCTGGAAGATCGCGCTCGCCGACTTCATGACCGCGATGATGGCGCTGTTCCTGGTGCTGTGGCTGATCGGCTCCACCACCAAGGAGACGAAGACGGCCATCGCCGAATACTTCAACCCGGTGAAGCTCGCCGACGTCACCTTCGACCGCAAGGGCCTGCGCGACCCGCAGAACAAGCCCGGCGAGACGACGCCCGAGGAGGGCAAGCCCGAGGCCGGCAAGGGCGAGGGCGCCGGCGAGGGCAAGGGAGACAGCAAATCCGAGGGGAAGGGGGCCTCCGGGCCGCCCGGCAGCCGCGCCCGCGAGGCGGCCCTGTTCCAGGACCCCTACGCGGTGCTGGCCAAGCTCGCGGCCGAGGCCGAGCCGGGTCCGGAGGTCGCCTCCGCCGACGCGGTGGTGACGGAATCGGGCGAGCCCGGCATCAAGGGCGGCGAGGCCGCGCGCGATCCCTTCGATCCGCTCTACTGGCAGGTCGCGCCCCTGGCCAAGACGCGCACCGAGCAGGCCGGCGTCACCGGCACGGTCACGCCCCTGCCGCAGGAGGTCCGCCCCGATGTCCGCGCGGCCTTGCCCGCGAAGCCGGCGACGATCAAGGTGGCCTCGGCCGTGGCCGACGAGATCGACCCGAAACTTCTGGCCCCGAAGCTGACGCCGAAACCCGCCGCGCCGGCCGGCCCCGCCACGCCCAAGGGATCCGAGGTCCGGCCCGTGGAAGGCGCTGCCGCCGAAGCGAAGGCCGCCCAGGAGCGGTCGGCGCTCGAGGCGAAGCAGGCCGCCGACGCGGCCGAGAATGCCGCGATGGCCGAGATCAAGGCCGAGATCGCCCGGGTGCTGCCGGCGCAGGGCGCACCCGCGCCGCGCGCCGAGGTGCGGCGCACCGGCGAGGGCATCCTCATCAGCCTGACCGACGAGGTGAACTTCAGCATGTTCGGCGTCGGCTCGGCCGAGCCCCAGGCCAAGGTGGTGCGTGCCCTGGAACAGGTCGCCCGCATCCTCAAGGATCGGCCCGGCCGCATCATCGTGCGCGGCCACACCGACGCGCGGCCCTTCCGGTCGGAGACCTATGACAACTGGCGCCTGTCCTCGGCCCGCGCCCAGATGGCCTCCTACATGCTCGTGCGCGGCGGCGTCGCGGATGCCCGCCTGGAGCGCATCGAGGGCTACGCCGACCGCCAGCCGCGCAACCCGGCCGATCCGAAGGCCGCCGAGAACCGCCGCATCGAGATCCTGCTGCGGGGACGGCCCGAGTGATGACGCGCGCCCTCGTCGCGGGGCTGTGGGCGGCGGTGCTCCTCGCCGGGCCCGTGCAGGCCGCGGATTCGCATGGCGGCGGCGGCCATGGCGAGGCGCCCGCCGCCCCCATCGAGCCCCTGCCGGTCAAGCCCTACACCGTTCCGGTGGAACTCGTGCGCACCCTGCAATTGCTGCAGGACCAGGTCGCCCTCGGTTCCGCCCAGGCGCATCACGGCCAGCGCGCCCTGCTGGCGCATGCCGAAGCGCGCATGATCGCCCTGGAGCCCGAGGTATGGGCGGAGACCGTGAACCTGCGCGCAGCCGTCACCTTCGCCCTCAGCGGCGGCGGCCCAACGCTGCTGCGCCACCTCGTCGCCTCGGGCAAGGTCACCGAGTCCGACACCTCCCTGGTCTTCGGCGCGCTCGCGTACCTCGAGGGGCGCGAGAAGGAAGCCCGCGCGTTGCTCGTGAAGATCGATCCGCTCTCGGTGCCGGTGAGCCTCGGGGCACAGCTGGCCATGGCGCAATCGGCCCTGGTCGTGCGCGATGACCCGACCCAGTCGATCCGCCTCCTCGACCTCGCCCGGCTGCTGGCGCCCGGCACCCTGGTGGAGGAGGGGGCCCTGCGCCGGGAGATCTTCGTGCTCGCCCAGGCCGGCGACCTCGCCAAGTTCGAGGCCCTGGCGGTTCAGTACCTGCGTCGCTTCCGCCACTCGGTCTATGCCGGCAATTTCCGCCAGCGCTTCGCCGGAGCGCTGACCCGCCTCGACTTCACCGGCGGCGAGGCGCGCTTCGCCCGGTTGCAGGCCATGCTCGACGAGGTCGAGGTCGAGGGCCGGCGCGAGCTTTATCTCCTCGTCGCGCGGGCCGCCGTCGACCAGGGCAAGTCCGCCACGGCGGTGTTCGCCGCCGAGCGCGGCGTCACCCTCGCGGAGCCCGGCTCCCAGGACGCGCTGCGCGCCGGCCTCTACCGGGCGGCGGCCCTCATCGTGGTGGAGGGGCGCTTCGAGGAATGCCTCGACACCCTGCGGGCGATCGACCGCGCGCGGCTGGAGCCGGGCGACCGCGATCTCCTCGACGCGGCCCTCTCCACCGCCCGCGAGATCCGGTCGGCGGCGGCGCCTTCGGCGTCCGCCGACGCAACCCCCACGGGCCCGCGGGTGCTTCCCGTGGCGCCCGCCATCGCCCGCGCCGAGGGTGCGATCGGTCGGATCGACGAGATCATGCGCAGGAGCCAGCGTTGAACGCCCTCGGCATCACTCATCCCACCCCCCGCGCGCCTGTGGATGCGGCCGGCACCCGCAACGCGGGCGCCGATGCGCCGGATGCGACCGGCACCGCCTTCGTCGCGCTGCTCGGCGCCCTGAAGGGGACGGCCGCGCCGGAGGACAAGCCCGCCGAACCGGACGGCCCTCCGGCGGAGGACGAGGCCCACGGCTCGGCGCCCGGCGCGACGGCCGAACCCGCAAAACCGCTCGACCTCCTGGCTGCGTTCAACGCCGCGCTGCCCCTCGGGACGGGGCCCGCGCCCATGCCTGCCCGTGATGCGCTGGATGTGCTCGTCGCCCGCGCCATGCCGGCTGCCGTGCCGAACACGGACCCGCACATGGCCCTGGCTGCGCTGGCATCCGCCCCTCCGCAGGCCGCCGGGCCGGTGGACCCGGCCGACCTCGCAATCCTGCCGGGCAATGGCGCGGACGATGTCCCTGTCCAGGCCGGCGCATCCGCCCCGGCCCCCGAGGCGCGGACCCGCGCGACCATCCTGCGCCGGGAGACCCATTTCGCCCCGGTGCTCCCGCGCCTCCTGGCCGGTTCGTCCGCAACCGTCTCCGTGGGACGGCCGGCTCCGCTCGGCCCGCCCCTCGCGGCCGTGGACGCGTCACCGGATGCCGGTGTGCTGCCCACCCTCGCGCCCATGGCGGCGGCGCCTCCGGGACCTGCTGCGGTACCCGCTCCCACAGCCCCTGCGCCGGGCGTATCGGCGCCCCAGATCGCGAACGTCGTGCCGCCGTCCGGCGATAAAGCCCTGACGCCGGCCCGGCCTGCCGGTGTGCCTCCCGCGGATGAAAGCCTCCGCGTCGGCACGGCTGTTCCCGCCCCGGCCTCGCAGGCTGCCGGGGCGCCCCAGCCGGCCATCGCGATGTCCGCGCCTCAGACCACCGCGCCTCCGACCACCGCGCCGTTGCAATCCGTGCGCGGGACGTCGCCCATCCTGTCGGAGGTCGGGCTGGGCGCGCCGATCCCGGCGCCGGTCGCTCCTGATCCCGTCCCGGATCTCCCCACCGCGTCGCCATTGGCCGCTGCGTCGCCGGGCCACGAGCCGGCCGACCCGCGCGCTCCAGCCCTCCCGCTGGCGGTGACGCAGGCCGAGGCGGATGCCGCGCCGCTTCCCGGGTTCGGCGAGGAGGACCTCCGTTCCGCCATCCGCCAGCCGGCCGCGGCACCGCCGGCGGTAGCTCCGGCGGATCGCATGCCGGCCTCCGATGCGCCGGTGGTCCAGGTACCCCCTCCCGCCACGGCTCCGCCGGCCGACGCGCCCGCACGACCTGTCCGGCTCTCGGGTGAGGCACCGATGCCCGACGCGGACCCCGCCCCGAGGTCGCTCGATACTTCGGCCGCTGCCGGTCCGGCGCCCGACCCCGAGGCGTCCTCGCCCACGCTCCCCAGGCCGGCCCCGATCGCGAACGCGGCACCGGTCCCGGTGCTGCCCGCCGGCACAATGGCCGGTGTCGCGGCTTCGGCCGTCGCTCCCTCACAGCCGGATTCGGCCGAGCCTTCTGTTCCGGATGCGCCAGCTCCGGGACTCGGCGCGATGACCTCATCCGATCAGGCGGTGCGCGTTTTTCAGCGCCCGATCCCCGAAGGCGCACCGGCGCCGGTCGATCTCGGATCGCCGACCGGCCAAAACCCCGTTCCACCCCAGGAACCCGCTTCCGGCCAGGACCTGCCGATCAGGCCAGAGCCCGCGCTTCCTTCCACCGTCGTTCCGTCGATCCCACGCGCGCCCGCGCCGCCTCTGCAGCCGGGCGAGCGCGTCGACCCTGCGATGCGCCAAGCCCCGGCCCTATCAGCCGCCGGCCCAAGCGCTGCAACCGCACAGGACGCGGCGACGCCGAGGCCGGCCCTGACTGCGGATCTCGGCGTGGCCGCGATCGAGGCGGAGCCGCCGGCCCACATGCCGCCCGGGCGCGAGGCCCAAGCGGCCTTGATCGGGCCTCGGGCCGAGAGCGTCGCGACGCCGTCCGTCGCGACGCCGGTCGCGGCCACCCTCGGCGGCCCTCCCCTTGCCGCGCTCCTGTCCGATGCCGCTCGGGACCTCCCTCCGCAGCCGAATCCGGCGCGGGAGGCCGCCACCCTGCCGGCGGGGCCGCCCGTCGATCCCACGCGCGGTGCCGTCTCCGTCGAGGACCAGACACCGGGCCCGGCCGGTCCGCAGGCCGGGCTCGTGCAGCCGGCCGCGCGCGCTGAGACTCAGGGCTTGCCGCCGGAATCGGTGGCTCGTGACGGTGTAGCGCGCACGGACTCCGCCATGCCGGTGTCACCGCCTTCGCCCCGCGATTCCGAGGCCGGCCCGCAACGCGCCGAGGCGAGGCGGTCCCAGGGGAGCGAGACACCGCCGCTCGGCGAACCGGCATCGCCCAGTCCTTCGGCCACGGGCCCGGGGGGGCAGCCCGCTGTGGGCGCGTCGTCGGCCCCACTGATGGGGCAGATCCTCGCCGGAGCGCCGGCGCAGGCCGCCTCCGCCCCGCCGGCACAGCAAGTCGCGGCCGCGATCCTGGGGCAGATGCCGCGCGCATCCTTCGGTGCGGTTCCGGGGGCCTCGGGGATCGAGGGGCCGCTGCGGCTCCTCACCCTCCAGCTTCATCCCGCCGATCTCGGGATCGTCCTCGTGCGGATGCGCCTGCGCGACGGTCAGATCGAGATGAACCTGCATGCCGCCCGCGAGGAGACCGCGACCCTCCTGCGGGAAGGGGGCGAGGTCCTCGCCGATCTCCTGCGCCAGGGCGGCTACCAGCCCGAGCGCGTAACGATCAGCGGCGGCTCATCGCCCAACGGACCCACGCCGGGCGAGGGACAGGCCTTCCAGACGCAGGCCGATGCCGGCGCGAACCCGGATCACGCCACGCCGGGCCAGTCGGACCGGCGCCAGCCCGATGGCCGCGTGGCGGCTCCCGAGACCAGCGAGCGAAACCATGAGAGCGTTCCGAGCAGCCCTGACCGCAGCGGCGTTTACCTGTAGCCTCGCCGAGCCGGCCCGCGCCAACAGCGCGCCGCCGGCGCCCGCCGCATCCCCGGCCGCCGTGAAGGCGGCGGCGCTGCCCGCATCGGCCAACATCTGCGAGCGTGAGATGGCGGGCGCCTCGGCTCGGCACGGGGTGCCGCTGGGCGTGCTCTACGCGGTCGGGCTGACCGAGAGCGGCAAGCGCGGCTCCCTGCAGCCCTACGCCATGAACATCCAGGGCCGGGCGTATTTCGGGACCAGCGCATCCGACGTGGTGGGCCAACTCGCCCAGGCACGGGCGAGCGGGATCAAGCTCGTCGATCTGGGTTGCATGCAGATCAATCATCACTACCACCGCGAGAAGTTCGCGAGCCTGGAGGCGATGATCGATCCGCGCCAGAACGTGGAATACGCGACCCTCTTTCTGAAGCAGCTCAAGGCCCGCGAGGGAAGCTGGACCCTGGCCGTGGCGCGCTACCACGCGGGCCCGAACAACAATCCGGCGCAGAAGCTCTATGTCTGCCGGGTGATCACCAACATGGTCGCCTCGGGCTTCGGCGCCTGGACGCCGGGGGCACGCAGTTTCTGCCAGTGATACGTCATCCGCTTGATCAAAGCGGATGACGTATCAGCAAGCCTGCGCGGCGCTTGAGCGAAGCCCAAATCCGCCATCCCGAACGCGATCCCGCAGGGATCGCCGGAAGGGATCAAATGGATTTGGTATGAGGCGTCGGGGGCCCATTCGCCCCCGGGGCGCCGGGCCCCGCGCATCCAGTGCGCGGTGCCGCGAGCGGGCGTCAGCCGACGAAGGTATAGCCCATGAAGCGCTTGGCCTCGATCGGGTCGTGGCCGAGGCGCTGGCTGAGCTTCTTGCGCAGCTTGCTCACGTGGCCCTCGATCACGCTCTCCTCGACGCCGTTGCTGTAGACGCCGTAGACGATGTTGTAGATCTGCGCCTTCGTCATTCGCTTGCCCCGGTTGCGCACGAGGCACTCGAGGATGTGCCGTTCGCGCCGGGGAAGGGGCAGCACCTCCCCGTCGATCTCGGGGTCGCGCCCGTCGAAATGCACCTTCAGGCGCTCGCCCTCCGGCGCGGCCTCGCGGGTGGAGCCGGCCTGCGCGTTGACCCGGCGCCAGATCGCCTCGGAGCGGGCCAGGATCTCGCGGATATGCACGGGCTTGGGCAGCACGTCGTCGATGCCGGCCTCGAAGAGCTGAAGGGTCTGGTCGAGGGAGCGCACGTCGCTCAGGGCGATGATGGGCGCGCGGGACATCCGGCGGATCAGGGTCGCGCACTTGGCCCGGCCCTCGAAGTCGCCCAACAGGAAACCCTGGATCGCCTCCCGGTCGACCCGGGACGAGGACTGGAACCAGTGCGTGAATTCCTGCGGGTCGAGACCGAGGGAGGAGATGCCTTCGCGGTCGAAGCTGGCCTTGTACCCTGAATTCACCGATGGCCGCGCATCGACCAGGACGTACATCGAGAGGCTCCGACTGACCTTGCGCAGGACGCGAGCGTTACCGTTTTCGAGCGACAAGGCGAAACAAAGACAAGACGGAACGACGCTTTGTCTTCGCGTTTCGCAATCGCGCGAACCGGATTGATTCGCTTAGCTTTTAGCAATGTCTGGCATCCTCGCCTCCGTCAATGACCGGAAGAACACACGCGTTCGTGATCCGATCGATGGAAGGCAGGCACGCTGCCGCGGAAGCGCGCTCAGGCGGCCGCGTGGCTCAGCCGGGCGTCGTCGAGGGCCGAGCGGAAACCGTCGAGGCAGAAGCCAGGACCCTGGTCCGCCAGGATCCGCTGGATGGCGACACCCACATAGACGCCGTCGAGGATGAGCTTGAAGAACACCGTCACGGGTTCGGTCACGAACTCCATGTCGAGCACCACGGTCAGCGAGCGGCCCCAGTCGAAGCGCACGTCCGCCCCGTCCGCGTACGCGATGGTGGCCTCCTTGAAAAAGGGCTCGGCGGAGGAAGCGACAAGGTCGGCGATGTTGCCGTGGCGGGCGGCCTGGACCCAGCCGATCAGGATGCCGCCGTCGAGGAGGCAGAGTTCGGCGATGAAATCCCGGATCGCGGTGGCGAAGACGCGCTCAGCATCGGCGAGCACGTCGTGACCATCCAGGCGGAGGGCTCCGGTCGAAAAGGACGCGGACATCAGCGGGCTTTCGAGAACAGGAAGAACAGGATCTGGGCCACAGCGCTGTAGAACTCCGCGGGAATCATCTGGTCCACCTCGACACTCTCGTACAGGGACCTTGCGAGAGGCTTGTCTTCCACCACCGCGATGCCGTTGGCCTCCGCAGTTTCTCGGATGCGCAGCGCGACGAGGTCCTTGCCCTTGGCCAGGACCAGGGGGGCGGGCTGCTCGTCGCGCGCGTAGCGCAGTGCGATGGCGTAGTGCGTCGGGTTGGCGATCACCACGGTGGCCTGCTTCACGTTGCCGAGCATGCGCTTGCGCGCGCGGTCCTGCGCCAGGGAGCGCAGGCGCCCCTTCACCACGGGATCGCCCTCCGTCTGCTTGTGCTCGTCCTTGAGGTCCTGTTTCGACATGCGCAGCGAGCGCTGCCAGCGCATCCGCGACCAGACCAGGTCGGCCGCCACGATGACGATCGTGGCGACGCACACGACCGAGATCAGCCGGATCGACAGCGTTAGGATGAGATCCGGGATCTGGCTCGGGTCGGTGAACATGGCACTCACGGCTTTGCTGCCCTCCGAGCGCAGGAGCAGCAGGGCGACGAGACTGACGCTTAAAAATTTAAGGACCGATTTCAGGAATTCGACTTGGCCCGACTTGCCGAAGATTCGCCCCCAGCCGGCCATGGGCGAGACCCGGGACCATTGCGGCCGGATCCGCTCGGTCACGAGGCTCGGGACGTTCTGAACGAGGGACGCGACGAGGCCGCACAGGCCGAGAATCAGCACGGTCGGAATCAGGAATCGCGCAGCCGCGATGGCGGTTCCCTCCAGGATGCGGGCGACGTCCTGGTTGTTCTCGAGGGCGAAGTCGCGGGGGTGGTCGAGGAAGGGCGCCAGCGCCTGGAGGAGCGGATTGACCGCGTCGCGGACCACGAAGCTCAGGGCGATGAGGAGCCCGAGAATCGAGGCGAACACAGGGGCCTCGCGGGAGAACGGAACGTTGCCCTTCTCCACCGCATCGCGAATCTTGCGCTCGCTGGCGGCCTCGGTCTTGCCCTCCTGGTCTTCGTCGGACATCGCGCGATCGGGTCGGGCGGCCCGTCCCTAGCGGACGAGGGCCTCGACCTCGCCCCCGGCATTGATCTCCAGCTCGCCCCGTCCGGCCATCTCCAGGGCGAGGTCGGTGATGCTGCGGCGCGCCTCCGTCACGTCCTTCTGTGCCGCCGGCTCGCCGCCGTTCAACTCGTGCTCCACCATGCGGCGTACGCGGGCGGAGAGTGCCCCCAGGATGACCCCCCGGAACTCGGCGTCGGTGCCCTTGAGGGCCAGGACGAGCCGGTCGTTCGGCACGGCGTCGAACAAGGTGGTACGGGCGCGCGGGGCCAGCTTGACGATATCGTCGAAGGTGAACAGCAGGCCCTTCAGGATCTCCACCGATTTCGGGCGCGACTCGGAGAGGCTGGTGAGCACCTCGTCGATCTGGGTGCGCTCCATCTTGTTGATGATGTCAGCCATCTTGGCGTGGGTGTCGGCGCCGGCATTGCGGGCGCCGTTGACGAGCAGATCCTCGTGCAGGGCACGCTCGATGATCTCGATCACGCCGTCGCCGACCGGCTTGAAGCTCAGCATCCGCCGCATCACGGTGTTGCGGGTCGGCTGGGGCAGATGGGCCATGACCTTGGCGGCCGCCGCCGGCTTCAGGCGCGACAGGATGAGGGCCGCCGTCTGAGGATGCTCCTTGACCACGTAGCTCGCGATCACGTTCTCCGAGACGCCCGACATGCGCTCCCAGACGGAGCGGGTGGCGTCGCCGCGGACATCGGCGAGGATCTCGGCGATCTGATCGGCGGGGAGGAGCCCGGTGAGCAGCTTCTCCACTTCGGAGGCGGTGCCCACGAGGCGGCCGTCCGACGCGAACTCGTCGGAGAACATCTCGACGATGTCCTCGAGCTGGCGTGCGCTCACGGTGCCGAGCTTGGTAGCCGAGCGGGTGATGCGCCGGATCTCGTCCGGCTCGAAGTACTTCAGCAGGCGACCGGCCGCGGGTTTACCCATGGCGAGCAGCAGCGCGGCGACCTCGTCCGCCGGACTGAGGACCCGATTCGCGCCCGGGGCGCGCTGAGGGATCGGCACGCTCGCCACGCTGCTGTGCCTCAGCCCTTCAGGCCGGCATCGGCGGGGCCGACGATCTCGGTCAGGGAGACGCCGAAGCGGGAATTGTCCTCCTCCACCACCACGATCTCGCCGCGCGCCACCACCCGGCCGTTGACGGTGACGTCGACGGGTTCGCCGACGCGGTGATCGAGGGCCACGATGGCCCCGCGCCCGAGTTTCATCAGGTCGGCCACCGGCATGGTGGCCGAGCCGAGCACCACCTGGATCAGCACGGGGATGCGCAGGATCGAGTCGAGGTTGCGGGCGTCGCCGATCCGGGCGTCGTCCGCCGCCGGGCCGGCGGCCGGGACGCTCGGGAACACCGCCGCGGTGCCGGAGGATGCGAGGTCCGCATCGTCGAAGGGGCTGTTGCTCATCATCCGCTCGTCAGGGGGTGTCATCGCGTATCAGGGCGCTGGGGCTCGACAGCGGATGATCGGAGAGGATCGGCCAAAGTCGGTCGGGGTGCAAGCCGCGCATGCACGGTCAGCCGACTCGGCCGGCGCGTGTGGCGGAGAGATCGCGGCGGCTGGCCTCGAGATCCGCGAGGAGCTGGCGCGCCTCGCCGATGCGCTGGTTGAGGGCCTCCAGGATCTCGCGGCCCTCGGTGCTGAAGCCGCGCACCGCGTCGCCCGCCTGGGTGAGCGCGTGGCCCGACTGCATCAGGATGCGGCCGTACTCCGCCTGGGTCCGGTCCAGGCGTTTCAGCTTGAGGTACATCGGCACCACGCAGGCGCTCGTCGCCACGAGGGCGATGAGGAGAATGGTGTCAACCCACGGCGTCATCGTGCGCGCCTTCCTTGTCTTGAGCGATGGCTTCGTCGACCCGCAGCACGTAGGAGCCCTGCGCCTGGCCCATGTGGCACCAGAACAGGGGCCGGTCGTTGCCCTCGAGCTTTACCCGTGTGGCCGGCGTGGCATCGAGGCCGATGACCTGCCCGACCTTGAGGCCGGCGATCTCGCCGAGCGTGAGGGTACGCTCCTCCAGCACGGCCCGCAGGGTGACCTCGGCCTTCCGGACCTCGGCGGTGATCTGCTGCGTCCAGGTCGGGTCGCGGGCGGCGCTGTCGCCGGTGAGCACCTTCGACAGCGCCGGCCGCATCGGATTGATCACCGACTGGGGCAGGATGAGGAACATCTCGCCGCCGCGGTTGAGCGCCTGGACCGAGAACTTGGCCTCGACGGCCTTGTTGTTGCGGCCCCCGATGACCGCGAACTCCATGCGGGTCTCGGTGCGCTCCAGGCGGAAGGCGGTCATCGAGACAAGGGCGAACGAGGATTCCAGGGCCTTGCCGACCTGTTCCAGGATGGTGTGGGCGAGCCGGAGCTCGATGGCCGAGAAGGGGCGCTCGTCCTCCACCGGCGGTTCGCCCCCGTCGGCCCCGAACAGCGCCTCCACCAGGGTGAAGAGGAAGTCCCGGTTGAGGCCGACCAGAATGTGGCTGTCCCATTCGGGCGCGTGAAAGATGCCCGCCACGGCGTTGTTCTCGTAGGCGTCGAGCATCTCGCCGAAACGGCCGCTGGAGAAGCCGTTGAAGCCGAAATAGACCGGCGAGGCCACGAGCGGCTTGAGGTTGTCCGAGCAGCCCGAGGTGAGCCGGTCGAAGACCACGTTCAGCATCGGCATGCGGTCGAGCGACAGGCCCCCGGCATCGATCAGGCGGGCACGGATGTCGGTGGCGTTCCCGATCGGCACGTCCATGGTTCAGGCGGCTTCCCTCTGCGCGCCGCCGTTGACGGTGGCGTTCTCGACCTCGTCGATGGTGGGCCGGTCGCCCAGCGAGATGCCCTTGCGGCCATGCTCGACGGCGATCTGCGGCACCGCCCCGCCCATGTAGGCGATCAGGGTCTGCTTGACGATGACGTAGACATGGTTCTGCTTCTCGCGGATGGTCTTGATCTTGATCGCGAAGGGCGCAAGCACCCCGTAGGACATGAACACGCCGAAGAATGTCCCCACGAGTGCGGCGCCGATGAGGCCGCCCAGGATCTGCGGCGACTGGTCGAGGGCGCCCATGGCCTTCACGATGCCCAGCACCGCCGCCACGATGCCGAGTGCCGGCATCGCCTCGGCCACGGTCGTGACCGCGCCGTAGGGCTTGAGCCGGTCCTTGCGGTAGCCGCTGATCTCCTCGTCCATCAGGGCCTCGATCTCGTGGGCGCGGGCGTTGCCGATGAGGATGAGGCGGGCGTAATCGCAGATGAACAGCACGAGGTCGGCGTTCTTGGCCACATCCGGATAGGCCTTGAAGATCTCGGAATTGGCCGGGTCGTCGAGATGCGGTTCGACCTCGTTGCGGGGCTTGGTCTTCAGCTCGCGCATCAGGGCGTGGAGCAGGCCGAGGAGGGCGAGGTAGTCCTTGCGCTTGGGCACCTTGCCGGTGAGGGCGTCCATGCTCGCCTTACCCGAATCCACCACCGTCTTCATCGGGTTGGCCATGACGAACGTGCCCGCGCCCATCCCCCCGATGATGACGAACTCCCACGGTTGCCACAGCACGACGAGGTGGCCGCCCATGGCGACGAAGCCGCCGAGCATGCAGCCGATTGCGATGACGAGGCCGATCAGAACGCCCAAGGCTCAACGCCTCCGATGGGGGTGAGAAATCCGATGCAGCGGACCTACGCAGGATCGCTTGCGCGGGGCTGGATGGCCGCTCCGGCCGAAAACGCACCGGCGGCCCGGCCCGCGCGTTAGGACAAAGACCCGACACCGCAGCGAGAGCCCGCCATGAGCAGCACGACGCCCGACAACGACCACGAGCCCGCCACCGTGAACGTCTCGGAGCCCTGGACCCTGGCCTACTGGGCCCGGCGCTTCGAGGTGCCGCGCGAGGAGGTGGAGGCCGCCGTCGCGGCGGTGGGGCACGAGCCCGCGAAGGTCGCCGCAAAGCTCGGCCGGCCCTGGCCCTTCGAGGGCAGCGGCATCGTGTGAGGCGCGCGCCTCAGCGGCGCCCGGTGGAGCCGAAGCCGCCGGTGCCGCGTGCCCCGGCGTCTCCGGAGCGCGGCGCGTCGTCGGCGTCGTCGCGGATCGTGAGCGTCGGCCGGGTGACGCGGGTGAAGACGAGTTGGGCGATGCGGTCGCCGGGCTCGATCCGGAGGCCGGGGCCGCCGGGATTCCGGTTCCAGGCCGAGATCATCAGCGGGCCTTCGTAATCGGCGTCGATCACGCCGGTGCCGTTTCCGAGGACGAGGCCCTCGCGATGGCCGAGGCCCGAGCGCGGAAAGATCAGCCCGCACCAGGCCGGGTCACGGATCGCCAGTGCGAAGCCCGCCGGGATCAGGGCCGGCGGCCCCTGAGGCGGCAGGTCCAGGGCGGCATCGAGGCAGGCATGGAGGTCGAGGCCCGCGGCCCCGGCCGATCCCCAGCGGGGAAAACCCCAGCCGGCGAGGCGGGCATCGCGCAGGCGGATCTCGACGGCGAGGTCGGGATTCACGCCGTCCGGGCCGCGATGGCGTCGGCCAGGGCCACGGTGCGGGCGGCGTCGACCGCGTGCAGGCGCTCCACCATCTTGCCGTCGAGGCCGATGACGCCGCGGGTGCGGTTCTCCGGCTCGGCGAAGGCGGCGAGGATGCGCCGCGCCCAGGCGACCTCGTCCGCACCCGGGCCGAAGGCGGCGTTGGCCGGGGCGATCTGGTCGGGGTGGATCAGCATCTTGCCGTCGAAGCCGCAATCGCGTCCCTGCGTGCACTCGGCGGCAAACCCGTCCGCATCGCGAAAATCGTTGTAAATGCCGTCGATGGCGTCGATCTCGTAGGCGCGGGCGGCGGCGATCACGCTCATCAGCCAGGGCATCAGGGCGGGCCGGCCCGGCACACCGAGGCGCAGCCGGCTGGCCTTGGCGAGATCGTTCGGCCCGACCATGAGGCAGGCCAGGCGCGTGTCGACATCACGGGCGGAACTCGCGATCTCGGCGAGATGCAGGATCGCCATCGGGCTCTCGATCATCGCCCAGGTCCGGGTCCGGTCCGGCGCGCCGAGGCGGCGCAGGCGCGAACCCACCGCCACCAGGGCATCGGCGCCCGTCACCTTCGGGACCACGATGGCGTCGGGCCCGGCGGGGGCGATGGCGGCCAGATCGGCCTCGCCGTAGGGCGTGTCGAGGGGGTTGATGCGAACCAGGACCTCGCGGGTGCCGAAGCCGCCCTCGGAGACCGCCCGGGCGACGGCCTCCCGGGTCGCCGCCCGGCTCTCGGGCGCGGCACCGTCCTCGAGGTCGATCATCACCACGTCCGTGGGGAGGCTGCGGGCCTTCTCCAGGAGGCGCGGGTTCGATCCCGGCATCGCCAGGACACTACGGCGCGGGCGGATCTCGGTCATGGCGCATCCCTTGAATGACGGTCGGGGATCGGGCGCCGCACGACCGCACCCGGCGGCGACGCCGGCCCTGTCCCGGCCACGACTCACCGCAAGTTCCGGCGATAGCCGTCCGCGTATCCCGATTCAAGGCGGGGGCGTTCTGCCGATCGCCCGCCGGCTTCCGGCTCGCCATCCCCGGCAAACGGCTCGGAAAGCGGGCGGATCGCTCATGGCCGGGGCGCGTGTCATCGAACTGTCGTGCAATCGTCATACCGCCTTACCCGACCGGACGTATGGCGCAGTGCACAACGGAGGGCGGGGTTCAGCCCAATCCTCCGGCGCACGCTCCCCCAGGAGACCAGCACATGAAGTTCACCACCCTCGCTGCCCTCGTAGGCCTCGGCCTCGCCACCTTCGCGCCGGCCCATGCCGCCGACATCACAGGCGCGGGCGCGACCTTCCCCTTCCCGGTCTACTCGAAGTGGGCCGAAGCCTACCGCAAGGATAGCGGCATGGGCCTGAACTACCAGTCGATCGGCTCGGGCGGCGGCATCAAGCAGATCCAGGCCAAGACCGTCGATTTCGGCGCCACCGACGCTCCGCTGAAGGGCCCCGCCCTGGAGAAGGACGGCCTCGTCCAGTTCCCCACCGTCATGGGCGGCGTCGTCACCGTGGTGAACATCGCGGGCGTCGAGCCGGGTAAGCTGAAGCTCACCGGCGAGGTGATCGCCGAGATCTATGCCGGCAAGATCGCCAAGTGGTCGGACCCCAAGATCGCCAAGCTGAACGAGGGCCTGAAGCTCCCCGAGGCCAACATCACCCCGGTCTACCGCTCGGACGCGTCGGGCACGACGAACATCTTCACCACCTACCTCTCGCAGGCCTCGGAGTCTTGGAAGAAGGAATTCGGCGCGGCCACCACGGTGAGCTGGCCGGTGGGCCAGGGCGGCAAGGGCAACGAGGGCGTCACCGCCACCGTCAAGCAGGTCCCCAACGCCATCGGCTACGTCGAGTCGGCCTACGCCAAGCAGAACAAGCTCAGCCACACCCTGATCCAGAACAAGGCCGGCAAGTTCCCGCAGCCCGACGACAAGGCCTTCCAGGCCGCCGCCGCCAGCGCCGACTGGAAGTCCGCCCCCGGCTTCGGCATCTCGCTGACCGATCAGGCCGGTGACGGCGCCTGGCCGATTACCGCCGCGACCTTCATCCTCGTCCACAAGGACCCGACCGACCCGGCCAAGGCCGCCGACGTGCTGAAGTTCTTCGACTGGGCCTACAAGAACGGCGACAAGCTCGCCACCGACCTCGACTACGTGCCGCTGCCCGACGCCGTCGTCGGCCAGATCCACGACGCGTGGAAGGAGATCAAGGGCAAGGACGGCAAGCCCGTCTTCAACATGTAAGCCCGTCTTCAACATGTGAGGTGACGCTCGCGGGCTCGCGCCCGCGGGTTCTGGGGACGAGCCACCGCGTCCCCGCCTGATCGCAACATCCGAGCCCGGCGCAATCCGCCGGGCTCCCCCGGAACGAAACGGTGATCCCCCTCGCGCCGGCGACCGGCGCGCTGTAGGACGCCGCGAGGTGCAGAGAAGACATTCGGATGGCCGCCTTGACTGATCAGATCGCCCTGACGCGTGACCGCGCCTCGGCCCGGAAGAAGCCCGGCGGCCTCGGCGACAGCCTGTTCCGCGCGGCTTCCTACGGCGCGGCCCTCCTGGTCCTGTTCGTGCTCGCCGGCATCCTGGCCTCCATCGCCTACGGCGCCTGGCCGGCCTTCAACGAGTTCGGCTTCGGCTTCATCACCTCCAGCGCCTGGAACATCGGGCAGGAGCAGTACGGCGCCCTCGTGGCGATCGTCGGCACCCTGGCCTCGGCGGTCATCGCCCTGCTGATCGGCGTGCCGCTCTCGCTCGGGATCGCCGTCTACCTGACGCAGCTCTGCCCCGGCTGGGCGCGCAAGCCGGTCTCGATGACCATCGAGCTCCTCGCCTCGGTGCCGAGCATCATCTACGGCATGTGGGGCCTGTTCGTCTTCGCGCCGCTCTTCGCCCGCT
The DNA here is from genome assembly GCF_022179225.1 of Methylobacterium goesingense. Taxonomy (GTDB): domain Bacteria; phylum Pseudomonadota; class Alphaproteobacteria; order Rhizobiales; family Beijerinckiaceae; genus Methylobacterium; species Methylobacterium goesingense. The sequence goes on from NZ_BPQL01000069.1 coordinate 55,684, forward strand.
TCGTGCAGGTGCCGGTGTCGAACCTCGTCGAGGGCATGCCCATCGTCGGCACCCTGTTCTACGCCCGCGTCCCCTCGGGCGTCGGCATCCTCACAGCCGGCATCATCCTCGCCATCATGATCGTGCCCTTCGTGGCCTCGATCACCCGCGACATGCTCGACCAGATCCCGACCGTGCTGCGCGAGAGCGCCTACGGCATCGGCTGCACCACCTGGGAGGTCGTGCGCCACGTGCTCGTGCCCCAGGCCTCGGTCTCGATCATCGGCGCGATCATGCTCGGCCTCGGCCGGGCGCTCGGCGAGACCATGGCGGTGACCTTCGTCATCGGCAACGCCAACCGGCTTTCGGGCTCGGTCTTCGACCCGGGCTCCACCATCGCGTCCCGCATCGCCAACGAGTTCAACGAGGCCGACGGCCTGCAGCTGAACTCCCTGATGGCGCTGGGCTGCATCCTCTTCGTCATCACCTTCTTCGTCCTGATCATCGCCCGCATCCTCACCCGGCGCGCCAAGGTCGCCTGAGACCCATCGCCTGAGACCGCCCCTCGCCGAGACGTCAGGAACCACATCATGGACGCCGCCAACCCCCTCGCCACCACCGCCCCGCCGGCCCGGATCAGCCGGGTCCGCTCGGGCCGCCGGATCGCCGACAAGACCCTGATCCTGGCCAGCACCCTCGCCACCCTGATCGGCATCGTCGTGCTCGGCTCGATCCTGTTCATGCTGGTGGTCGAGGGCATCAAGGGCTTCGCGCCCTCCCTCTTCACCGAGCCGACGCCCGGCCCCGGCTCCGAGGGCGGCGGCATCGCCAACGCGATCCTCGGCAGCCTCGTGCTCACCTTCCTGGGCATCCTGGTGGCGACCCCGGTCGGCGTGATGGCCGGGACGTTCCTCGCCGAGTACGGCCGCAACTCGAAGCTCGCCGACCTCATCCGCTTCCTCAACGATATCCTGCTGTCGGCGCCCTCGATCCTCATCGGCCTGTTCGTCTACACGCTGATGGTGCGCCCGATGGGCTCCTATTCCGGCTGGGCCGGCGCGGTGGCGCTCGCCATCATCGCCACCCCGGTCATCGTGCGCACCACCGAGGACATGCTCCGCCTCGTGCCCTCGACCCTGCGCGAGGCCGGCGCGGCGCTCGGCGCCCCGCCCTCCATCGTGATCAAGAGCATCACCTGGCGCGGCGCCAGCGCCGGCATCGTCACCGGCATCATCCTGGCGCTGGCCCGCATCGCCGGCGAGACGGCGCCGCTGCTCTTCACGGCCCTGAACAACAACAGCTGGTTCCGCGCCGACCTGATGGGCGGCATCCCGAACCTGCCCGTGATGATCTACCAGTTCGCGCTCTCGCCTTACCCGAACTGGCAGCAGCTCGCCTGGGCCGGCGCCCTCCTCATCACCGTCACGATCCTCGCCCTGTCGATCGTGGCCCGGTTCGTCATCAAGACCGAGCGGTCGCGCTGAAACCTCCAGCGCGCCGCATCTCCCCGCCTTCCGATCGATAGGATCTTGAACCGATGAACGCCGCCCAAGGGATCACGTCCGCGCAGCTTACCGGACGCCACAAGGCCGACGAGACCTCCCCGATCCGCATCGCCGTGAAGGACCTGAACTTCTACTACGGCAGCTTTCACGGCTTGAAGTCGGTCAACCTCAACTTCCACGACCGTCAGGTCACGGCGCTGATCGGCCCATCGGGCTGCGGGAAGTCCACCCTGCTGCGCACCTTCAACCGGATCTACAGCCTCTATCCGGAACAGCGGGCGGAAGGGGAGATCCTCCTCGACGGCCAGAACGTCCTCGATGCCAGCGTCGACCTCAACGAGCTGCGCTCGCGCATCGGCATGGTGTTCCAGAAGCCGACCCCGTTCCCGATGTCGATCTACGACAACGTCGCCTTCGGCCTCCGCCTCTACGAGAAGCTGCCCAAGGCCGATCTCGACATGCGCGTCGAGGAATCGCTCCGCAAGGCCGCCCTCTGGGACGAGGTGAAGGACAAGCTCAAGCAGTCCGGCATGGGCCTCTCCGGCGGCCAGCAGCAGCGCCTCTGCATCGCCCGCACCGTGGCCCAGCGCCCCGAGGTCATCCTGTTCGACGAGCCGACCTCGGCCCTCGACCCGATCTCCACCGGCCGCATCGAGGAACTGATCGAGCAGCTGCGCACGGAATTCACCATCGTCATCGTCACCCACAACATGCAGCAGGCGGCGCGCATCTCCCAGTTCACCGCCTTCATGTATCTTGGCGAACTGGTGGAATTCGGGCCGACGACGCGCATCTTCATGAATCCGGAGAAGCGTCAGACGCAGGACTACATCACCGGCCGCTTCGGCTGATCCTCGGCGGACCGTTGCACGGTCCGTGGCGGACCGGAATCCGGTCCGCGCCAGATCCCCACGCCATGGCCGGCCCCCGACAGGCGGGCCCGATCGAGGAGCGCAATTCATGCCCGACCACATCGTCAAATCCTACGACACGGACCTCGAAGACCTCCGCCGCTCGATCTCCGAGATGGGCGGTATCGCCGAGAAGATGATGACCGAAGCCGGCGAGGCCCTCGTGCGCCGCGATTCCCCCCTGGCCCAGGCGGTGATCTCCGCCGATGCCCGCCTCGACATCCTTCAGCGCGAGATCGAGGAGCGGGCGATCCTGCTCATCGCCCGGCGCCAGCCCCTGGCCATCGACCTGCGCGAGACCGTGACGGCGATCCGGGTGTCGAACGACCTCGAGCGCATCGGCGACCTCGCCAAGAACGTGGCCAAGCGCGTCGTGGCGATCGCCGACCAGATCCAGCCGCAGAAGATCGTCATCGGCGTCCAGCACATGAGCGATCTCGTGCAGGAGCAGCTCAAGGACGTCCTCGACGCCTATGGCAGCCGCGACATCAAGGCGGCGCTGGACGTGTGGGAGCGCGACGATGCGATCGACGCGCTCTACAACTCGCTGTTCCGGGAACTTCTCACCTACATGATGGAAGATCCGCGCAACATCTCGTTCTGCACCCACCTGCTGTTCGTGGCCAAGAACATCGAGCGCATCGGCGACCACACCACCAACATCGCGGAGACGATCCACTACCTCGTCACCGGCGAGAACCTCCTGGCCGAGCGCGAGCGCCCGAAGAACGACGCCTCCAACTATACCACCGTGGACATGCCCGGCGCGGCCTGAGACCGCGCGCGCCTAGTCGAAAGGGCACGATGAGTACGCGTATCCTGATCGTCGAGGACGAGGAGGCCCTGACCCTCCTCCTCCGCTACAACCTCGAGGCCGAGGGCTTCGTCGTCGACTCGGCCGCCCGCGGCGACGAGGCGGACCTGCGCCTGCAGGAGCAGGTCCCCGACCTCGTGCTGCTCGACTGGATGCTGCCGGCCCTGTCGGGCATCGAACTCTGCCGCCGCATCCGCGCGCGCCGCGAGACCGAGCGGCTGCCCGTGATCATGCTCACCGCCCGCGGCGAGGAGGGCGACCGCATCCGCGGCCTCGGGACCGGCGCCGACGACTACATCGTCAAGCCGTTCTCGGTGCCCGAACTCCTCGCCCGGGTGCGCGCCCTGCTGCGTCGGGCCAAGCCGGCCCACGTGGCCAACCTGCTGATCGCCGGCGACATCGAGCTCGACCGGGTCAGCCACCGTATCCGCCGCGAGGGCCGCGAGATCCATCTCGGGCCCACCGAGTTCAAGCTCCTCGAGTTCCTGATGCAGAGCCCCGGCCGGGTATTCTCCCGCGAGCAACTCCTCGACGGCGTCTGGGGCCACGACGTCTACATCGACGAGCGCACCGTCGACGTCCATGTCGGCCGCCTGCGCAAGGCCCTGAACCGGCCCCGGCAGAGCGACCCGATCCGCACCGTGCGCGGCTCGGGCTACTCCTTCGACGAGATGTTCGAGGGCGAATAGCCGGACCGTCGCATCACACGATGCTGCGCACCACGCCGCCATCGACCCGGAGCGCCGCGCCGCTGGTGGCGCTGGCGGCCGGGCTGCAGATGTAGGCGACCATGCTGGCCACCTCCTCGACGGTGGCGAGACGGCCGATCAGCGAGGTCGGGCGGTGCTCGGCCACGAAGGCACGGCCCGCGGCGTCGAGGTCGACTTCGCCGCCCGTCCCGCCGCCCTGCGCCATGCTCTTCATGAAATCGGCCACACCCTCGGACAGGGTCGGGCCCGGCAACACGCTGTTCACGGTGACGCCGCTGCCCGACACGGTCTCGGCGAGGCCGCGGGCCACGGCGAGCTGGGCGGTCTTGGTCATCCCGTAATGGACCATCTCCACCGGGATATTCACGCCGGATTCGGAGGAGATGAACACCACCCGTCCCCAGCCGCGCTCCACCATGCCGGGGGTATAGGCCCGCGACAGGCGAACGCCGCTCATCACGTTGGTGTCGAAGAAGCGGTGCCAATCCTCGTCCGGGATCTCGAAGAAGGGTTTGGGCTCGAAGATGCCGGTGTTGTTCACCAGGATGTCGACGTCCGGCAGCCCGGCGACGACGCGGGCCGCCCCGTCCGGGTTGGCGACGTCGCCGGGCGCTCCGATGAAGCCGGCGTGACTGGTCTCGCGCTTCAGGCGCTCGACGGCGTCGCGGACGCGGTCCTGGGTGCGCCCGTTGATCGCCACATTGGCCCCGAGTTCGCCCAACGCCTTGGCGATGGCATAGCCGATGCCGCCGGTGGAGCCGGTGACCAGGGCGCGCTTGCCGGAGAGATCGAGTTGCATGGGATCGTCCTTCGTACGGGCCGTGCCCCCGGGGATGCCCTCCCGAGGCCACGTCCTCTGGGGGCTTCGCCCGGTTCAACGCGCAGGACGGGCCCTGGTGCGATCCCGGCGTTCCGTCAGCCTTCGGGCCGGCGCCGCAGCGCGCTCGTGACCGCGCCGAGGCTCGCGAGGCCGACCGCGCACCACAGGGTCGCGGCCACCGGGGCGGCCGGCGCACCGCCCTGGTGCAGCCCGAAGATCACCGCCACCAGGGCGGCGCCGAAGGATTGTCCAGTGAGGCGGGCGGTGGATTGCATGCCGCTGGCGCCGCCGCTGCGGTCGCGCGGGGCGCTGGTGATGATGACCTTGTTGTTGGGCGACTGGAACAGCCCGAAGCCGAGGCCGCACAGGGTCAGGCGCCAGGCGATGTCGAGGTGGGACGCCCCCGCCGGCAGCAGGGCGACGGCGGTCAGGCCGCACGCCATCAGGCCGAGGCCGGCGCCGCCGAGGAGGCCCGGCGCGTAGCGGTCGGCGAGTCGCCCGGAGATCGGCGCCATCAGCGCGATGGCGATGGGCCAGGGCGTCATCAGGAAGCCGGTCTGCGTCTCGGAGAGGCGCAGCACGTCCTGGAAGTAGAACGGCAGGGCGACGTAGGCCATCATCTGCGCCGAGAACGAGGCGATTGAACTCGCCATCGACAGGGCGAAGGCGGGGATCCGCAGGAGGTCGACGGGCAGGAGCGGGCGGGCCATCCGGGTCTGCGTCCAGACGAAGACCGCGCCGATCGCCACCGCCGCGCCGATCTCGGCCAGCGCCACGCCCCGGGTCGCGGAATCGCCGAGGCCGTCGATGCCGATGATCAGGAGCCCGAAGGTCAGGGCGTTGAGGATGGCGCTGCGGATGTCGAAGCGCCCGCCGCTCCGGGGCGTCGCCGGCAGGGTGCGGGCGCCCACCGTCAGAGCGATAAGGCCCACCGGCAGGTTGACGAGGAACAGCCAGGGCCAGGTCGCCACGGACAGGATCGCGGCCGCCACGGTCGGCCCGGCCGCCGAGGCCATTGCCACCACCAGGGCGACGTTGCCGACGCCGCGCCCGATCAGTCGGTGCGGATAGATGAAGCGCACGAGCGCGATGTTGACGCTCATGATCCCGGCCGCCCCCAGCCCCTGCGCGATCCGCGCCGCCACCAGCCAGTCGAGGGAGGGGGCGAAGGCGCAGGCCACGGAGGCCGCCGTGAACAGGACGAGGCCGGTGAGGTAGACCCGGCGATAGCCCAGGATGTCGCCGAGCGACGCCAGCGGCAGCAGCGAGGCCGTCACCGCGATCTGGAAGCTGTTGGTCACGAAGATCGCCGCGGAGGGCGCGACCGCGAGGTCCTTGGCCATCACCGGCAGGGCGACGTTGACGATGGCCCCGTCGAGCACCGCCATGGTCATGGCGAGGCCGATCGCGAGCAGCGCCAGCATGCGCTCGCGCACCGGCAGGCCGTCCGTCACGGGCTCCGGGGGGGCAGGGTGCGGGGCGTCGTTCGTCATGGGCGGACCCGTGGAACCCCGCGCCCGGTTTCGCAAGGGGCGGAGAAATCCCACGTGTCCTTTGTCACGTCGATCCGGCGGCACGGACCGGCAACCTGCGCTATCTGATGTCGGACGCGCCGGACCGCGCGCTGCCGGGAGTCCACATGGACGCGCTTCTCAAGATCTCCGCCCTCGTGCTGGCGGCCCAGATGTCCGTCATGCCTGTGTCCCTGGCACCGGCCCTCGCACAGACGGCCGGGACGGACACCGCGCCCCTCGGCATCGGGCTCGAGGGCTTCGCCTATCCCTATCCGGTGTTCTTCCTCGAGCGGATGCGCGATGGCGAGCGCCAGCGCCTCGCCTACATGGACGTGGCCGCCGAAGGCCAGGCCAACGGGCGCACCGTCGTGCTGCTGCACGGGCGCAATTTCCCCTCGAGCTACTGGCAGCCGGTGATCCAGGCCCTCACCCGCGCGGGCTACCGCGTGGTGGCCCCGGACCAGCTCGGCTTCGGCAAGTCGGCCAAGCCCGTGGGTCCCTACACCTTCGACGCCATGGCGGCCGACACCCTGGCGCTGCTCGATTCGTTGAGCCTGAAGCGGGTCGACGTGGTGGCGCATTCCATGGGCGGGATGCTGGCCGTGCGCCTGACCCGCAATGCGCCGACCCGGGTCAACAGCCTCGTGCTCGAAGCGCCGATCGGCCTGGAGGATTACCGGTTCACGGTGCCGCCGGTCTCCGACGCCACCCTGCTGCGCCTGGAGGGCGACGCCACGGCCGAGTCCTACCGCCGTCAGCTGATGACGAACTATGCCCTGTCGCTGCCGGCCTCCGCCATCGAGCCCTTCGTGTCGCTGCGCGAGCGGGTGAAGGGCTCGGGCGAATATCCCCGCTGGCTTCAGTCCTTCGTCAATTCCTACCAAGCCATCTGGGGCCAGCCGGTGGTGCACGAGATCCCGCTGATCGCGGTCCCGACGCTCTTCGTCATGGGCGAGAACGACCACAACGCTCCGGGCAAGCCCTTCGCGCCGGAGGCCCTGCGGCCGGGCATGGGGCGCAATGCCGAGCACGCGCGGACGCTGGCCGGGCAGATGCCGAGCGGGCGCGCCGTCGTGCTGCCGGGCATCGGCCACCTCGTCCACATGGAAGCGACGGACCGGTTCAACACGCTGACGCTCGAATTCCTCAACGGTCACTGAGCGCCGGACCACCGCAACGGGAGACACGTCATGGGCATGAAGGTCGGACTGGGCATGGATGTCGGACTGATCGGCCTCGGCCGGATGGGGCGCGGCATGGCGGCGAGCCTGGTCCGGGCGGGCCACGGCGTCCGGGTCTGGAACCGCTCGCCCGGCGCGGCGGACGGCCTCGCGGGCGTCACGCCGGTGGCGAGCGCCGCCGAGGCCTTCGCGGGGGATGCGGCGATCACCATGCTGGCGGACGACGCGGCCCTGCGCGGCGTGATCGTCGAGGGTGGGCTCCTCGACGGCGACCGGCGTCCGGGCCTCCACCTCTCGATGAGCACGATCTCGGTCGCCCTGGCGCAGGATCTCGCCGCCATCCATGCCCGCGCGGGCGTGCCCTACATCGCCGCCCCGGTCTTCGGGCGCCCCGACGTCGCCGAGGCCGGCGCCTTGAACATCGTGGCGGCCGGCGACCCGGAGGCGATCGCCCGGGCTCAGCCCCTCCTCGACGCGATGGGCACCCGGACCTGGGGCTTCGGACCCGAGCCGCACCGCGCCAACGCGGTCAAGCTCGCGGGCAACTTCATGCTGATCGCGGCGATCGAGGCGATGGGGGAGGCGGCGGCCCTGGCGGAAGGGCATGGCGTGACGGGGGCCGACCTCCTCGACCTCCTGACCAGCACCCTGTTCGCCTCGCCGGTCTACAAGAACTACGGCGGCCTCATCGCCGCCCGGCGCTACGAACCGCCGGGGTTCAACCTCAAGCTCGGCGCCAAGGATGTCGGACTGGTGCTCTCCGCCGCCGGAGCCGCCGGCGTACCGATGCCCTTCGCGAGCGTGCTGCGCGACAATCTCATCGAGGCGATCGGCCATGGCGATGCCGACAAGGACCTCGCCGCCCTGGCGGAGGTCGCCCGCCGGCGCGGCCGGCCGGCCTGACGCCCGACGCCTTTCGGCTCAGCGGTTGAAGACGAACAGCGATACGCCGACTACCACCGGCACCAGGGCGGCGCAGCCGATGAACAGCGGCATGATCCAGCCGCTGCCGTCCTCCGGCCGGGCGGCCTTCCGCACCTTGGGCGGCGCGGCCTCGGTTTTGCGGGCGAGGGCGATGCGCGCATGCGAGGGGGCGTTGCCCGCCGCCTCGTCGTCGGTGCCGAGCTGCGACAGGCCGGGGTCGTAATGGGCGATCTTGTCGCCGGTCCGGCCGCTGTCGATATCGGCCTTCAGCATGGCGGTGGTGGGCCGATCGGACTCGGGCGGCGTCTCCACCGCAAGGTTGCCGGGGACGGGGGGTGTTTCGGACCGGAGGGTCATGGGTCTGGATGTCCGTGCGCGGATCTGTAGGCGTGCAACGCGCCATGGCGTCGCCCGTTCGCCGCCGCCCCTGTGACGCAGGCGCGCCGGATACCCGCGCGGTCTCGAATCCAAGCCGTCTCGACTCCAAGCCGTCTCGACTCCAAGCCGTCTCGAACCGAGGCCGGTCCTCAGGGACAGGGTGCCGGTATCACGCGGCGCCGCGTTCCCGGTCCTGTGGGCCGGACTGGGTCTCGACGTGGTTTCGGCCGTTGCCCTTGCAGTGATAGAGGGCGCCGTCGGCCCGGGTGACGAGGCAGTCGGGACTTTCGCCGACCCGCGATTCGGCGACGCCGAAGGAGCAGGTCTGCGGGCCGGTCAGCGGCAGGGACGTTGCCGCGATGCGGTGGCACAACGCCTCCGCGAGGGCCCTGGCCTGCGCCAGCCCGGTGCCGGGACAGACGATCATGAACTCCTCGCCGCCCCAGCGGCCCAGGGTGTCGCCGGGTCGGACGCCGTCGCGTAGCGCCGCCGCGAGGGCGACGAGCACCCGGTCGCCGACCTTGTGGCCGTGCCGGTCGTTGATCGCCTTGAAGTGATCCACGTCGGCCAGGATCACGCTGAACGGCGCGCCGTCCGCCCTGGACTGGATGGCACAGGCTTCCAGCGCCGCGTCGAGCCGGCGGCGGTTGTCCAGCCCGGTCAGCAGGTCGGTGTGGGCGAGGTGTTCGAGTTCGCGCGTCCGCTCCTCCACGCGCGCCTGCAGCGAAGCGTTCACCGCGCGCAACTCGTCCATGAGGTGGGCATTGTCCGCGAAGGCCCGGCGCAGGCGCCGCGCCATGCCGTTGAGGGTGTCCGTCAGGGCGTGGAGCTCATGGCGTCCGCCGGTGGAGAGCCTGAGCGGGCGTGCGCCGAGGTTGTCGGCGTCGAGCTGCGCCAGGAAGCGGCTGATCTGGCTCAAGGGCTGCCCGACCATGTGCCGGATCACCACGAAGAAGATCAGCGCGAGCACGAACGATTTCAGCATCGCGTTGATCAGGATCACCACGAGCGTGTTCTTGACCTGATCGAGGGCGATCGCATCGTCGGAGTGCAGCGTCCAGGATCCGACGGGGAAGCGCTGGCCGTCGCGCTCGGTATGGACGAGGGCGAAGGTTCTGCTGAAGGGGCGTCCGAAGCCCGGGGTCACCGGGCTTTCCCGGCCCTCCGCATCCACCCGCACCGCGTGGCCCTGCGCGCCGGTCACCGTGCCGAGAGCCTGGACCCGCTCGCCGCGCTCGTCGCGCACCTCGACGCCGAGGACGACCGGGATCTCCTTCATGCCGGTAAGGATGCCGCCGAGCACCGCGGCGTTGTACCGCCAGAGGGCATCCTCCAGGCCGGGGCTGAACGTGCGCTGCATCGCCGCCACGTCCTCCTGCAGCCGGTCGCTGGCGCGCCGGTACTCGATCGCCATCTGGACGCCGGTCAGCGCGACCGCCACCACCACGTAGCAGCCGAAGATGACCCGCATCAGATGCGTCGCCAGGGCGCGGCTGGCCGCCGGAGGAGCTCCCCCCGGCGGCCCAGGCGACCGGAATCGGAACGGCGGTTTCGGCATCCGCGGGGCTACTCGCTCGACAGGAAGGACGAATCGTAGACGGCGCGAAGCTTAGGCAAATCCTCGGGCGCCGACCACGCTTCGACGATGCCGCGATAGCGCGCGCTCGCGCGTTCCGCGGGCAAGAACGCGTCGATCCGGTCGATGACGGCGCGTCCCCACGGCGTGCGCGGGCACATCACGCGACTGAAGATGGGCTCGGGGCTCTCCGCCATGGGCAGGCCGATCCAGGGCTCCGGCTCGCCCAGGGCCTTGGCGTAATAGGCCGCGATGTTCGCGAACTCGACGAGATAATCGAGCCTGTCGTTCTTGAGCATCCGGAACGCCTCGCTGAACTCGGAATGCCTCTGGGCCGAGGTCGATGCCTGCAGGAGTGCGTCGACGCTCGGCGCGATCGCGCGTTGGCGCAGGACGCTGGTGCGCAGGTTCGGATGGTCCGTCAGCAGGCTGCGTAGCGAGAGCGGGCCGAGCGCTTCGAAGCGGGCCCGCTGCGTCTCCCGGACCACGATCCGCAACGGGTAGAACAGGCCCGTTGGGCGCGAGAAATACGCGTAGGCGTCGCGCTCCGGCGTCTGGACGCCGCCGACGAAGCACCATTCCATTCCCTGCTTCATCGCGCTCACCACGCGGGGGAAGGGCACGACCAGGGTCTGGTGCGTGTAGTCGGCGAGATGGTCCATCAGGATGTGGCGAACCCGATCGAAGATGCCGGTGTCGGCCTCGGGACCATCGGTGATCATGTACGGCGCCGCGTCGTAGCGCGTCCACGTCACCTGCTTCGGCGGACCCGGTTCCTCGGCCCGTGCGCCGGCCATCATCGCCAGGAGGGCGGTGACGGCCCACGCGATCCGCGTGACGGCGTGCCTCGGGCGGAGCCGCGAGAGCGGATTCGCTCGGCCCATCAAGCCCGATGCTCCGCCGGCAGCGGGAACGGGATCGTCGCTGACCCGTCCGGGCGGTCACAGCATCGGCAAGACAAGCCTTCCCCCCATCGCCCGTATCCCGGCTCACATCCTAAAATCCATGCTCGATGGATGCTCAACAATCCGTTAACGACGATGCTCGATACCGAACAAAATCTCGTATTCGTCCAACTATAGCAATCAGACGCTGCAGGTCGTGAGTTATGAGGTAATTTTGTTCTAAAGTTATTCTCATCTGATGATAAGATATATGGTTTATGTCGCGCCGTTGTTGGGGTCAGCTGATAAATTATCCTAAGATCATTTGCGATGTGAGCCGTCAAGCCCCGCGCGGGGCGGGCAACGATTTCCTTACCGGATGGCCGCGCCCGGTCGCGCCGACCGGTTGCGGGACCTTGCGGAAACCCGGCCGGCGGCACAGGACCCCGTCTGGTCCCGCTCGTGCTTTCCGAACCGTCGGGGCGCACGGGAGGAAGCGGGACGACATGCGGGACGACGCGACACGGGTGGACAACCGGGATCGGGTGGGTTCGATCTGCCGCTCCCTGCGCCGGGCGATCGTCGAGCGGGCGATCATGCCCGGCGACCGGCTGCCGGAAGATGCCCTGGGCGAGCGCTTCGGCGTCAGCCGCACCATCGCGCGCCAGGCCCTCGGGCAGCTGGCGGGAGAGGGGCTGGTGGAATTGCGGCGCAACCGCATCGCCGTGGTGGCGACCCCGAGCTGGGCGGAAGCGCGCGACACCTTCGACGTGCGCATCAGCCTGGAGCGCCTCGTGGTCGCCCGCCTGGCCGGGCGTCTCACGCCGGACCAGCAGGCGGCGCTCGACGCCCATATCGGCCGGGAGGAGGCGGCGCAGGGCGGCGCGGACGGCGCCTCGATCCGCCTCGCCACCGAGTTTCACCTGCTGCTCGCGCAGATGACCGGCAGCCCCGTACTGGAGCGCTACGTGGCCGAGCTCGGCTACCGCTGCGCCCTCGTGCTCTCGCTCTACAGCCGGCCGCATTCGGCGGAGTGCGGGGTCGCCGAGCACCGCGCCCTGGTCGCCGCCCTGATCGCGGGTGAACCCGAGCGGGCCATGGCGCTGATGGACCACCACCTCGACGCGGTGGCCGAGCGGGCCCGGATCGTCGCGAGCCCACCGCGGGAGCGCGACCTCGGCCGCCTGCTCGCGCCCTATATCGAGCCCGTGGGCGGCTGAGCGCGCCTTACGTGTTCAGACCGTGCTGGCTGAGGATGCGCTCGGCGCTGTCGTTCCAGACCTCCATGGTCACGATCAGGCCGTCGCGCACCGTGAACCGGTCGACGTAGCGGTTGCCCTCGAAGGGCGTTCCGTCCGGCCATTCGCCGTAGAGCGTGCCGAGGCTGTAGACCGTGGTGATGCCGTCGCCCGGTACCACGTCGAGGCGCTCCATGCGCTTCTTCACCCAGGCGTAGCGTCCGGCGTTGAAGGCCGTGACCTCGCGGGGGTGGCCGAAGGTGCGCCCGCCCGTGAACACGATGGTGATGCCCGGTGCCATGTAGGTCGCCGCCCGCTCAGGGTCGGGCACCATCGAGGCTTCCAGATAGGCGGTGACGTTGGCGGCGTCGCGGGCGGTGGTGTCGGTCGAATGCGCGGTCATGGCGGTATCTCCGGGAATAAGCCTCTCCCTGCCGCAAATACCGCCAAAGTGCATGCAATAAGTGTATGCACTTTGGCGATTCCGGAGGCAGGATGCCGGGGCATCGCGAAAATTCGTGAGCAAACGCAAGGCCGAAGCCAATGGCACGGGGGTTGCGGACCTGTGTCGCGAAGCACCCGCCGGAGACACCCCCATGCGCAGCCGTCCGATGCCGACCCTGACCCGCCGCCTCGCCCTCGGCGCCTGCCTCGCCCTCGCGCTGCCCCTCGGGGGCGTGGCCCGGGCCGAGGATCCGATCCGGATCGGTCTCGTCACGGCGCTGAGCGGGCAATCGGCCAAGTCCGGGGAGGCGATCTCCCGCGGCATCGGGCTCGCCATCGACGAGATCAACGCCGGCGGCGGCGTGCTCGGGCGGCCCCTGGAGCTGGTGGCGCGGGACGACGAGGCCAATCCGTCGAAGGGCGTGCTCGCCGCCCGCGAGCTGATCCAGCGGGTCGGCGTGGTAGCGCTGGTCGGCGGCCTCGACACGCCGGTCTCGATGGCGCTGGTGCCCATCGCCAACCAGATGAAGGTGCCCTTCCTCGGACCCTGGGCCGCCGGCACCGGCATCACCCGCAACGGCGCCGCCGACAACTACGCCTTCCGGGTCTCGGCCGTGGACGCCCTAGTCGACGAGGCCCTGGTCGCCTACGCGGTGAAGACGCACGGGGCGAAGAAGCCCGGGATGATCCTGGTCAACAACGCCTGGGGCGAGTCGAACCAGCAGGGCCTGACCGCGGCGCTGAAGGCCGCCAATCTGCCCGCCGCCGGCATCGAGAAGTACGAGGCCGCCGATCTCGACATGGTGCCCCAGCTCATCCGCCTGCGCGAGGCCGGCGCCGACACCCTGTTCCTCGTCGGCAATGTCGGGCCCTCGGCCCAGGTGGTGAAATCCCTCGACCGGATGGGCTGGAGCGTTCCGGTGGTCTCGCACTGGGGCCCGGCCGGCGGGCGCTTCGACGAGCTCGCCGGGCCGAGCGCGGCTAAGGTCCACTTCATCCAGACCTTCACCTTCGCGGGCAATACCAGCCCGAAGGCGCTCGCCGTCCTCGACGCCCTCAAGAAGAAGTACCCGGCGATCAAGTCGATGGCCGACGTGACCCCGGCGGTGGGCATCGCCAACGCCTACGACGCCACCCACCTGCTCGCCCTGGCGATCAAGGCCGCCGGCTCGACCAAGGGGCCGGAAGTGCGCGACGGCTTCTACAAGGTCGCGACCTATCCGGGCCTGATCAAGACCTACGACAAGCCCTTCGCGCCGGGCCAGCACGACGCTCTCGGGCCGCAGGACTACGTCTTCACCCGCTTCCAGAACGGCGAGATCGTCGCCGTCACGAACTGACGGAGCAGGGCCGATGCTCACCGGAACGCTCATCACCGGCCTCGGCCTCGGCAGCATGTACGGGCTCGTGGCGCTCGGCTTCCACATCACCTACGCGGTCTCCGGCACCGTGAACTTCGCGCAAGGGAGCGCCGTCACCCTCGGGGCGGTGCTGGGCTACAGCCTGGGGGTGACCCTGGGCTGGCCGATGCCGGTGGCGATCCTCGGAGCGCTTCTCGGCTGCGCGTTCCTCGGCCTAACGGTCGAGCGGTTGCTGGTGCGGCCCTTCGTCGAGAAGGGCTCGGACGCGTGGCTGCTCGCCACCGTGGCGGGCGGCATCGTCCTCGACAACGCAATGCTGTTCACCTTCGGCAAGGAGCCCCGCAGCTTGCCCTCGTCGCTCGCGGTGTCACCGGTGGAGATCCTCGGCACTGGCATCTACCCGCTCCAGCTCCTGATTCCGGTGGTCGGGCTCACGGTGGCGGTGGCGATCCAGACCCTGTTCCGCCGCACCGATCTCGGCCGGGTGCTGCTGGCGGTGGCGCAGAACGCCGACGCCGCGCGGCTGATGGGCATCGACGTCCGGCGCACGGTGGCCTGCGCCTTCGCGCTCTCGGCGCTGCTGGCCGGGGCCGCCGGCCTCCTCATCGCGCCGCTGTTCTCGGTCTCGGCCGAGATGGGGGCGCTGTTCGGGATCAAGGCCTTCGCGGTGGCGATCCTGGGCGGCATCGGCTCGGCCACCGGCGTGGTGCTGGCGGGCCTCCTCTACGGCCTCGTCGAGGCCGGCGTCACCGCGACCCTCGGCTCCACCTACACCCAGCTCGTGGTGTTCTCGGTGATCATCCTGGCCCTAGCCCTGCGCCCCGACGGGCTCCTCGGCCGCGCCGCGATCAACAAGGTCTGAGCCCGATGAACGCCCTGCGCGCACCGGCGGCCGAACTCCTGAAGAGCATGCCGCTCACGATCCTCGCCCTCACCCTGGCGGGGCTCGGTCTCGTCGGGCTGACGGGGGGCTACAGCCACTTCGTCATCGCCCTGGTGGCCCTGACCACCGTGGCGGGGACCGGGCTGAACGTCCTCCTCGGCCTGACGGGGCTGATCTCCTTCGGGCATGCGGGGTTCTACGCCATCGGTGCCTATGCGAGCGCGATCTTCACCGGAGCCGGCCTGAGCTTCTGGCCAGCGCTGCCGGCCGCCGGCCTCGTCTCCGGGCTCGTCGGGGCCGGCCTCGCGGTGCCGGCCATGCGGGTGAAGGGCCCCTATCTCGCGATGGTCACCATCGCGTTCGGCTTCATCGTCGAGCACGCTCTGATCGAGGGCGGGTCGCTCACCGGCGGCCAGAACGGCCTCGTGGTCACCGTCGGGCCGAGCCTGTTTGGATTCCCCTTAGCGGAGCGCGAACTGGCCTTTCTCGCCGTGATCGGTGCGGGTCTCAGCCTCTACGGCTTCCACCGCCTCGCCCGCAGCCGCCTCGGCCGGGCCATGCGGGCGGTGCGCGACGCCGACGTGGCGGCCGCCTCCCTCGGATTCGATCCGGTGCGGGTGAAGACCCTGGCCTTCGCGATCTCGGCGGCGCTGACGGGCCTCGCCGGGGCGGTGCTGCCGCCCCTCATGCTGTTCATCGCGCCGAGCTCGTTTCCCTTCGCGCAGTCGATCCTGTTCGTGCTCTCCGTGGTGGTCGGCGGCGCCGGCACCGTGCTCGGGCCGCTCTTCGGCGCCCTCGTCACCGTGCTGTTGCCCGAGACGCTTGCGGGGCTCGCGGAGTACCGGCTGCTGTTCTTCGGCCTCGCCACCCTGGTGGTGCTCTGGCTGGTGCCCTCGGGGATCGTCGGCAGCGCGGCCCGGCTGCTGCCGCGGGCGCGGAC
This sequence comes from Methylobacterium goesingense, assembly GCF_022179225.1. Lineage (GTDB taxonomy): Bacteria > Pseudomonadota > Alphaproteobacteria > Rhizobiales > Beijerinckiaceae > Methylobacterium > Methylobacterium goesingense. Next base: position 71,746 of record NZ_BPQL01000069.1, read on the forward strand.
CGGCGCCCTGCCGCCGGCGATGGATTTCGCCCGGCTCATCGGGCAGCGCGGGGCCGAGGCCCTGGTGGTCGAGGGCATCGGCATCAGCTTCGGCGGCATCCGCGCGGCCGAGGGCGTCTCGGTCACGGCGCAGCCCGGGGCGGTGACGAGCCTGATCGGGCCCAACGGCGCCGGCAAGACCACCGTTCTCAACATGGTCTCGGGCTTCTACCGGCCGCAAGCCGGGGCGATCCGCCTTGGCGACCGTGATCTCGCCGGCGCCCCGGCCCACGTCATCGCCCGGGCCGGCATCGCCCGCACCTACCAGACCACGCGCCTGTTCGGTTCGCTGAGCGTCCTCGACAACGTCGCCCTCGCGTTCGAGCCCGGCCGCCTCCGGCGCCGCTCCGGCGGACAGGACCGCGCCGCCGCCGCCGCCCTGCTGGCCTTCGTCGGCTATGCCGGCGACCTCGACCGGCCGGCGGCGGAACTGCCCCATGTCGACCGCCGCCTCGTGGAAATCGCCCGGGCGCTGGCCGGACGCCCGCGCATCCTCCTCCTCGACGAGCCCGCCGCCGGCCTGACCCGGGCCGACACCGACGCGCTCGGCGGTCTCCTGCGCCGGATCGCCGGGCAGGGCATCGCCGTGGTGCTGGTGGAGCACGACATGCCCCTGGTGATGGGCGTCTCCGACGCGATCCTGGTCATGGATGCCGGGCGGCCGATCGCCTACGGGAATCCGGCCGCGATCCGCCGCGACCCGGCGGTGATCCGTGCCTATCTCGGCGGCGCCGACACGCCCGCCCGGCCCCGCGCGGCCGCCTGGACGCCGCCCGCCGACGCGGTGCTCTCCACCCTGGGCCTCACCGCCGGCTACGGCGCCGCCCCGGTCCTCGACCGCGTCGCCATCGAGGTCCGCCCCGGCGAGACCGTGGCGCTGCTCGGCGCCAACGGCGCCGGCAAGTCGACGACCATGCGGGCCCTCGCCGGCCTGCTCCGGCCCGTCACCGGTGCGATCGTGCTGGAGGACCGCGCCATCGCGCACCTGCCCGCCCACACCATCGCCCGCCTCGGCCTTGCCCTGGTGCCCGAGGGCCGGCAGGTGTTTCCCGAACTCACCGTGATCGAGAACATCCGCCTCGGGGCCCATGGCCGCGCGGCGCCGATCGACCCGGCCGAGATCGAGGCGCTGCTCACCCGCTTTCCCCGCCTGCGCGACCGGGCGACGAGTCGGGCGGGCCTGCTCTCGGGGGGCGAGCAGCAGATGCTGGCCATCGCCCGCGGGATGATGGCGCATCCCCGCATCCTCCTCCTCGACGAGCCCTCCCTCGGCCTAGCGCCCGCGATGATCAATGCACTCTACGCGGTGGTGGCGGACCTGCGCGACCAGGGCGTCACCATCCTGATCGTCGATCAGATGGCGGCCCTGGCCCTGACGGTGGCCGATCGCGGCTACGTGCTGGAGCAGGGCCGCGTCGTCACCGCCGGGACGGCCGCCGAACTCAGCGCCGATGCCGGCCTGGAGGCAGCCTATCTGGGCGCTGCCTGAGGCCGCTCAACCCTGCACGGCGGCGGAGGCGTCGCGCAGCATCGCCTCGGCGCGGTCCCGGGCGCGCGCCCAGCGCCCGCATTCCCGGCGCGCATCCGACAGGGCGCGATGCTCCGGGGCCGGATCGTCCCGCGCGTCCTGACGCAGCGTGGCCAGGAGCTTGCCCGCCAGGGCGTCGCGCGCCGTCGGGTCGATGCCGCCCGCCGCGAGCACATCCAGGATCGCGCGGCGCTGCGCCTCCGCCGTCGCCTTCAGCCGCAGGGCGTGGCGCGGCAGGCCGGCCGCGCGCAGGAGCCGGCTCAACCACTGCCCGTCCCAGGAGGGGGCCGAGGCGTAGAGGGCGACGTCGCGCAAGGTTGTCAGCATGTGCAGCGCCACCCAGTCGTGGGCGACCCCCTCCCGCACCAGGCGCTCCCGGGCGAGCCCGTGCACCGCCTCGGCCTCGGGCGCCCAGTCGGTCCAGCCCGGGGCCGGACGGATGAGGAAGCTCTCCGAACCGCCCTCGGGAAACACCCACGCGACCTCGATCGGGTAGCTGGTCTTGGCGAGCGAGGACGCCTCGAAATCCAGGAAGGCGATGCGGCTCAACGGCGGACCCTCGGGGCGGAAACCGGCTCGGCACGGGAATTGGCGCGGGAAAAGAAGCGATGCCGGGCAACAAACCCGCGCAAAGCCGAGTTCCGGCTTCGACGTACCGCGAAGGACCCCGGGTGAGCGACGCAACACCGATCTCGATGCCCGCGCGCGGGACGCGCCGTCGGCTCGCCGCTTCCGCCCCCACCTCGCTCACGCGCTTCCTCTCCGCAAGACCCATCCTCCATAGCGGCCGGATCTCGGCCGACTTGGCTGCCTTGGCCGCGCCACATCCGGCGCTCTGGGGCCTTGCCCTGGCGGTGGCCGTCCTCGACGCGGTGTGGCTGCGCCGGGCCGGGATCGCCCTGGCGCCGTTCGGCTTTAGCGTCGCTGCGGCGCTGGTGGCGGCGCTCCTCGCACTCGCCACCCTGTTCGGCCCCGTCCTGTCCGAGCCGAAGCTGCGGGCGATGGCGCTGGCGAGCGCCGCCCTCGTCGCCGTGACCGTGCCGCTCGCAGTGCTGCACTACCTCACCGCGACCTGGGCCCTGCCGCTGGCCGATGCGCGGCTGGCGCGGGCCGAGGCTGCGCTGGGCTTCGACTGGCCGGGCTACCTCGCGGTCCTCCAGGCGCATCCGCGCCTCGCCTGGTGGCTGGCCCTCGCCTACCACACCAGCGGCCCGCAGGTCGGCCTCACGGTGATCGCGCTCAGCGCGACCCTCCGGGTCGGCCGGCTCTGGGCCTATGTGCGGATGTTCGCGGTGCTGCTCCTCGCGGTCGTTCTCGTCGCCGCCCTGGTGCCCGCCGCCGGCCCCTTCGTGCATTACGGCCTCGTCACCGTGCCGGACGGATCGATCGAGACCATGGGCGCCCTCTGGCACCTCGATGCCCTGGAGCACCTGCGTGCCGGCACCCTGCGCGTCCTGGCCCTGGAAGATATCCGCGGCCTCGTGACGTTCCCGTCCTTCCATGTCTGCCTCGCGGTGCTGACCGCCTGGGCGCTGGCGCCGATCCCGATCCTCGGCCCCTTGGCGATCGCCCTCAACGCCGTCGTCATCGTGGCGACCCTCGGGGCCGGCGGGCATTACCTGCCCGACCTGCTCGCCGGCTTCATGCTCTCGGTCGCGGTCATCGGCGGGCGCGCGATCCTACGGGGGCGCCGCGCCCGGCCATCGGGCCAGAGGTCCGAACCCGCCCCGTGCGGGTCGCGTTGTCCGAGGTGACGGCACGGGACACGGTCCGTGCGCCTCCATTCCCGGAGAGGATCGACATGCGCCTTCCCAGCCTTCGATTCGCGGCGGCCCTGGCCTGCGCCGGGGTCTGCGCCCTGCCGCTGCCGGCCGCCGCCCAGAGCACGGGCTACGTCACCGGCTTCCCCGGCAAGGACCCGGCCGGCGACGACGAAATCGGCTGGGGGCCGGCCTATCGCCCGGAGACCAGCTTCTCGCAGCCGGGCACGCCGCCGACCCCGGGCGACTTCGCCGGCGCCGCCTACCGGGCGCGTACGGGGCGCGGCCCCTACGACGCCGTGCAGGGCACCGGGCTGCGCGGCGCCCGCTTCGCACCGGACGACGCGGTCGCGGAGCCGTCGCGCCGGCGCCACCGCGCCGTTCGCCACCACCCGACCCGGGGACGGCACGCCGACCGCTGATCGCGCGACGTCAGGATAGGACGGCACCGCGCGCGCTGTCGGGGCTGACATGATTTGCCTTGACGCGCGCGGTACCCCACCTCGTGGTCAGAGCCGCCCGCCGCGCCGCATACGGGACCCAAGCCCTCGATGACAGCCGCCATCCCCTTCACGAACACCTATGCCCGCCTGCCGGAGCACTTCTTCGCTTCCGTCGATCCCACGCCCGTGGCGGCGCCGCGCCTGATCCGGGTCAACCGGGACCTCGCCGCGGAACTCGGAATCGACCCCGCCTGGCTCGAGAGCCCCGAGGGCGTCGCCGTGCTGGCGGGCAACCGGGTTCCGGAGGGCGCCGAGCCCCTGGCGATGGCCTATGCGGGCCACCAGTTCGGTAACCGCGTGCCCCAACTCGGCGACGGACGGGCGATCCTCCTCGGCGAGGTCGTCGGCCGCGACGGCCTGCGCCGCGACATCCAGCTGAAAGGTTCGGGCCCGACGCCGTTCTCCCGGCGGGGCGACGGCCGCGCCGCCCTTGGGCCGGTCCTGCGCGAATACATCATCAGCGAGGCCATGACGGCGCTCGGCATCCCCAGCACCCGCGCCCTGGCGGCGGTGCTCACGGGGGATTCGGTTATGCGCGAGACGGTGCTGCCCGGCGGGGTCCTGACCCGGGTCGCCACCAGCCATATCCGCGTCGGCACCTTCCAGTATTTCGCCATGCGGGGCGACGTGGACGGCGTGTGGGCGCTGGCCGACCACGTCATCGGCCGGCACGACCCGGACCTGGCGGAGGCTCCGAATCCCTACGCCGCCTTGCTGACCCGGGTGGTGGAGCGGCAGGCCGACCTCGTCGCGCGCTGGCTCCTCGTGGGCTTCATCCACGGGGTGATGAACACCGACAATTGCGCGGTCTCCGGCGAGACCATCGATTTCGGGCCCTGCGCCTTCCTCGACGCCTACGACCCTTCGGCCGTGTTCAGCGCCATCGACGAGTACGGCCGCTACGCCTACGGCAATCAACCCGGCATCCTGCACTGGAACCTGACCCGGTTCGCCGAGGCGCTCCTGCCCCTGTTGGCGCACGAGGCCGAGGCGGGCATTGCCGTGGCGCAGGATTGCCTCGCCGTCTTCGGGCCCCGGTTCGAGGCGGCCTATCACGGCGGTCTCCGGGCCAAGCTCGGCCTCACGACGGACCAGGATGCGGACGGCGAACTCGGCCGCGCCTTCCTGGAGGCGATGCAGGCCGGCGGCGCCGACTTCACCCTGACCTTCCGGCGGCTCGGGCAGGCCGCCCTCGGCCCGGAAGGCGACGCGGCCGTGCGCGACCTGTTCGGCGACCCGGGACTGTACGACGCCTGGGCGACCCGCTGGCGGGCGCGGCTCGCCGCCGAGCCACTTGATCCGGCCGCGCGCCGAGCGGCGATGGACCGGGTCAATCCGGCCTTCATTCCGCGCAACCACCGGGTCGAGGCGGTGATCCAGGCAGCCATCGCCCGCGATGACTTCGCGCCCTTCCACGAACTCGTGACGGTTCTGGCCCGGCCTTACGACGACCAGCCCGCCTTCGCGGCCTATGCCGAGCCGCCCCAGCCGCACGAGCGGGTGCTGCAGACCTTCTGCGGCACCTGACGGCATAGAACCGGCGCGGGCGGCCGGGCGAGAAGGACACGCGATACCGTGACGGGCGGGATCGGGGAGGGTCCGGCCGAACCGCTGGAGCGGCCCGGCTCCGAGAGGGCCGAGCCGGCCATGCCCGCCGTTGACGGTCCCCGCCCGACGCCACAGGCGCGGTTTGCAAAAGCTCTGGTATACCGTATTCCATGGGTGCGTTAGCCCAAGCGGACAGGTGTACCGATGAGCCAGATCGTGAAGCCGGATCGCCCGATCTGGCCGCCCGTACCCGAGACGACCGTGCCACCCCAGCCGCAGGCACCCCGTTCCGAACCTCGGGCAGCGCCGGCCGAAGCGAAGGATCGTGACGCCGCCCTGCACGAGGCCCTGCTGGCCGAGAGTGACGCCAAGGCCGGTCTCAGCGTCTTCGAGGGGGTCGGCTCCTTCTCGGGATGAACCCTTCCCATCGGGTCGTATCCGGTGCGGTGAAGGCTACCAACGCTGCACCGCCCCGGACATCGCGGTCGTGGCGAGAGACCCCGGCCTCAGGCCGCGGGCGTGACGGCCTCATCCCGCGCTGCCTCGGCACCCTCGTGCCACGAGACCGCGAAGAGCCGCATGTCGCGCGTGTCCGCGCAGTCCGAGGGGGGCATGTCGGCGAGGTGCAGGCGCGAGCGGACGGCCGGGCTGAGCAGCCGGACGAGATCGTACGACCCCGCGAGCGTCAGGTTCGCCGCCTTCGCCCGTGCCTCGATCCGGGCGAGCCGGTTCATCGCCGTCCCCAGCACCGTGAACTCGGCCCGGTGGCCGTCGTCGAAGACGCCGACCAGCACCTCGCCCGCATGAAGCGCCATGGTGATGCGCAGGAGCGGCCGGCCCTCGCCGCGTCGCTCGGCGTTGAGCCGCTCGAGCCGCGTCGCGATGGTCCGGGCGCAGCCGAGGGCCGCTTCGGCCTGGGCCTGCGGCCGCCCGACGATGAACTGGGCCAGGATGCCGTCGCCCACATACTTGTCGACAATGCCGCCGTGCTCCATCACCGCCACGTGGGTGAGCGCCCGAACGTCGAGCAGCGCCCGCACCACTTCCTCCTGCGAATGCTCCCGCGAAAAGGCCGAGAACCCCCGCAGGTCGAGGCCGAACAGGCAGGCGTGACGCGACTGGACCCCAGCGAGGCCGCCGCCGCTCTCCGCCAGCTCGCCCGCCACCCGGCTGGGCACGAAGCGGGCGAGGCTGGCCCGCTCCCGCTCCGTGCGCAGGGCCGTGCTCACCGCCGACCGCAGGCGCCGGACCCCGTCGATGACCACGAGGCTCGCGGCCGCGAAGGTCAGGAGGCCGGTCACCTCCTCCTCGAGGGTGACGTAGGGGCCGAGCAGCGTGTGGTCGGGCTCCAGGAACGCGAGCAGGATGGTGCCGCCCCAGGCAAGGCTCACGAGCCCCGAGAACACGACCGTGTGCCAGACCCGCATGCTGAGACCCGTCTGCAGCAGCAGGAGAAAGGCCGGCAGCCGGCTCACCGCCGTCGCGGTCTCCTCCGTCTCCACCGCGCCGACCAGGATGTGCTCGACGACGAGGAACAGGGCCACGCCGGCATTCAGCAGGGTCGCGCTCCAGGTCAGCCACGCATTCGTGCGTTCCGTGCGCCCATCGCGATGGGCGGCGCGCCAATCGGCGAGGGCGAGCCCCAGGGACACCACGGCGTAGACCCCGAGGCCGACCCAGTGATGGATGGAGTGGCTCGAGCCGTCGTAGCCCTGGGCGGTGGCCAGCAGCACCAGAACGATGAGGAGGTGCAGGACGAGGGAGCGGCGCCCCGACGCGAGCTGGAGGCGATTCAGGACCGTGGAATCACCCGCGTTCGGACGGCGACGGGAAGGGAGACGCATGACGGGGGCGATCGATCAGGGTGGGGCGGCGCCTTAAAGCATTTTCAAGCGAGGTGGATGCCGGCTCGCGTGAAGAAAAGGCGACCCCGCAATGAGATAGAGCATTGTCGGTGATCCAGGGATCACCGAAAATGCTCTATCACGCCGCGCCGGCCGGGCACACGCGTCCGGGCACACGTTTCAAAGCGCGCCCTCGCGAATGGCGCCGGGGTCGGCCAGCGCGTGCAGCAGGCGCGCGGCGCTGTGGGCGAAGCGCAGGGTCACGGCCTTGCGGCGGGGGCCGCTCAGGGGGTGATCGGCGGGGTCGCGCAGGATCGCGGCCCCGAAGGCGTCGGCGACGATCAGGCCGGCCTCGTCCGGGGTCAGGGTGGTGGACAGGGTCTCGGGGATCGCGAAATAGAAACGGTCGCAGTAACCCCGGTAATCCGGCCATTTCCGGTCGGCCCGGAAATCCGCCACGCTCGACTTGATCTCCACGATGGTCAGACGGCCGGCCGGGCACAGGGCGATGACGTCGGCACGCCGACCGTTGGCCAGGGAAAATTCCGGGATGGTGACGTGACCGAGTTCGGCGAAGAGCCGCCGGACGCCGCGCTGGACCTGGAGCGCGGTGGCCGATTGGCGCCGGTCGGGCGGGAGGATGACGTTCGCGAGGGCTGCTGACATACGGCTCCGGTCGGTCGTGCGATCTGTTCCGAATCGGGATCGCGCCCAGCAAACCAGCCGGCGGCCGCCTTGTCACCTGCGACCCCGTTGCGCGTGCGCCGCCCGCATGCTCCGATCGCTTCGGACCCGGAAGGAGGGAGCCCTGCTGGAGGAGCGAGCCGAGGCGCGGGGCGCAGACCGCGCCGCCGACATGCACCGTGTCACCCGCGATCTGCGCCGCCTGGAAGCCCTGGTCGCGCGCCGGCGCCTGCGGGTGCGGCTCCTGCGGACCTTGCGCGGCGGTCTCGGGGCGGGTGCGACGCTGGCGGCCCTGATCAAGCTGAAGGTCGCGGGCTCGCTCGCGGTGAAACTCGGCCTCGCGGCGCTGGTGGGGCTCGGGCTCGCCTGGCCCTTCGTCGCCCTCGCGGTCATCTTTCTCGCGGGGCTCGTGCTGTCGATCCTGAGCCTGTTCGGGGAGGGCTCCGTCTCGTGCCCGGACGGCGATTGCGATTGCGGGTGCCACCGGCGCGAGGCCCGCGCCGAGCGCCTCCGGCAGCTGATCGCCCGGCGCCGGGACTGGCTCGCCGAGCCGGCCGGCCCCGCCCCAGGCCGGCGAACGGGTGCGGCTCAGCCCTTGAAGTAGCTCAGGATGCCGGCGCCCGGCGCCAGCATGAGGAAGGACCAGGCGAGCGCCGACGTCACATTGGCGATCTGGAAGGGCAGGCGCTTGACTCCGAAGATGCCGGCGATCAGCGGCACCACGGCCCGGGCGGGCCCGATGAAGCGGCCGATCACGATCCCGCCAGCCCCCCATTTGTGGCAGAATTCCTCCGCGCGGGCGACGATGGCGGGGTAGCGCCGCATCGGCCACATCTGCTTGGCGCCCTCCTTGTAGTAGTGCCCGAACTCGTAGGAGACCCAATCGCCCAGGGCTGCGCCCAGGGCGCCTGCGAGCATCACGGGCCAGAACGGAATGCCGATCGCCCCCATCAGCGCGCCGATGCCGAGAAGCAGCACGGTCGCGGGTACCAGCAGCGACAGGAAGGCCAGCGATTCGCAGAAGGCGAGCACGCCCACGATGAGCGGTGTCCAGCCCTGGTGTGCCTCCACGAAGGCGAGGGTGCTGGCGCGGAGGGCTTCGAAATCCATGGGGCTCGCTTGTCGGCTCGGGCTGCCACGCTGTGGCCGAGGCCGCGCCCCGGGGCAAGAGCAGGACGTTCGCAACCGGCGGGCCCGAGTGGTCGCCACCGGCGGGGCCGAGCGCCCGGCCGCGCGCGAGGACGGGGTGCGAAGGCTGGGAAAACTGGGTTAAGCCCTGGATCCGATCGCCCATCGCCACCGGAGACCCGGCTTGAACATTCTCTCGATCCAGTCGCACGTCGCCTTCGGCCATGTCGGCAACACCTCGGCGGTGTTTCCGATGCAGCGCCTGGGCGTCGAGGTCTGGGCGATCCACACGGTGCAGTTCTCCAACCACACCGGCTACGGTGCCTGGCGGGGGCGGGTCTTCGACGGCCCGGCCATCGAGGACCTCGTCGCGGGCATCGCGGAGCGCGGCGTGCTCGGCACCTGCGACGGGGTGCTGTCGGGCTACATGGGCTCGGCCGATATCGGCACCGCCATCGTGGCGGCGGTGGCCTCCGTGCGGGCCCTGAACCCGAAGGCGCTCTATGCCTGCGATCCGGTGATGGGCGATGTGGGCCGGGGCATCTACGTCCGACCGGGGATTCCCGAATTCCTGCGCGCGCAGGCCGTGCCGGCCGCCGACATCGTCACGCCGAACCAGTTCGAGCTGAATTGGCTCTCGGGCCTGCCCACCGGCACCCTGGCGGAGACCAAGCGGGCGGTGGCCTCGGTGCAGGCGCTCGGCCCCCGCGTCGTCCTCGTCACCTCCCTCGTCACCGACGACACGCCCGCCGACGCCATCGACCTGATGGCCGGGGAGGGGGGCGCGTTCTGGCGCCTGCGCACGCCGCGCCTGCACCTCGACGTGAACGGCGCCGGGGACGCCATCGCGGCGCTCTTCCTCGTGCACTACGCCCGTACCGGCTCGGCCGCCCTGGCGCTCGGCATGGCCGGCGCCTCGGTCTACGGCCTGCTGCGGCGTACGCTGGAGGCCGGCTCCCGCGAGATCCTGACGGTGGCGGCCCAGGACGAGTTCGTCGCGCCGAGCGAGACGTTCCCCGTGGAGACGGTCTAAGGTCCAGGCCTCGTCAGCCGGGAGATACCGCCCATGCCGCGCCGCTTCGTGACCCTCGACGTGTTCACCGACACCGCGCTCACCGGCAATCCCCTCGCCGTGGTGCTGGACGCCGAGGGACTCGACACGGGCGCGATGCAGGCGCTGGCCGCCGAGTTCAACCTCTCCGAGACGGTGTTCGTACTGCCCCCTGAGGCGGAGCGTCACCGGGCGCGGCTGCGGATCTTCACCCCCGCCTCAGAACTCCCCTTCGCGGGGCATCCCACCCTCGGCACCGCCGTGCTCCTGGCGCTCCGCGACCGGCGGGCGGGCCTCACGGACGCCCTGGCCTTCGGCCTGGAGACCGTGCTCGGCACCCTCGCGTGCGTGGTCGAGCCCGGCGAGGGACGTGGCACCGGGCGCTTCAAGATGCCGGTCCTGCCGGAATTCCTGGGGCCGGGCCCGGAGCCGGAGGCGATCGCCGCCGCCCTCGGCCTGGAGGCGGCCGAGATCGGCTTTCGCCGCCACGCCCCGAGCCGCCACCGCGCGGGTCCGAGCTTCCTGTTCGTGCCGCTGGCGAGCCGCGAGGTCCTCGACCGGGCCCGCGTGGTCCCGTCCGCCCTCGACGATCTCGGCGAACCGGCGGCGCTCTACTGCTATACCCCCGATCCGGACGGGTCGGGGCAGCACTACCAGGCCCGGATGTTCGCGCCGCATCTCGGCGTCGCCGAGGACCCGGCGACCGGCTCGGCGGCGGCGGCCTTCTCCGGGGTGATGATGCAGTTCGAGCCCCTCGGCGACGGCGAGCATGACATCGTCCTGCGCCAGGGCGTCGCCATGGGCCGCCCGAGCACCATCGGGGTGCAGGTCTGCATCGGCGCGGGCGCCCTGCGCTCGGTGGAGATCAGCGGCGCCGCCGTCCTGGTGAGCGAGGGCAGCCTGCTTGTCTGACGGCTTCACGCTGACGCCGATCCGCCACCTCGACGCCCGGCTGGTGACCCACGACTGGACCTGGGCGGAGGCCAACGCCGACGCCATCGCCACGCACTGGGACCGGCGGCGCGCGGCGGCGCCGGAGATGTTCGACGGGTGCGTCCTCCTCGCCTGCGCCTGCCGGATCGAGGGGGATGTCTGCCGGGTCGACCTGTTCGAGACCCGCTTCTCGCGCTTCATCGCCTTCCGGGATGCCGGCTCGCCGGACCCGACCGTCTTCAACGCCTTCGCGGCGGTGGTGCCCTGGACCTCGGACGGCGCCGCGCTCCTCGGCATCATGGGCGCTCACACCGCGAATGCCGGCCAGGCCTACTTCCCCTGCGGGACGCCGGACCGGCAGGACATCCGGCCCGGCGGGCGCGTGGACCTCGCCGGCAGCGCGGCCCGGGAATTCCGGGAGGAGACCGGTATCGGCCTGGCGGCCGACGCCCCCGAGGCCTGGGTGCTGCTCGCCGGACGGAGCCAGCGCGCCTTCCTGCGCCCGGTGCGCTTTCCCGACGACGCACAGACCCTCCTCGCCCGCATGGAGACGCATCGCCGCGCGGAGGCGGCGCCGGAACTCGTGGGCTTCCTGGCGGCCCGGGGGCCGGACGACATCGACGGCGCCCGGATGCCCGGCTTCGTGCGAGCCTACCTCGCCGACGCCTTCGCGGGCGCCTACGGGTAGCCGTAGCGGGCCTTGGCGGCGGCGAGGAGGCCGAGGGCCTCGCGCTCGCGTCCGCCCTGGCAGGCGCTCGCGGCATTGCGCAGGTCGGCGCTGAAGCGCTCCCCCACCGGCGCGTTCAGGTTGCCCGTGGCGACGTCGCTGTCCACCACGGCCTGCGTCCGGGCGATGGCCGGGCCGCAGCCGCTGCCCTGGGGCAGGGGGGCGGCGACTACGGGGGCCGCCGCGACGGCGGCGGGCGGGGCCGAGGCCTTCGGTGTGCAGGCGCCGAGCAGGGCAGCGGCGAGAAGGGCGGCGGCGAGGCTGGCGCGGGACACGGCGACTCCTGACGGCACGGGGCGCTGTGCATACGGCACAGCTTGATCCGCACCGGTTCTGCGTCGCGCCGCAGCGCGGGTCAATCGCGGGGCCCCCTTGCGCGGAACGGTTACCGATTCGTCATGTCGGTCGTCGGCATCAGCCCTGTCTCCGTTCAGGAGAGGACGCCGGACAAGCCAGGCGAAGGCGGTCCGGCAGGCTCGATCTGATCGCCGGAACGCGCCTCACGGAGCCCAAAACAGCGATGCCTCCCGGAGGGAGGCATCGGCGGTCGATCGGGCGATCAGCGGCGGCGGAACTGGCCGCGCATGGGCGGGCGGGGGCCCGAGGAACGCTCGTCCTTGTGCCGGAACACGAGGCGGCCCTTTTCCAGATCGTAGGGTGACATCTCGACGGTGACGCGGTCGCCGGCTAGAGTCTTGATGCGGTTCTTCTTCATCTTGCCGGCCGTGTAGGCCACGATCTCGTGGCCCTGATCGAGCTGCACGCGGTAGCGTGCGTCCGGCAGGATCTCGATCACGAGACCATCGAACTGCATCAACTCTTCTTTGGCCATCCACACTCTCCAGCCGGACGGCCTGAAATGGGGCGACCCGGGACACTAAACGAAGCCGTTCGGCAAAACGCGGCGGGCGGCGGGTCCGATCCGATCGGATGCGCAACACCGGCGAGCGTTGCCCCGACATAATGTCCGCGCGCTCCGGACGCAAGCGTTTCCCGAATCCGGCCCAATCCGATGCGGCGCGCTCACCGTCGCGCCGGGGTTGGGCGCCCCACGGTCTCACGGCGCGTCGGCGTCGTTCCCCGCGTAATCGATACGCCCGTCCGGCGTCCGGCGCCAGACCTGGAGGCCGAAGGCGGGGCGGCGCGGATCGGCCCTGAGGTCGCCCTTGCCGTCGAAGGCGATCTCCCCGAGGAACGTCCGGACCGTTACGCCCTGGCGCAGGTAAGCGGCGACCGCCCGGGCCTCGGCGGTCCGCGCACCCTCCACGCCCTGGCGCAGCACCTCGACCGCCGCGTATGCCCGGGCCGCCACCGCATCGGCCTCGGGCGTCCGTGGACCCCGGGCGCCCTTCGGGTCCGGCAGCTTCCGGGGCTCCGGCGTCAGGGTCATCACCGTGCCCTCCGCCGCCGGTCCGGCCGCCTGCGGGAAGGCCGGGTCGGCAAGCCCGTCGGTGCCCACCAGGGGGACGTTCAGCCCGGCCTCCCGCAGGCCGCGCAGGAGCAGGGCCGCCTCCGGCCCGAGGCCGCCGAAATAGACCGCCTCGACCCGTGCCCGTTTCAGCCGCGCGACGAGGGCGCCGGCGTCCCGCTCGCCGCGCGGCAGGGTTTCGAAGGCGACTTCGGATTGGCCCTGCGCCTTCAGGAGGCGGCCGACCTCCTCGGCGAGGCCGCGTCCGAACGGGCTCTTGTCATGGACGAGGCCGATGCGCTGCCCGGGATGGCGCCGGAGGAGGTAGGCGGCGGCCGCGGCGGCCTGCTCGCCGTCGTTCGGCATGGCGCGAAAGACGTTCCAGAGGCCCTTGGCCGTCAGCCCCGGAAACCCGCTCCCCGGCAGGATCGCGACGATACCCGCATCGGCGTAGGCGGGCAGCGCCAGACCGGCGACCCCGGCATGGAACGGGCCGACGACGAGACCGACCCGCTCGGTCGCGAAGCGCTGGGCCACCGCGAGGCCCTGCTTACCGTCGCCGGCATCGTCCGCCACCACGAGGACGAGGCGCTGCCCGTTGACGCCGCCCGCCCGGTTGAGATCCGCCACCGCCTGCTCCGCCCCGAGGCGCAGACCCTGTCCGAAGGCCGCGTCCGGGCCGGTGAGCGGCGCCGACAGCCCGATCCGCACCTGCGCCCCGGCGTGCCCGGAGGCGAGGCAGGCCGCGAGGGCGAGGATCATGGCGCATGAGGCGGACGTGAGAGTTGGCATCGGCGCGGTGAGTCCGGTTCTCGGGGCGGCGGCACTGGGGACGGGATCGGACCCAGGCTGATCCGGCGCCCAGGATAAGCCCGCTCCGTCGGTGCGGGAAGTCACGCCGCGTGCGCGCTCGCGGCATCGCCGCATTGCCACGGCGGCGCGGGAGCTTACCTCACCGGGACGTGTTTTAAAGTTCGCGGGCTCGCCCCGCGCGCGGCGGCGACGCATCGCCCGCTCCCGGAGTTCGCCAGCCCATGCTGTCCAATGAGTCCGACATCCTGGCCGCCGCCGAAGCCTGGCGCCGCGAGGGGCGCGGGGTGGCGCTCGCCACCGTGATCGAGACCTGGGGTTCGGCGCCGCGTCCGGTGGGAAGCCACCTCGTCGTGGACGACGCGGGCAACTTCCTCGGCTCGGTCTCCGGTGGCTGCGTCGAAGGGGCGGTGATCACCGAGAGCCTCGATGCGATCGCCGACGGGCGCGCCCGGACGATCGCGTTCGGCGTCGCCGACGAGACGGCGTGGCAGGTCGGCCTGTCCTGCGGCGGGCGCATCCGCGTCTTCGTCGAACCCGTGGCCTGAGGCGCCGGCATGCAGATCGAGATCCTCGCCACCCTCAACGCGGAACGCGCCGCGCGCCGGGCCGCGATCCTGGTGACCGACCTCGAGGGCGGCGCCCAGCGGGTGGTGCGCGAGGCCGAGCTTGCCGCCGACCCCCTCGCCGACCTCCTGGCGCGGCACCTCGCCTCGGGCCAGAGTGGCCTCGTGGAAGCCGGGGGCCGCACGCTGTTCCTGACCGTGCAGGCCCCGCCCGTGCGCCTCGTCGTGATCGGCGCCGTGCATATCAGCCAGGCCCTGTGTCCGATGGCGCGCGCCCTCGACCTCGCGGTCACCGTCATCGATCCGCGCACGGCCTTCGCGACGCCCGAGCGCTTTCCCGGGATCGACCTCGTGGCGCACTGGCCCGACGATGCCTTCGCGGGGCCGGTCGCGCCCCTTGACCACTACTGCGCCGTGGCGGCCCTGACCCACGACCCCAAGATCGACGATCCCGCCCTCGCCGCCGCGCTCAGGGCGGAGTGCTTCTACGTGGGGGCCCTCGGCTCGCGCAAGACCCACGCGGCCCGCGTCGCCCGGCTGGCCGGGGCCGGGTTCGGGGAGGCCGCGATCGGCCGGATCGCGGCGCCGATCGGCCTCGACATCGGCGCCGTCAGCCCGGCCGAGATCGCGGTCTCGATCTTGGCCCAGATCGTCGCCGCGCAGCGTGCCCCGCGCACCGGGGCACCTAAGTGAAGTTCGGGACGGTGCCGACCCGCGAGGCCGGCGGCCTCATCGCCGCCCATACGGTGCGGGCGCACGACGTGACCCTGCGCAAGGGGCTTGTCATCCCCGCCGAGGATGCGGCGCGCCTCGCGGCGGGGGGCCTGTCCGAACTCGTCGCCGTCACCCTCGAACCCGGGGACGTGGGGGAAGATGCGGCGGCCGAGCGCCTCGCCGCGCACCTGGCAGGCCCGCACCTCACCCGCGAGCCGCCGTTCACCGGGCGATGCAACCTCCACGCCGCCACGGCCGGGCTGCTGCGGATCGACCGCGCGGCCATCGACGCGGTGAATGGCATCGACGAGGCGATCACGGTGGCGACCCTGCCGGCCCACAAGCCGGTGGTGGCCGGCGAGATGGTGGCGACGATCAAGATCATTCCGTACGCGGTCTCGGGCGAGGCCCTGGGCCGCGCCTGCCGCGCCGCGCCCGTGGGTGCGCTCGACGTCGCGCCCTATTGTTTGCGCCGCGTCGGGGTCGTCTCCACGCTCCTGCCCGGCCTCAAGCCGGCGACCATCGACAAGACCCTGGCCAACCTGCGCCGCCGCCTCGCCCCGACCGGGGCCGAACTCGTCAGCGATGCGCGCGTGCCGCACCGCGCGGAAAGCCTGGCCGGGGCGATCGGCGCGGCGATCCGGGAGGACCGAGCCGAGCTCGTCGTGGTGTTCGGCGCCTCCGCCATCGCCGATCGCCGCGACGTGATCCCCACCGCCATCGAGGCGGCCGGCGGACGGGTGGAGCATCTCGGCATGCCGGTGGACCCCGGCAACCTTCTCCTCGTGGGCGGGGTCGGCGACGTGCCGGTGATCGGCGCGCCCGGCTGCGCCCGCTCGCCCAAGGAGAACGGGTTCGACTGGGTGCTGCACCGGCTGCTCGCCGGCCTCGCGGTCACCCGGGCCGATATCGTCGCCCTCGGCGTCGGCGGCCTCCTGATGGAGATCGTCTCCCGGCCCCAGCCCCGCTCCGGTGGCGACCCGGCCCAGGATACCGAGGGCGAGTACGATGCCTGACCTCGGCCTCATCCTCCTCGCCGCCGGGCGCGGCACCCGCTTCGGGGCGGACCCCAAGCTCCTGCAGCCCCTCGCGGGGCGCCCCCTCGTGCGCCATGCCGCCGAAGCCGCCATCGGCGCGGGCCTCGGCCCGGTCGTGGCGGTGCTGGGGGCCCATGCCGACCGGGTCGGAATAGCCCTCGACGGGCTCGACCTCGTGCGCGTGCCGAACCCGGCCCACGCGGAGGGTCTCTCGACCTCGCTCCGGGCGGGCCTCGCTGCCCTTCCGGCCGATCTCGCGGGGGTCCTCGTGCTTCTCGGCGACATGCCGCGCGTGACCGCCCGCCACCTGATCACCCTCGCGGAGGCGTTCCGCCGGGCGGACCCGGTCCCGTCCGCCGTGGTGCCGGTCCATGCCGGTCAGCGCGGCAACCCGGTTCTGCTCAACCGTCAGCGCCTGGGCCCCGCCCTCGCGCGCCTCACCGGCGACCAGGGGGCGGGGCGCCTGCTCGCGGGTCGCGACGACGTGCTCGAACTCGCGATGGATGCGGGGGTGACCCTCGATATCGATACCCCGGCGGCCCTGGCCGCCCTCGGGTGAGCGTTCAGCCGCGCGCGCCGTCGTCGGGCGCGCCCCGCCTGGCGCTGGATTTGGCCTCGGACCGGCACCGGTCCGAGCAGTAGCGGACCTCGTCCCAGACCCGCTCCCATTTCTTGCGCCACGCGAAGGGCTTGCCGCATTGGGCGCAGATCTTGGTGGGCAGGTCGCCCTTCTTGCGCATCCGCGCCATGGTTTGTAGCCCGATCGCGTTCGAAGCCGAAGAGGGGGCGCCTACCGCCCCAGATGCCCGGCCTCCGTGGCCGGAATCGGGCTCCAGCGGTTGAGCTGGATGTAGCCGTCGCGGGCCGCCACGACGATGTGGCGCCGGTAGCGGTGCACGACGCTGCCGGGGGTGTGCCGGTGCGACTCGCGCCAACCCTCGGCGTCCGCCACGTAGACCCGCGTCTCGCCCACCCGGGCCAGGGTCTCGATGGTGCCGAAGGCCCGCACCCGGCGCAGGATGGCTTCGACCTCGGCCCGGAAATCCAGCGTGCGATCCGCATCCGTCACCCGTGGCCAGTAGGACCCCGCGCCCTGCGGCACGGGGGTTCTCCAGAGAGCCGGCAGGTCGCGGGCGATGGGCCCGGCGGCGATGCGGCGCGCCGCCATCTGGCACTTCGCCAGCAGGGATTCGTGGGACTCCCGCTCACTCAGCGGGAAGCGCTCCTGGGCGAGGATGTCGCCGGTGTCGAAGCCGTCTTCGGCCAGGACATGGGCGGTGACGCCCCATTCGGGCTGCCCGTCGCTGATCGCCTTGAACAGGGGGTAGGGCCCGCGGCCCATGGGAAGCGGCGAGGGATGGAAGTTCAACCCGTAGGCCGAAGCATTGCGCCAGCCGCGCACGAGCCAGGGATAACCGGCCACGACCAGTGCCCAGTCCCGCCCGTGCGCCTCCGCCAGGGCGGCGAGATCCTCCGGCTTCATCCGCGAGATCTGCATCGGCACGCGATGGCGGCGCGCGCTCGCCACCACGGCCTCGTTGTGGTCGTAGATCCCGTCGCAGGGCCGGGTGAACAGCTTGATCGGCGTCCAACCCGCCCCGACCAGGGCCTCGAACACGCCGCCGAGGAAATCGATGCCAGCAAAGGCGAACTTCATGCGGCTCCCAACATTCCTGCGACGTCACGGATCGGCCGATCCCGCGCGCCGGCGGCTCCCCGCCAGCGGCTTACGCCATACCTAAGGGATCGGCAGCGGATTGGGAGCCAAAATGGCGCGGGACATCGCCGAGATCGAAACGGACCGGCACCGGCCTGCCCGGAGCACCGGAACTCTCGGCCGCTCCCGGCGGGAGGCGTGAGTCCCATCCGCACGCTCCGCTTCCTCCTCGGCGACCAGCTGACCCGCCGCATCGCCACCCTCACGGACCTCGACCCGGACCACGACGTGGTGCTGCTGGTCGAGGTCCGGGCGGAGGCGACCTACGTGCGCCACCATAAGCAGAAGATCGCTTTCCTGTTCTCGGCCATGCGGCATTTCGCGGCCGAGCTTGAGGCCGAGGGCGTGCGGGTGGATTACGTCCGCCTCGACGATTCCGCCAACACCGGCAGCTTCACCGGTGAGCTCATGCGCGCCATCGCCCGCCACGAACCCGACCGGGTCGTGGTCACGGAGCCGGGCGAGTGGCGGGTCTGGGAGATGATGCAGGCCTGGCGCGACGATGCCGCGGTGCCGGTGCAGATCCGCGACGACAACCGCTTCCTCTGTCCCCGCGCCGACTTCGCCGCCTGGGCCGGGGACCGTCGGAGCCTGCGCATGGAGACGTTCTATCGCGGCATGCGCCGGCGTACCGGGCTGCTCATGGACGGGGGAGAGCCGACCGGCGGCCGTTGGAACTTCGACGCCGAGAACCGCAAGGGCCTGCCGAAGGGGCACACACTGCCCGAGCGGGTCGGCTTCCCGCCGGACGCCATCACCCGGGATGTGATCGCCCTCGTGGAGGCCGCGTTCGCCGACCATTTCGGCGCGACCGAGGCCTTCGCCTGGCCGGTGACCCGCGCCGACGCGCTCGCGGCCTTCCGGCACTTCCTCGCGGTCGGGCTGCCGCATTTCGGCGACTACCAGGACGCCATGCGGACGGGGGCCCCGTTCCTGTACCACGCACTCATTTCTCCGGCACTGAATGCCGGACTCCTTACGCCCGAGGAAGTCTGCCGCGCAGCGGAGCGGGCCTACCGCGAGGGGGCCGCCCCCCTCCACTGCGTCGAGGGCTTCATCCGGCAGATCCTGGGCTGGCGCGAATACGTGCGCGGGCTCTATTGGGCGCGGATGCCGGACTACGCGGGCTCGAATGCCCTGGAGGCCACCCGCGATCTGCCGTGGTTCTACTGGTCGGGCGAGACCGCGATGAACTGTCTGGCGCAGAGCATCGCCGACACGCGCGCGCATGCCTACGCCCACCACATCCAGCGCCTGATGGTGACGGGCAACTTCGCGCTGCTCGCCGGGATCGCACCGGCCCAGGTGGAGGAATGGTACCTCGTCGTCTACGCCGATGCCTACGAATGGGTGGAACTGCCCAATGTCCACGGCATGGTGCTCTGGGCCGATGGCGGCGTGATGGGCTCGAAGCCCTACGCGGCCTCCGGCGCCTACATCAACCGCATGTCGGATTACTGCCGGGGTTGCGCCTATGACGTGGCGAAGCGGACCGGTCCCACGGCCTGCCCGTTCAACGCGCTCTACTGGAATTTCCTGATCACGCATGCGGACCGGCTGTCCGGCAATCCCCGCCTCGCGATGCCCTACCGAAACCTCGCGCGCCTCGACCCGAGCGTCCGGGCCGAAATCCAGGCGCAGGCGGCTCGCTTCCTCGACGGACTCGCGGCGCCGAGCCCGCCGGTCCAGGGCGCCCTCGATCTCGCGCCGCCGCCACGTCGCGCGCCGGCCCGGCGCAAGGTTCCCAAGGCTACCAAGGCCCCTGGGGCTACCAAGGCGTCCAGGCCGTGAGGCCCACATAGGCGGCGGTGTCCCGCCGGGCGCTGGCCATCTGCAGGCCGGCAGCGAGCCGCAGGCTGAATCGGCCGAGGGCGAAATCCGTCGCGTGCAGTCCGACATTCCATTTCGCGTAGCCGGTCTCGTCGCGATAATGCGCGAGTTCGGGCCCGAGATAGGTGCCCCAGAACCGGTACCCCCAGGAGAGCCGGCCCCAGGCGCTCATGCGCGTGCTGCCGAGGATGAGCGTGGCCGTGAGCAGCGTATCGTCGCTCGGCCGGGCCCAGACCTCGCCGTGCAGGCGCAGGCCGAAGCGGGCGGGGAGCACCTGGACGCAGCTGCAGCCCGACAGCACGTCCATCGTGCCCTCAGGCCCCGCATAGGCCGCGACCACTCCCCATTCCGGGAACCACTGGTATCCGAACACCACGGCGCCGACGATGCTGTCCCGGGTCAGCGCGCCTTCCCGCCGGCGCCCGGCGCCGAGGTTCGCGAGGGCGACGAAGCCTTCCCGGTCGACCCGGTCGAGCGCCACCTTCGCGCCACCGCTGACGAAGACCGAGGGGCTCGCCTCCAGGCTGCCGAACAGCAGCAGCGAGGTGGGGGACGTCGCCTCCGCGCCCGCGACGGCCATCGGGGCGACGAACCCGCCGAGGCATCCCACGAGGCGCACCCACCGGAGCGGGCCGCGAAGACATCCTCCATGGGATCGCAAGGGTCGGCCGGTCTCACAGCAACAGAAGCCGCAATCTTCAACGGTCTTGGTGCGCAATCAACGCTGGGTTGAAAAACCTGATGCTTTTTCGAACGATCTCTCAACAGCTCAGCTCGCGCAGACGAGCGGTCGAAGTCGATGCGATATCTTAGAGAATTCGTTCTTGATAATTGAAACTTGAGGTTGTCTCTCTCGTGGGCCGTGTCATCGCGCACGCGATGGATCGGACCGGTCGTCGGGAGCCCCCGATTCGCCGTGCGGTCCGGGGCGTTCGCTTGGCGTTGCGACTCAACTCGGCTACAGCCCGCCTCAGGACAGTCGCCAACGGCCGAGCTTTCTTGTCACCTGCTGCCAGAACTTCCGAAGTTCTCACCGTGCTCGCCGAGCAGGAGGGGGAACGCCTGACTGTCGGGGACATCGTCGCCGTCCTGAAGGATCGCGCGTTCGCGCTCCTCATCGTGATCCTCGGGTTGCCGAACTGCCTGCCGATGCCGCCGCCGATTCCCCTGGTGTGCGGCCTGCTGCTGCTTCTGGTGGCGGTTCAGATCACGGCCGGCATGGCGTCGCCCTGGCTGCCGCGCGCGCTCCTGCGGCGCTCCGTGGCCCGCAAGGACGTTGAGCGCGCCGCCGGGCGGGCCGTGCCGCTGCTGCGCCGCCTCGAGCACTGGTCGCGTCCCCGCATGAGCCTGTTCGAGACCGGTCTCGGCATGCGCGGCGTCGGGCTGCTGCTGCTCACCCTGTCGCTGGCCCTGATCGTGGCCGCGCCCATCGTCGGCCAGATTCCCCTGGGGCTGGCGATCTGCCTTCTCGGCCTCGGTCTTGTGGAGCGCGACGGTGTCGTGGTCCTGGGCGGCGTCGCGATCGGCGCCCTCGGCGTCCTGCTGAATGCCGGCTTCGTCTACGCGATCGTCTCGGGCATCATGGGCCTGTTCAACCTCTGAGGACCCGGCTCGTGAGGTCCCGGGCACGCCATGACGGCGCCCGCCGGGCTCAGGCTTCGAGGTGGCGCCCGCGGAACAGGCGATAGACCAGACCGCCGCGACGCCCGACCAGCATCGAGGCGAGGTAGAGGCCGCCAGCCGCCAGCACGATGGCGGGCCCGGTCGGCACGTCGGCCCGGTACGAGAAGCTGAGGCCGATCACGCTCGACAGCATGGCGATCAGGACGGAGGCGGGGATCATCCCCGACAGGTCGGCGGCCCAGAACCGTGCCGCGATGGCCGGAAGCAGCATCAGCCCCACCGCCAGCAGGGTGCCGAGCGCCTGGAAGCCGCCCACGAGGTTCATCACCACGAGGCCCAGGAAGGCGTAATGCACCGGACCGCCGGCCCGGCTGACCGTGCGCAGGAACAGCGGGTCGACGCATTCCATGACCAGCGGCCGGTAGATCGCCGCCAGGCCGAACAGCGTCACGGTCGCGATGCCGCCGAGGAGCCAGAGGGCCGGGTCGTCGAGCGCGAGCACGCTGCCGAACAGGATGTGCAGCAAATCGATCTGCGATCCGCGCAAGGAGACCAGCAGGACGCCGCCCGCCAGCGAGATCAGGTAGAAGGCGGCCAGACTCGCATCCTCCTTGATGGCGGTGGAGCGGGTGACGAGCCCGGCCATCAGCGCCACGCACAGGCCCGCCGCGAGGCCGCCCAGCGTCATCGCGGGCAGCGACAGCCCTGCGACCAGGAAGCCGACCGCCGCTCCCGGCAGGATGGCGTGGCTCATGGCATCGCTCATCAGGCTCATGCGCCGCAGCATCAGGAAAACGCCGACGGGCGGCGCCGAGAGCGAGAGGGCGAGGCAGCCGACCAGGGCCCGGCGCATGAAGCCGAACTCGATGAAGGGGCCGAACAGGAGGTCGATCAAGCGGCGTGTCCGTGGCCGCGCGCCGGATCGGGCGCGGCGGGCTTCGGGGGGCTCGGCACCTTGGCCGGCGAAGGCCCGTGATGCCCCTCCCCATGCGCGTGATGCTCATGGGCGTGGGCGTGGGCATGGGCGTGAGAATGGTCGTGGTCGTGGCCGGTCGCCGGCACCGCGTGGCGACCGCAGACGGCCGCGTCCTCGTCCCAG
>NZ_BPQL01000070.1 GCF_022179225.1 Methylobacterium goesingense
ACCGAGAACGGCATCCCCCGCAGCCACAGGGCGGCGATGCCGCCGGTCAGGGCCAGAGGAACCGCGCTGAACACCAGCAACGCGTCCTTGGCCGAGTTCAGGGCTGAGAACAGCAGCAGGAAGATCAGGAAGAAGCACACCGGGACGACGACCATCAGGCGCTGCCGGGCCGAGGCCAGGTTCTCGAACTGCCCGCCCCAGGTCACGTAGTACCCGGCCGGAAGCTGCACCCCGGACGCGACCTTGGCCTGGGCCTCGGCCACGAGCGAGCCGATGTCGCGGCCGCGCACGTTGGCGGTCACCACGACCCGACGGCGGCCGTTCTCGCGCGAGATCTGGTTCGGGCCCTCGGTGACCGAGAAGCTTGCGACCTGCTTCAGGAGTACCGACGACGCCCGCCCGTTGACGCCAGGGGGCAGCGGCACGGGGATGTTCTCCAGGGCCTCGCGGTCCTCGCGGACCTTGTCGTTCAGGCGCACGACGATGGGGAAGCGGCGATCGCCCTCGAACACCATGCCGGCCTCCCGGCCGCCGATGGCCGCGCCGATGACGTCCTGGATCGCGGAGGTGCTCAGGCCGAGGCGCGCCGCCTCCGTCTTGTTGATCTTGATCTCCAGGAAAGGCAGGCCCGCCGTCTGCTCGACCTTGACGTCGTCGGCCCCCTCGGTCCCGCGCAGGATCGTGGCGACCTGGTTGGCCGCCTTGAGCATCGGTTCGAACTCCTCGCCGAACACCTTCACGGCGAGGTCGCCGCGGGTGCCGGCCAGGAGCTCGTTGAAGCGAAGCTGGATCGGCTGCGAGAACTCGTAGACGTTGCCGGCGAGTGCCCCGACCGCCTTCTCGATCTCCTCCTGAAGGTCTGCCTTGGAAAGGCTCGGGTCGGGCCACTCCTCCTGCGGCTTCAGGATGACGAAGGTGTCGGACGAGCTCGGCGGCATCGGGTCGGAAGCGACCTCCGCGGTGCCGGTCTTCGAGAAGACGTAGGCGACCTGGGGGAAGCGGCTGATCGCCTGCTCGACCTTCAGCTGCATCGCCTGCGACTGGGTCAGGGAGGTCGACGGGATGCGCTGCGCGTTGAGCGCGATGCTCTTCTCGTCGAGTTGGGGGATGAACTCCTGACCGAGCTTGGTGAACAGGAACCCGGCCCCGACGAGCAGCACCAGGGCGACCGCGACGAAGGTCATCGGAATCCTGAGCGCCGCGCCGAGGACCGGGCGGTAGGCGGCCTTGATCCCGCGGATGAGGACGTTGTCCTTCTCCGTGACCTTGCCGGTGATGACGATGGCGATCATCGCGGGCACGAAGGTCAGCGACAGCACGAAGGCCGAGACCAGCGCGATAATGACGGTGAGCGCCATCGGCTCGAACATCTTGCCCTCGACCCCGGTGAAGGTGAGGAGCGGCACGTAGACGAGGATGATGATGGCCTGCCCGTAGAGGGACGGCTTGATCATCTCCTCGGCCGAGGCGCGCACGGTGACCAGGCGCTCCTCCAGGTCGAGCTTGCGCCCGAGCTCGGTCTGGCGCTCGGCGAGATGGCGCAGGGCGTTCTCGGTGATGATGACCGCGCCGTCGACGATGAGGCCGAAGTCGAGGGCGCCGAGGCTCATCAGGTTCGCGCTGATGCGGCCCTGGACCATGCCGGTCATGGTCATCAGCATCGCCACCGGGATGACGAGCGCGGTGACGATGGCCGCCCGGATGTTGCCGAGCAGCAGGAACAGGATGACGATGACGAGGGCGGCGCCCTCGGCCAGGTTCTTGGCCACGGTCCTGATGGTGGCCTCGACCAGCACCGTGCGGTTGAGGACGGTCTGCACCTCGACGCCCGGGGGTAGCGAGCGGCGGATCTCGGTCATCTTGTTGTCGACTGTGGCCGCCACCGTGCGGCTGTTCTCGCCGATCAGCATCAGGGCGGTGCCGATGACGACCTCGCGCCCGTCCTCGCTGCCCGACCCGGTGCGCAGGTCGCGCCCGATCCGCACCTCGGAAATGTCGGAGATGCGGACCGGCACGCCGCCACGCGTGGTGACGACGACGTTGCCGATGTCCTCCATGGTCTCCAGGCGGCCGGCGGCACGGACGACGTAGCCCTCGCCGTTGTCCTCCAGGTAGCGGGCGCCCTGGTTGGCGTTGTTGGCCTCCAGCGCCCGTCCGATGTCGGCGAAGGACAGGTCGAGGGCGGTGAGCTTCATCGGGTCCGGCTGGACGTGGTACTGCTTGTCAAAGCCGCCGATGCTGTCGACGCCGGCGACCCCCGGCACGGTCTTCACCTGGGGTCGGATGATCCAATCCTGGACCGTGCGCAGGTAGGCGGTGCGTTCGAGCTCGGTCGTGAGCCGCTGGCCCTCGGGAGTCAGGTAGCTCCCGTCCGATTGCCATCCGGCCTTGCCGTCCGGGGAGACCTTGCGATCCTTCGGTTGGGCGTAGTGGATCGACCACATGTAGATCTCGCCCAGGCCCGTCGAGATCGGGCCCATGTGCGGCTCGGCCCCCGGCGGCAGGGTCGACTTCGCCTCGCCGATGCGCTCGGCAACCTGCTGGCGGGCAAAATAGATGTCCAACTTTTCGGAAAAGACCGCCGTGACCTGGGAGAAGCCGTTACGCGAGAGCGAGCGCGTGTATTCCAGGCCCTTGATCCCGGCGAGCGCGGTCTCGACCGGGTAGGTGACCTGCTTCTCGATATCGACCGGGGAGAGCGACGGCGCCGTGGTGTTGATCTGCACCTGGTTGTTGGTGATGTCCGGCACCGCGTCGATGGGGAGCTTGGTCAGCGAGAACACGCCGAAGCCCGCCGCGAGCAGCGACAGGAGCACCACGAGCCAGCGCTGGTGGACGGAGAAGTCGAGGATCTTGGAGATCATGATGGCCGCCCTCAGTGCGCGTGGTCGGCTTCGGCCTTGCCGAGCTCGGCCTTCAGGACGAAGGAGTTGGCCACCGCGACCTCGTCCCCGGGCTTGAGGCCGGACAGGATCTCGAAGGCGTCGTCGTCGGCCTTGCCGATGGTCACGTCCCGGCGCTCGAAGCCCTCCTGGGTGCGTACGAAAGCCACCTTCTCTCCGCCGATGGTCTGGATCGCGGACTTCGGCAACCGGACCCCGACCTTGTCCTGGGCGATCTCGACCTCGGTGGTCACGAAGGTGCCGGGCCGCCAGGCCATGTCCTTGTTCGGCAGGGAGACGATGACCCGGGCCGAGCGGGTCTCCGGGTTGAGGATCGGGCTGACGAACACGACCTTGCCCTCGGCGCGGGAGGCGTCGTCGCCGCCGACGATGGTCACCTTGGCGCCCTCGCGGACCTTCGACAGCTCGGTGGTCGGGACGGAAAGCTCGATCCACACCGAGGACAGGTCGGCGACGGTGTAGACGTCGGCCGGATCGCCTTCCTTGCCGACGGCGGTGCCGACGTCGACCTTGCGCTCGACCACCCGACCGGCCAGCGGCGACCGCAGTTCGTAGCGGCGCAGGCTCGACAGGTTCGGGGTGGTCTCGTCCTTCTTGGCGGAGGTGGCGACCTCGGCCGCGTTCAGCCCCAGGGCCGACAGCTTCTGCCGGGCGAGGTCGACGCGCAGGGTCGCCTCCGAGTAGGCGGCCTTGGCGTTCAGGAATGCCGACTCGGCCGAGATACGCTTGTCCCAGAGGGCCTGCTGGCGGTCGAAGTTCGTCTTCTCCAGGTCCGCCTTCACCGTCGCGGTGAGGAAGTCGCTCTTCGCCTCGGCGACCTCGCGGCTGTCGAGGACGGCGACGACCTCGCCCTTGGCCACCGCCTCGCCGAGGCGTTTGCGCATTTCGGACACGGTGCCGATCACCCGCACGGGCACCCGGGCGATCCGGTCGGCGTCCTGGGTGATGGTGCCCGGCACCAGCAGGTGGCGCGAGAGGATGCCGCCCTCGACCGTCGCCAGCTTGATGTCCTGCTCGGCGGCCTGCTCGGCCGTCATCTTGATCTTGCCCTCGCCCTCCTCGTCGTGGCCGTGCGCCTCGCCCTCGGCGTGTTTGTGGCCTCCGGCCTCCGGCTTGGCCTCGCCATCCGAATGCTTGTGCTCCCCGGCAGGCTTGGGCTCGCCTTCGGCATGCTCGTGGCCATGCTCGCCATGACCGTGGCCATCGTCGGCTGCGGGTGTCGCCGGCTTGGTCATGGCGGCGTTGGTCGGTGGCGCCGCCCGGGCGTTCGTGAGGCCGGCGGCGGCGAGCGCGCCTTGCACGACCTCGGACACGCGGGGGAAGGCACCGCCGATGGCGATGCCGATGGCCAGGAAGGCCACGGAGAGGAATGCACGCATGGGAATGGGCCGGGTCCGCCAGGGACGTCGCACCTCCGCTCATGCGGCAGGGGACGGTCCCGTACTGGGTATTTCGCGATGACGAGGCGGCCGCGACCCGTGAGGGGCCGACCGGGACGCGCCACGGACGTGGCGACGTCGCCTCAGGCGCGAGGCGGCCTGGGAAGGCGGTCGGGCGAAACCGAACCGACGGGGGTAATCTCGGTCGCGTAGGAGGCGCGCGCTGTCCCGCGGGATGGCAAGGCGGGCGTCCCGTCCACGTTCAGGGCCTGGTGGCACCCGCAATTGGCATGGCAGGCCGGGCAGGCATCGGCGTGATCGGCGCCGGCCGCCTGCGTCGGCGCGGACACGGACAGTTCGTGACCGGCCGGACGATGGGCCTCGGCGGAGTGGATCGCGCCGGGGACGACGAGCGCCAGGACAAGGACGAGCGAGAGCACGCGGACGGTGGTCGCCCACCAGCCGCGCATTGTCTCGCAGGCCCTGATCCGGGGTCCCTTTGTCATGGTCGCCTTATGAACGATTCAGGGCCGCCCGTACATGCCGGATGGCCGAAGACGAGGGCCGAGCCTAGTCATCGTCGTGATGGTGATGGTGGTGCCTGCGCTCGCCGTAGAACCGACGTTCCCCGTAGAACGCCCGGTCGCCGTAATCCCGATGCGGACGGTGGATGACGACGTCGTCGTGGTCGCCATGGTGGTACCGGTCGACGTGGACGTCGCCGCGCCGGTCGAAGTCGCCGCCGTAGTATTGGGCGGACGCGGCGGCCGGCGCCAGGATCAGGCTGACGGCGACCAGGGCCGGAATGCGAACTCGCATGGCTCGTTCCTCAAGGGGGTATGGCGACAGGATGGGCCCCTTGAGTTGAACGGACCCTGAAACCCCCGTTCATCGAAATGCGGATGGAGATCCGGGACCCCGTGATAGCGGTTCACAAGGTCCCGGACCGCAAGGGCTCAGTTACGTTCGATGATCGTCGTGCGACGCTCGCCGCCATGATGATCGTCATGGTGGTCGTCATGGTGGTGATGCTCGCGAACGACCTCATGGTGGTCGTCGTGGCGATCCCGGTGACCCTCGCCATGGCGCTCGCCGTGGCTGTCGCCGTGGACGCCCACGCCGCCCGGGCCGACGTCGATATGCTGGGCCAGGGCCGCGACCGGCGAAAGGGCCAGGGAGACGATGGCGGCGATGGCTGCGAACTTGGTCTTCATGTTGAGGTCCCCTCTATCGATTACGACGCAGGAACGTACCGATAGGGGAAACCGATCCGAATATTCCCGGTGGAACCCGGGAATATTCGGCAATGGGCATTCGTGCGTCGCCGGATCGTCCGCGATGCTTGCTTGGGCGATGATCCTCGATGGCGCCCCGGCATGCGGAACGCGGCATGACCGTGCAGCCGGCCCGCATCGACCGTGTAAGCCCGGGGGGATCGCGGGGTGCCCGCCCCGGCACGGGGCCGAGGCGGGCGGTTCACGGGACCGAGGGGGGCACGACGGTCCCATGAAGGTGTCGGGCGGGAGCGGACAGGTCATCCCCCCGCCAGGGCGTAGCCGATGCCGACGGCAAGGAAGGCGAAGGCGACCAGGAGGGGAAGCATACGCATCGGTGCATCCTCCCGGCCGCCCGAGGTCGGCGACGTCCGCTCACTTCTTGTCGTGGGAGTGACCGTGGGCATGCCCATCCTTGTCGGAATGGATCGGCTTGCCGTCCTTGCCGACCTCGCGGGCCTCGCTCTTGCGCGGGTCGTCGCGATGGGCCGGGCCACCCGCGACGCCGCCGGTGTTCGGGACGGAGCGCTCGGGATTGTTCGCGTTCCCATGCCCGTCCTCGGCGGCGAGGGCGGGAGCCCAGAGGCTCGCCAGCAGGCCAGCGGCGAGAAGGGCGGCGACGGTACGCTTCATGATGATGGTCTCCAGGGCTCGGCGGCCGCTGCGGCCGCCTCGACACCTGAGATAGCGACCCTGTTTGACACCCGGACGCCCGGTTCGTGACGAAGTGTGTCAGCGACCGGCGCGCGGCAGGGAGATCAGCACCCGCAGGCCGCCTTCCGGGCGACTGGATAGGACGATGTCCCCGCGCTCCGCCTCGACGCTCCGACGCGCGATGGTCAGGCCGAGGCCGGTGCCGCCGGTGTTTCGGTTCCGCGACGCTTCCAGGCGGGTGAACGGCTCGAAGGCGCGGGAGACCTCGTCGGGCGCGATGCCGGGACCGTCGTCCTCGATGGAGAGCAGCAGTTCCTCCGGCTCCACCGCGAGCGAGATGCGGGCGCGGGTCCCGTAACGCACGGCGTTGTCGACG
The DNA here is from genome assembly GCF_022179225.1 of Methylobacterium goesingense. Classification (GTDB taxonomy): domain Bacteria; phylum Pseudomonadota; class Alphaproteobacteria; order Rhizobiales; family Beijerinckiaceae; genus Methylobacterium; species Methylobacterium goesingense. Next base: position 6,587 of record NZ_BPQL01000070.1, read on the forward strand.
ACGTTGTCGAGCGCGCGTCTCAGGGCCACCGGGCGCACCGTCGCGAGGGCGCGACCGGGCCCCGCATAGGAAACGTCGCGGCCCGCGTCCGAGGACGCGTCGGCGATGCTCATGAGGACGCTCGCGACGTTCGTGACCTGGCGCGGTTCGGGATCGGCGTCGCCCCTGAGGTACGCCAGGGTCGAATCGACCATGGCCTGCATGTCGTCGAGGTCAGAGCCCATCGCCCAGGTCTCGTCGCCCTCGGGCAGGCCGTCGAGGCGCAGGCGTAGCCGCGCGATGGGGGTGCGCAGGTCGTGCGAGACGGCCGCCAGGGCTTGGGTCCGCTCCATCACCAGCCGATGGATGCGGTCCTGCATCGCGTTGAGGGCCCGGGCGATCCCTCGGGTCTCGTCCGGGCCGGCTTCCCGCACAGGAACGACCTTGCCGTGCCCGATCTCCCCCGTGGCTCGGGTGAGGTCGCGCAGCGGTCCCGCGATCCGGTGCATCAGGATGACGGCCGCGACGCCGACGAGGATGGCCATCGCGGTGGCGAGGTAGGCCCACGATCCAAGCCTGGCGAGGCCGGGCGCGTGCGCCGAGCGGAAGGTCAGGAAGCTTCCGTCGGCCAGGGCGAGCGCGCCGCCGAGGTCGTCCTGGTGAAGGACCTCGTCCCCGCCGTCCATCGCCAGTGCGAGACCGGGCCCGAGGCTCGGCTCGGATGCGATCATCCGGGACCTGAGCGACCACATCGCCGGATCGCCGGCCTCGTCCTGGCGCAGGGGCGAGGTCGCGGACCACCCCAACTCGAAATGCGCGGACGACAGGGCCTTCGCCTCCGCGTCGCGCTCGGTCCGGGGGCGTCGGAGCACCGCCTCGCGCGCCAGGGTAAGCTGGTTGGCGACCTGTCGCGCGAACGCATCGTCCGCCGCGGCGGTCGCGGATTGCCGATAGAGAAGCAGGGCCCCGCCGTGGACGGCGAGGATGGCAAGGAGCAGGACGGCGACCGTGCGGGCTTCGAGGCTGCGGGCCAAGGGTGCGAGGCGCCTCACGCGTGCTCGACCTTCGAGGCGAGCATGTAGCCGGCTCCGCGCACGGTCTTGATGACCGGGGGCAGGCCCTCGGGCGGTTCGAGCTTACGTCTAAGGCGGCTCACCAGGGTATCGACGCTTCGGTCCGTAGGCGACCCGAGCCTGGCACGGGACAGTTCGAGGATCGTCTCCCGGCCGAGCACGCGCCCCGGGTGTTCGAGGAAGACGAGAAGGAGGTCGTACTCGGCGCCGGACAGGTCGACGGCCGCCCCCTCTGGATCGACGAGCGACCGGCTGCGCATGTCGAGCCCCCACCCCGAGAACGTGAGGACCTCCGATGCCGGGTTCGAGGGCGACAACGCTGCCATGGAGGCGCGGCGGAGCACGGCACGGACCCGGGCCAGGAGTTCGGGACGGCCGAACGGCTTGGCGACGTAGTCGTCGGCGCCGAGTTCGAGCCCGAGCACCCGGTCTGCCTCCTCGTTTCTGGCGCTGACCATGATCACCGGTACCGTGCTCCTGGCCCGCAACGCCCGGAGCAGGTCGAGACCTGAGGTTCCGGGCAGCATCACGTCGAGCAGGACGAGGTCGACGCCACCGGCAGGCAGGTGCCGCCAGAACTCGATGGCATTCCTGCAGCCGGTGACGCGGTAGCCGCTTTCCCCGAGGAGACGCGTGACGAGCATGCGCAGGCCGTCGTCGTCCTCGACGAGCACGATGTGGCCCCCGTCGACGGCCGGTGGGCTCTGAGGGTCTTGCGAAGCCATCGATTCCCCCCCGCTCAGGCGATGGCCTGGTCGAGCATGAGCAGCAGCAGGAAGCCGGCGAAGAACATCGCCGTCACCCAGGGACGGTCCTCGGTCTCGTGCGCCTCGACCAGGAGTTCCTCGGTGACGAGGTACAGCAGGGCGATCAGGCCGAAGGAGAGGAAGGCGGCCTGGATCGGCGCAGACAGGGTGGCGACGGGCCCTCCCAGCAACGCCCCCAGCGGCAACAGGACGACGAGGCCGGCGGTCATGCCGACGACCTTGCGCTTCGATGTCCCGCCTTCCCCGAGCTCGTTCGCGACCGTCAGGCCGAGGAACAGCACCTCGATGGTGAGGGCGACCGTGAGCAGGATTCCGGCCTTGGCGCCGGCGGCGAAGGCGATGCCGAGCACGAGCCCGTCGACGAGGATGTCGATGCCCGTGACAGCCATCAGCCCGACGGGGCCGCTCGCCCGCTTCCCCAGCGTCTTCACCAGCAGCATCGCCGCGACGCCGAGCGCGCCGCCTGCCAGCATGGCCAAGGGCGAGCCGGCATGCTTGAGGTCCGGCAGGATCTCGCCGGCCGCCGCGGCGAAGACCACGCCCGCCGCGAAGTGCTGGATGGCGCTGACCAGGATGGGTCCGGGTCGAAGGTTGACCGCGACCGCGGCGCCGATGACGGCCGCCGCCGCGGGGATCAGTGTGTAGGCCCAGGCTTGCATCACGCTCTCAGACGACGTGGTCGGGCGCGAGGGCGCAGGCGTTGTCCGCGCTCGTCTCCACCTGCAGGGTGGTGTGGCCGATGCCGAACCGTTTCTTGATCCCGCCTGCCGCGTCCATCAGGAAGGCGTCGTCGGGACGGCCGCCCGGCATGATGAGGTGGGCGGTCAGGCATGTCTCCGTGGTGCTCATCGCCCAGATGTGCAGGTCGTGGAGGGCGGTGACGCCCGGCAGTCCTTCGAGGTGGCTTCGGACGGCGGCCGGGTCGATGCCCGGCGGGACGGCGGCGAGGGACAGCGTGAGGCTGTCGCGCAGGAGGCCCCAGGTGCTCCAGACGATGACCGCCACGATGGCGAGGCTGACGACGGGATCGAGCCAGGTCCACCCGGTGTAGAGGATGACGAGGCCGGCGATGACCACGCCCGCCGAGACGGCGGCGTCGGCGGCCATGTGCAGGAAGGCGCCCTTGATGTTGATGTCGCCCTTGGCGCCCGAGGCGAACAGCCAGGCGGTGATGCCGTTCACCAGGATGCCGACCGCGGCCACGACCATCACGGTCTTGCCGGCGACCGGGGCTGGCTCGCCGAAGCGCTGGATCGCCTCCCAGGCGATGGCGCCGACGGCGACCAGCAGGAACACCGCGTTGAACAGGGCCGCCAGGATCGACGAGCCCTTCATCCCGTAGGTGTAGCGCGCGCTCGGGGCGCGCTTCGCCAGCACCATGGCGACCCAGGCCACCACCAGTCCGAGGACGTCCGAGAGGTTGTGCCCGGCATCGGCCAGCAGGGCCATCGAGTTCGCCAGCACCCCGTAGGTGGCTTCCACGACGACGAAGCCGACGTTGAGGGCGATGCCGATGGCGAACGCCTTCCCGAAGCTCGCCGGTGCGTGGCTGTGCCCGGGGCCGTGGGCGTGCCCGGCGTGGGCTTGGGAATGGTCGTGTCCGGCGTGGTCGTGGTGGTCCGTCATCTCGGCTTCCGGTCTGAGGATGCAAGCATTGATGCCTAACTCCTCTACCCACTAGAGGAGCAAGCGCCCGTTTCGGCCTCGGTCAGTGCCGGTCGCTGAGACACTCGCCGTGGTCGGCCAGCACCTCGATGATCCGGCATTCCCCGACGTCGCCGCCCGAGCACTGCTCGACCATGGCCTGCATCTCCCGCCGGAGGCCGGTCAGCCGGGCGATCCGGTCGTCGATGTCGGCGAGATGTTTCCGGGCGATGGCGTCGGCCTCCCCACAAGGCCGGTCGGGATGTCCGGCCAGGTCGAGAAGGGTTCGGATATCCTCGATCTCGAAGCCGAGCTCGCGGGCGTGCCGGATGAACCGCAGCGTCCGGACGTCGCCCTCTCCGTAGGTGCGGCGATTGCCCTCCGTACGCACCGGCGTCGGCAGCAATCCGCGTTCCTCGTAGAACCGAATGGTGGGGACCTTCACCGCGGCGCGGCGCGACAACTCCCCGATGGCGATGGACTTCATGCCGCTTGCTCCTCTAGTCGCTGGAGGAAGTAGGGTGCCTGGGGAATTGCGGAAGGCACCTCATGAAAGACGCGACGACCTTGGACCGAACCGATAGCCCCCCGACGCGCCTGCGCGTGTCCGGGATGGATTGCGCCTCGTGCGCCGCCAAGGTCGAGAACGCCGTTCGGCGCCTACCCGGCATCGAGGACATCTCGGTCTCGGTGGCGACCGAGACGCTGACGGTGCGGCATGGACCCGCCACCGACGCCCGGGCCATCGCGGCGACGGTCCGCAGCCTGGGCTACGGCGCGGACGACACTTCCGCCGACGCGGTGTCGGATGCCGAACGACCTGAGCCGGTCTGGTGGCAGTCTCCGAAGGCGCTGCTGGCGTTCGCCTGCGCGGCGGCCCTGGTGCTGGCTTACGCGGTCGGCCAAGCCGCGCCGGCGATGGAGCGCTGGGCCTTTTTGGCGGCGATGGCGGTCGGACTGGTGCCGATTGCACGACGTGCCGTCGCGGCCGCCCGGCACGGGACGCCGTTCTCCATCGAGACCCTGATGTCCGTAGCCGCCATCGGCGCGACCGCCATCGGGGCGACCGAGGAAGCGGCCACGGTCGTCTTCCTGTTCCTGGTTGGCGAGGTGCTGGAAGGGGTGGCCGCAGGCCGGGCCAGGGCGAGCATCCGCGGCCTCACCGGCCTGGTGCCGGACACGGCCCTGCTGGAGGGCGACGGATCGACGGAGCGGGTGCCCGCGGCGAGCCTGCGGGTCGGGGCGACCGTCCTGGTGAGGCCGGGTGACCGGGTCCCGGCGGACGGGACCGTCCTCGACGGGGAGAGCGCGGTGGACGAGGCGCCGGTCACCGGCGAGAGCGTGCCGCGGCGCAAGGCACCGGGCGATGCGGTGTTCGCCGGGACCGTGAACGGGGACGGCGCGCTTCGGGTGCGGGTGACCGCGGCGGCGCGGGACAACACCATCGCCCGGGTCGTGCGGCTGGTGGAGGATGCCCAGGAGGCGAAGGCCCCGACCGAGCGCCTGATCGACCGATTCTCACGGGTCTACACACCGGCCGTGGTCGCGGTGGCCACGCTCGTCGCGATCCTGCCGCCGCTGCTGTTCGGGTGCTCGTGGAACGAGTGGGTCTACAAGGGGCTCGCCATCCTGCTGATCGGCTGCCCCTGCGCCCTGGTCATCTCGACGCCCGCCGCCATCGCGGCCGGGCTCTCGGCCGGCGCCCGCCGGGGCCTGCTCATCAAGGGCGGCGCCGTCCTGGAGCGGCTGGCCGCCGTTACCATGGTGGCCTTCGACAAGACCGGCACCCTGACCGAGGGCAAGCCCGTGGTCACCGACGTCCTAGCGTTCGGCCGGTCCGAACGGGAGGTCCTCTCCTTGGCTGCCGCGCTTGAGGCAGGCTCCTCGCATCCGCTCGCCAAGGCGGTGCTTGCCAAGGCCGCGGAAGCCGGCGCACCGATGCCTCCGGCATTCGGGTCGAAGGCGCTCGGCGGCAAGGGGATCACCGGCAATGTCGGCGGCCTCGACCTGTTCCTCGGATCGCCGCGGGAGGCGGCAGCGCGCGTGACCCTCGAGGCGGAGCAGGAGGCGCGGATCTCCACCCTGCAGGGCGAGGGTAAAACGGTCGCCGCCCTGCTGGCGAACGGGGCGTTGGCCGGGCTGTTGGGCATGCGCGACGAGCCCCGGTCCGACGCCAAGGCCGGGATCGACCGCCTCGCGGCGGAGGGCATCGGGTCGCTCATGCTGACCGGGGACAACGCCCGCACGGCCCAGGCGGTGGCGGGGATGCTCGGCATCGAGGCACGGGCGGGACTGCTGCCCGAGGACAAGCAGCGGATCGTACTTGAGCTCCAGGCCGCCGGGGCCGTCGTGGCGAAGGTCGGGGACGGCATCAACGACGCCCCGGCGCTCGCGGCCGCAGACGTCGGCATCGCGATGGGTGGCGGCACCGACGTCGCGCTGGAGACAGCCGATGCAGCGGTGCTACACGGGCGCGTCGCCGACGTGGCGCGGATGGTGGAACTGTCCCGCAGGACGCTGGCGAACATCCGCACGAACATCGGTGTGGCACTCGGCCTGAAGGCGGTGTTCCTTGTCACGACCATCGCCGGCATCACCGGCCTATGGCCGGCCATCCTCGCCGATACGGGGGCGACGGTCCTGGTAACGGCCAACGCCCTGAGGCTGCTGGGGGTCAGGCTGCGCTAGGACCGGTTGTCCCTGACCTTGCCGGGTGGCTGATCGGCCACTTGGATGGGGATGGCGCGGCGATGCGGCCCATTCCGAACGTACGCGCCACCCGGAGCCCGTCCGTTCTTGACGCGTCCCTGGTTCCTGGATCGTGCCGGGGCGATGTTACGGGTGGCGGATGACTCCCGCGTCGTGATGCAGGTCCGACTTGGTGCCGGGACGCGACCCGCCGTTCGACCATGATGCGAGGGACCCGTCGGGGGTGCCCTCCCAAGTGCGGGAGGAGTCCCCGGGGCATCCACCTAGGATCCACATCCCGGACGTTAAAGTCGAAGCTCAGTCCGGACACGGGGGCGCTCCTGGGTGGTCGGGCCCTTCGCCGTTTGTGGTGGCGCCCGATCACACCAGCCTAACAGACGCCGTCGATTCGTTCAGTCAGGCGTGGTGCTTGGGGGCAGGTGAGAGCTCCTGCAGCCTGTCGAAGACCCTCTTCTTGGCCTCCTTGAAGCGCTCCCTGCCACCGAGCTCGTAGGCGGCCCGGCCTACGACGAAGGCGATGTCCACCCGCTCGTTCCTGGCCATGAGACGGTGCTCGGGGGTGATGTAGGCGTCGACGTCCGCGAGCATGGCCTTCACGATTGCCGCATCGGTCTCGGCGGTCTCGCGCTGGGTCTCGCGCCAGCGTCGGGCGCGGTCGGCGGCATCGCGACGGACGCGGGCGGACCGGGCGGCGGGGTGCTCCTCGGGGAGCGCGGAGGCGGTTGCGGTGCTCATGACGGTAGAGTGCCAGGCCGTCCAGAAAGCCACCATGGGGGATCGCGCACGGTGTGAAGGACGGTCGATCCGGTCCTTCCGGTGGCGTTCCGATCACGCACGTTCCGTTACGGGGTATGGAGCCTTGGCTACGCCAATGTCGGGAAGCGGAAAAAAGATCTGGACCGTTCCCGCGTCAGTTCTCCTCGTCGGACGGCCACCACCGCCAGGGAAGGCCACCAGGGCATCGTGCCTGGCAGGATGTGTCCTTACCCACGCCACCCCCGACTGACCGCCACAGCCTACCTCCCTGTGCCTCACCGGCGGCCGATACCCCCTCGTCCCCGCGATTTTCCGATCCCCTTCCGCAAGTATTGCCCCGCGTAACGGAAGGTCAGGCCCCCGATTGACCTTATCCTCGGCGTACGTATCCTCGTCATGTTGATCCCGGCCTGAGTTGCGGACGTGCTGCCCCGCGACAGGCCCCAGTAGAGGACCGTCGTGACAACCTCCCTCATCTCCCCGACCGCCACGCGTTGGCCCCAGGCTGCTTCCCTGGTCCGTCCAGCCCCCGCCTACTGCTCCGAGTTCCGCCCCCTCGACTACGCCCGTCTCGTCCACCCCAAAGGCGGTGTCGGGTCCGCGATGTTCGGCGACCGCGTCCCTCCCAGGAAGCCCAGGAAGGACGGCAGCACCGAGCCGCGATGGTCCGACCTGCGGTACTCCTCCCACGCCCTCGCGAGCCGCGACGTCGATCTGCAGGGCCGGCGCTTCATGTCGTTCGCATCGTACCCGTACTCCAAGCCGGGCGAGCCCCGCGTCGCCAAGGACGCGATCAACATCGTGTCCCTCGGCGCCTCGTGGCTCGACCTCGACTACTACAACAAGCCGGACTGGAAGGACGTCCCCCCGCGCAAGGTCCTGGAAGCCGTCCGCAACATCTGCGAGGACCGCGGCTGGCCGTCGCCGTCCTACGCCACGTTCTCGGGGCGCGGGATTTTGGTGGTCTGGCTCTACACCGCCTCCCAGCCGGCCCAGCGTGTCATGGCCCGCCACCGTGCCTTGCAGCAGATCCTCCACGAGGAGTTCCTGCCGTTCGGGTCCGACTACACGGCCAAGGCTGCGACGAAGCAGTTTCGGATGCCGGGCACCTACAACGAAAAGAGCGGCCTCCCGGTGGTGGTGATCTTTCCCGACCTGACCGCCGAGATCGCCCGGATCGACTTCGACGAGCTCTGCCGCGTGGTCCTGCCGTTCCAGCGCCAGACCAAGGCCCAGCGGGAGGCCGCCAAGGCCGAGGCGAAGGCCAAGCGGACCGCCGCCCAACTCGCCAACCGGACCCCGCGGGAAGGCCACCACGGCGCCAAGCTGACCGGCTCGTCGTACTGGGACACCATCGCCGCGGACCTCGACCGGCTGTATGCCCTCCGGCACGGCAAGGCCGGCATCAAGGACACCGCGGCCCGCGAGGACACGGGAGCCGGCCGCAACTCCTGGCTTGTCGCCTTCGTCTACGTGGCCTCGTGGCGCCTCCCGGCCTCCGACCTCGACGCGTACGTCATCGAGACCGCCGACCGCCTCGGGCTCGACCACGCCTCCGCCAAGTCGAAGGCTTGCTCCATCGTCGGCAGGGCGAAGGAATCCGCCCGGGGCGTCCGCCGGACGTACCGCGGATTCACGGTCGACCCCCGCTACAAGCCGTCCCCCGCCCACCTCCGGGACCTGCTGGTCATCACCCCGAGGGAGATGCGCCGGGCCGACCTGCGCATCCTGATCGACCAGGCGCGCCGGTCCGAGAACGCCGTCTCGCGCGTCGTCGCCTCTCGCCGGGCCGCGGGCGTCAGGGACCGCTCGGTCCAACAGCAGCACCGCCTCGAAGTCGGGCAGCAGGCCGTCGAGTTCCTCGCCGAGGGCCTGACCGTGAAGGCGGTGGCCGAGCTCTACGGTGTCTCGCCGCGGTGGCTGGACAACGCCCTCCGGGACGCCCGCGCCGTCGCCGGCATCACCACCGCCAAGGCCGAGCCGGTGGTGGCTCCCGTGGTCACCGTCGACGACGTCGGCGACACCCTCGACCTGCCCGTCGGCACCCCCGCCGTGATCGCGCACGAAGTGTTACGGGATATCAGAGAGACCGCGCGCGAGGCTGTTGTCGCAGGCCGCCGTACGCAGTATGTTCCTCGGGTCACGACGAAGGGCAGCACTCTTCTAGGACAGACGCCCGCTGCGCGCCCCACGGCCCGGCGGGCGTCGACGTGTCCGGCCTCCGAGATGGAGGTGGCGTGACATGAAGTGGCGCCTCACACCCGAAGAGCAGCAACTTCAGGACACCTTGCGGGCCGCCGCGGCGAGGCTGCACGCCGTCTGGTACCGCTACCCGGTCGGCGACAAGGAAGCGGCCCGCCGGGCCGAGCGCGAGCCGGTGGGCCGACGTCGGTACGTGGGTGGCGGGATCTGGCACAGCATTTCGGGAGCGGCCCCGATCCCCGTGCCCCCGCGCCACGACGTCGGCCAAGCCCTGCTTCGCGAGGTGCTTCAGGCGTGGCGGACGCCGGCATGGTCGGACATCTCCGTCTGGGACGACTCGCGCCGTGGGCCGATCCGACGACTCCTCAAGGCCGCCGGCCTCGCCCTGCAGGACCCGGACGAGGATGGGGTCGAGCGCGCCGACCTCCTCGTCCGGGTGGCCATCTCGGCGATCCGCTCCCAGTCAGAAAATCCTGACGGGCGCATCGAGCGGTTGGCGGCCCTGCCCAAGGGCGTCTGGCGCGTCGACCTGTCGGGCCTCATGGGCCTGCGCGAAGACCCGCCCGTCAGAAAAGTCTGACACCTGCAAGAACGGCTTGGCCCATCCTTGTCAGCGCCGGGAAAATGACCGGCTAAGCGACGTCAAAATCGCTTAGCCCCCTGATTACCCTTGTCGAATCCAGGTGCGAGGCATTCCATCCTTTTCGATGGAACCAAACCTCGCCCCGCGCGTTTCGGACGCCCCCAACTCGACGCTGGTCCATGCGTCCGGAGCCAGCCGGCAGTGCCGCGGCTCCTACCGGGTCTCGCCCCAAGGGGCGGCGCTCAACTCCTCCCTGATGAAGGGCCTCGCCGCGGTCATCAAGGACCGCCGGCTGACGGCCCCCCAGCTTCGGGTGTTGCTCGGGCAGCTCGAGAGCCGGGACAGCGACCTCCGCGACGAGCTCGCGGCGATCCGGTCCCACGACGGCGACCGCATCACCTGGAAGCGCCTGCTGGTGTTCTGCGACGCCATGAAGGTCGAGGCCGGCGAGCTCATCGCCTCAGTCTACCTCGCCCGCACCGCCGGCCCGAGGGTCCACTGATGGGCACCCGGCTCGACTTCTCCATGGTCCGCATCCTCGGCGAGGATTGCCGGGCCGTCGACGGCGGGCACGAGCTCGCGCTGACCGCCTACGTGGCCCAGGTCGACGGCGACCGTCTCGTCGAGCACGCCGCGGTCGCCCGGGTCACCGAGACCTTCGCCGGCTGGGACCCCCAGGACTACCAGCGCGCCAACCTGAAGCTCCACCGGGCCCTGGCTGCCCGCGTCGCCGAGCTCGCCCTCGCCGCCCGCCGGGAAGAGGGCTGACCATGTCCCGCAGGCGCAACCCCATCGCCATGGCCGCCGGCCTCGCCGCGGTCGCCGCCGCCATGGCCCTCGTCATCCGCGAGGCTCAGCCCTCGTCGCCGCCGGCACCACCACCGCCCCCCCGGAAGCGCCGGTCGAAGCGCATCCCCCGCGAGGTCGTCATCGAGGGCCTGATCGGGACCTACCCCGGCCTGTCCGTCGAGGACGCCGCGCGGATCGCGACGGCGTGGCCGGGCAACTTCATCGACGCACCCGCAAGGAGAGACCAGTGAGCGCCGACCGCTATCAGGACGCGATCACCCGCGTGCTCGTCCACGAGGGGGGCTACGTCAACGACCCGCGCGATCCGGGCGGCGCCACCATGAAGGGTGTCACCCAGCGCACGTTCGACGGCTACCTCAAGCGGAACGGCAAGCCGTCCCGCCCGGTCCGCTCGATCACCCAGGCCGAGCTCGGGGCCGTCTACCGCCGCCAGTATTGGGATGCCGTGAAGGGCGACGAGCTCCCCGAGGGGATCGACTACGTCCTGTTCGACGGCGCCGTGAACTCGGGCCCGGGCCAGTCCATCAAGTGGCTGCAGCGCGCCCTCGGCGTCCGCGTCGACGGTGTGATCGGCGAGGCGACCGTCCAAGCCGCGGAAGCCTACCCCGACCACGACGCCCTGGTCGCCGCGATCCTGGAGCGGCGCCTCGCGTTCCTCAAGTCGCTCCGGACCTGGAAGGCGTTCGGCAAGGGCTGGGGCCGCCGCGTCGTCGAGGTCCGCCAGATCGGGCAGGCGTGGGCCTCCGGTTCGGTCGGGCCCCAGCCGACCTACTTCGCCGGCATGGAGCGCCGCGGCCTCCTGTCCGACGCCAAGGGCGCGCCGTCCCCGGCCATCGCCGACGCGCTCACCGGTGGTGGAATCGTCGGCACGGTCGTCGACCAGACCGTCTCGGCGCTGACCCCGCTCCAGGATGCCCTGCCGTCCATCGGCAAGGTCGAGCGACGCCTCGCGGATCGGCCAGTCATCGATCATGAAGGACGGCCCGGCGAAGGGGTCGAACGAGACCCTCATCGAGGACGCCTGCAGGGGCGCGTCGATCAAGCGGCCGCGGGCCCACGCCATCACGGCGCGCTGTCCCTTGCGTAGCGCCCGCTGCCGGGCGGCCTCGCTGACGACGAACGTCACGTCGTAGAGGGCGACTGCGTGCACGTGCGCGACGACGATCCCGGATTCCCGCACACTCCAGACCCGGCGAACTCTGTTGCGGTAGACGTCTGTCACTGCTGCCTCCTCTGGACGGCGTCGCGGATTGCCTGGCAGGGCATCAGCCGCCCGGGCGCCGCGAGGACGGCTCTGAGGGCTAGGTCGACGAGGAGCCCCTGCACGGGCCCGGGGCGCCGGCCGGGAACGGGGGCAAACGAGAAGCTCACCGCCTCGGCCTCGGCCGCGAGAGCCGCTGCCCGGTCGAGGGGAAGCTGCCCCGCCTGCCACGCCCGCTCGGCCTCGGAGACCCGGGCGGCGAGACCGCGGGACACGAGGCGGCAAGTCCGGCCGGCCTGCCAGCCGGACTTGATGCGCCTGCGGGAGGCGGCGAAATCAAACGTCGTCATGATCACCCCTCCCTCAGTTCCGCGTCGCCAGGTGCTCGCGCGAGGCGAGTACGGTTTCGATCAGCCGGCGCAGGACGCGGACGGACCCGCCGGGCCAGTTCTCCGCCAGGACGCCGGCTTCCTCCTCGTCGAGGTCCGGGAGCCACGTCGCATCGAGGCCGCGCTCGCGGCGAACGTCGGCAAGGATGCCCTTCGTCAGCGAAGGCAGCGACGCCGCCGTCCGGGGGCCCAGCGTCAGGACGCGGAACCGGGACAGCAGGGCCGGATCGAGGCCGGCGACGCTGTTCGCCGTGGCGAGCCAGCTCACCGCCGAGAGGTCGGTCGGGCACTCCAGGAAGGGATCCTGGTACCGCCTCGACGTCTCCGCCTCCGTGAGGGCCAGGACGCCGTCGACGAGCCTGCCGTTGTCCGCCCTGGTCCCCGCGCGGGAGAGCTCATCGAGGACGACGAGCACGCTCGCCGCGCCGGCCTGCTTGATCGCCTGCAGGGGCACCGTCGCCCGGCCGGTGCTCCACTGGCGGGACGTCCCGATCAGGCTGGAATCCGCGACGCCCCCGCACGAGTAGACCGTCACGGCCAGCCCCAGGATCTCGCCCAACCGCCGCGTCAGGCGCGACTTGCCCGTGCCCGGGGGGCCGAGCAGGAGGGTCGGTGGCAGGTGCACGAAGCTCCGCCCGGCCAGCGGGACGAGGATCGCGTCGATGACCGCGGCGTCGTCCGGGAACTCGGACACGAGCACCCGCCGCGCCTCGGCCAGGTCGGGGACGACGGCCAGCGGCAACGCCTTTCCGGCGAGGGGCGCCCACTCCGTCCGGGCAGTGCTGCCCGTGCTCCTACCGGCGCGCGCGCCGTTCTCGGCGCTGCCGGGCAGGTGCTCGACGGACGCCAAGACGACCAGGCTCGGCCCTGCGGCACGCTCCCGATCCGCCTTCTCGCGGGCCGCCTTCGCCCGGGCCTCGGCGGCCCACGACGGCTCGGGCTCTTCATCCTCGGGCGCGGCCGCCCGGGTTGCATCGTGGATCGTGGCGTCCCCGGATTGCAGGGCGCTCGCCAAGGCGCCAAGGCCGGGATTCCCCGGACGCCAGGCGTACCGCACGTCCGCCGACAGCCCGACCAACGCCGAGGCGTACTTGTGCCCCTCCTGGCCGTGCTCGACCAACCAGGCAGCCCTCTCCCGGCAGTAATCTCGGCCGGCGCGGTCGCCACACTCGGCGAGGCAGCCGGCCGCCGCTCCGGCAAGCTGCTCCAACTCGACGCGAAGGACGACTGCATCGTCGAGGTCCTCGGGGTCGAGGTCGAGCCGCTCGTCGAGCTCCTGCAACCTGCGCTCGCACGTCTCCAGGAGGGCGAGGAGGCGGACGTAGCCCGTGTGGGCGCGCCTGGGATCAGTCCAGCCCTTGTCGCGGACGTCCTCGGCTGTGCTCCACGCGGCCTGCCAAAGCCCCAGCACGCCGTCATCGTCGCCGAAGCGCAGCAAGTCGCGGCGCCGCGGCCGGTCCCGCGGGCAGCGGACGGTCAGGAGGAGTTCCAACAGCCGGAACGGCGAGTCGTGTCGGAAGGGAGGAGGCAGGGTGCCGTTCAGGACGGCGTCGAGCGTCACAGCGGACGCGGCCTCGCGCGAGGTGCGATTGTTCTGCATGTTCGGTTTCCTTCGACCAAGAGCTCGGGTGAAAACCGCAAGCTCACGTGAGTTTGACTATAGGAGGAAGGTGTTACTGATCTCCTTCCTGGGTCTTCAAAAAACGGAAATGTTCACGCTCGGCGCGGGCATGATCTATTTCCGCATAGGCTTTCTCCATCTCGACGCGGGCCATCCCGCCGAGATACGCACGCTCCCGCATGCTGGGGCCCTGGTCGACGCCCTTTCCTTTGGAGTAAGGCCCCCGGTCGCAGAGCTCGGCCGAGGCCAGCAGCATGTACCCAAACGCCCTTGGGCAACTGGACGTCGCGGCCCGACCGAGGAGCGTGTAGACCCACGCCGCCACGCCGAAGCGTTCGATCCTGTCGCGGGTCACCGTGCGCCGGTTTAGGCCCGTCACCCGCCCCAAATCGGTGCTCCACTCGTTGCCGAAAATGACCACGGCGGCCTCCTCGACGGCATCGGACAGGTCGCGTCCGATCTCATCGAACGGAACGGCCTCGCCGTCGATGTGCGGGGTCTTGTCGACGAAGGAGAGGACCTGCCCGTCGATTGTGCCGACGGGGACGCCAACGTCGGCCTTGGCTCCGGGGTGGAGGATGATGCGCGCCATGGGGGGAGGCCCTCGAATCAATAGGGCGGCCCCTTCTGGACCGCCCTTGGACAACGTGGATGGGTGGGGTTTTAGGCGCGGTTCTTGTTGAAATGCGCCACAGCTTCGAACAGGCGCTTCTTCGAGTAAGCCGCGTACTGCTGCGCCTGCTCCAGCGACAGCTGCGAGGTCGCGAGCGCGAGCTCCTCCTTCCCCTTCTCAAGCTTCCACACGACCCGGATCGCATGGGGGAAGAGCTTGCTCGCGGGGACTTGGACGAGGCTCTCGACGTACCGGGCGTACTCCCAGGCAGTCCTGAAGAGGACGGGGCGGTCGTAGCGCTTCTGCTTGTTGGATTCCGTTGTCATTACTTCCCTCCAGGGAGTCTCTAAGCGGCGGAGTAGATCTCACCGCGGGGCGGCCGGTCGGCGCTCCCCGATCCCCCAGCACGCCGGGGGAGAAGGGAGGGCCGCTCAGGCGGCTAGGGGCTGGGTGTGCCGGACCTCTTCCGCCAGGGCGGTGGCGAGGGCGGCCTGGAGGACCTGCTGCTGCTCCTGCAGTTTGAGCCAGATCTGGGCCAAGGCGAACCCGTTCTTGCTGCGCCCGGTGAGGATGATCTCGCGGATGTCGGCGAGGGCCTCATCAGTGCGGGCGAGGTTCGCGCGGATGCCCTCGATGCTCGTGGGGATCGGATCGGGGCGGCGCTGGAGGTACCGATCCTCGAACGTCCACACGAACAGCACGGGCCACACGAGGACGCGCCACGCGAAGCGGAGGATGATGGACAGACGGATTCTGGCAGTGGACTTGAGCTTCATTTCTGGTCGGCCTCTAGAGATGAGGAGTTCGAAAGCTGGGCGGGCATCGGCCACACCGCACTGGGAAGAATACGGACGGCGGGATCGCCGTCAAGCTGCGAGGTGCACTATCCACAACGAGAAAGGGCCCCCGGTGAAGGGAGCCCTGCTCGTAGTCCGCACCCCAGATGGAGTGAACCGTGGTCGAATGACCAGCGGGGGTCTTCGTAGGGTCTGTCCTCCCTAGACTGGGAGGGATCGTGAACCAGAGGCTAAGAAAGTCGCGTTGGTTGGTTTGCCCGACAACGTGCCGGCTGACCTCAAGATAGCCAGCCCGCCGCCCCCGTCAATCGCCTCGTGCCGCCTCGGTTAACGCCGGGCTGGATCATCGCCTGGTCGCTGCGGAGACTTCTCGAAGGATCGATTCGAGGGGACCCCAGTGGGCACAGGTTGGCACGTACCGGAGCAAGGCGGCCCGCCCGGGATCGAGCCCGGCTTCTACGCCGAGGATCAGGCGGCCCTCGACGCGCTGCTGGCCGATCCGACGACCGAGCACGCCTTGGTCGCCCCGGGCGCGCCGTCGCCGCTCGTCCACGGGCAGCGCGCCCGCGTGGCGACGCCCGAGCAGGCTGAGGTCCTCCGGGCGCACGAATCGCGGCCTGCGCCCGCCGGCATCCATCCTGCCCGTACGATCCCGTTCAACGACCTGATCAGGGGTCTGGAGCGCGCTCGGTCCGCCGGCCTCGTCAGTCGGAAGACCTGCCAGGACACGGGGCTGATCCTCTACTGCTACACGCAGCGCTGCGTGTACGACCACGGCTGGGATGCCTTCACGCTGCTGGCCCGCGGGCTGATCATCGACCCATTCCGTGGCGCCGTGGTTGCGACGCCCTTCCCGAAATTCTTCAATCAGGCCGACGAACAACCTGCTCGACGGCTACGGCTCGTCCGCCGCCCTCGGCCGCGTGATGGAGGCCGCCTGATATGGCCGACCTGTCGATCTTCAAGCCGGACCTCAAGGGCCTGCTCTCCCTCGAAAAGCGCGAGCTCGCCCGCCGCGTCCTGGAGCTCCACGACGAGCTCGTCCGGGAGCGCGCCCGGCGGGAGGAGGCGGAAGCTCAGATCCGCGTGCCCTCATGGGAGAGGGGCTTCGTCAAGGACACCGGCCGCGCCCGGGACGCCGACCTGCCGGCCGTGGGGTCCTTCCATGGCTGAGAAGCACACCACAACGTCCGGCATCATCATCGGAAGCGCGACCTGGGAGGCGTTCGTCGTCGGCCCCATGGCGCGCGATGCCCTCGGCGCCATCGGTCATCGGTCCGACGTGGAGGCGATCCGCATCGAGGCGGCGGGCGGCGAGTACACGCTCAATCGGGAGCCAGTCTCCAAGTCCGACGCGGACCTCGTCTTCAACGCCTGGCGCTGCGACCCGAAGCGGTTCTCCGAGGACGCGAGCGAGAAGCTGATCGAGCACATGCGCAGGGCCATCACGGTCAGGCGGTTGCTGGGAGGGACGGCGGCATGACCGAGGCTTGGGCTGGGCGCACCTTCCGCAACGCGGCGCCCCTGACGCTGCGAGGGGACAACCCCGTCGACGGCTACTCCGCGGAGGACCTGCGTGGGCATGGGTGGGCGCCGGGCGGGTACATGGGCACCTGCCAGGACTGTGTGGAAGTCCACGTCGGTGGCGACAAGCGGTGCCGGCGATGCCGGGCGTGCGCGATCAAGGCCCTGGAGGCTTCCCGCAACCGTCCGAGATGGCAGAGCGGGCACAAGGGGATCCCGACCGACCGTCCGGTGTGGGCGTACTTCTACTGGAGCGGCAGCAGCGAAGACGAGGACATCATGCTGCTGCACGGCATCTCGGACGAGGGCGGTGAGGTGTTCACCGTCCAGCACGAGAGGGTCCGCGACTGGGACCGGTACGGCCACGTCATCTGCTGGATCGACGTCGAGGAGCGCCCGGCGCTCTCCGTCGAGGCGGTCGACGCCATCGTGGCTGCCTTGGCCGACCAGCGGAGCATCCACTGGTCCTGCGCCGACCACATCGTCGAAGACTGGCTGCACCAGACGGCCCTGCAGGCGGTCGTCGACGGGCACCGGGACGCCACGCGAATCGCGGCGGCCGCGCTCAAGAGCCGCGAGCTCGACTTCTCCCGGTACTACGGCTGAGGGCGACGACCATGTTCTCATCGAAGCTCGAAACCGCCGCGGTCGCTTGGCGCGAGGCCCGCATGAAGGCATGCGCGGCGCCCGTCGAAGGGTTCGTGAAGGACAAGAAGGGCGACAGCATCGCGGTGCCGAACCTGCAGGTCTGGACCGACCTCGGCGCCGCGGAGACCACCCTGAGCGAGGCGGTGGTGGCCCATTTGGCGAAGGAGGCCGAGTTCGCCCGGCTGGAAGCGCGCCCCAAGCTGTTCGTCATCCATGGCTGGATGCATCACGCCCCGCACGAGGAGGAGGCGTGCACCCTGGAGGAGGCAGTCCAAAGCGCCAAGGCGGCGAACGACTGGGGGTATTGGTTCCCGGAGAAGATCTGCACGGTCGCCGGCGAACTCGTGCTTGCCGAGGCAGAGCTCTACGAGCGCATCTGGGCTGAGGACGCGGCATGACCGAGTGTGGGTTCTGGTGGGCCTCGGTCGAGAGACGCGAGCCGCAGGTCGTCGAGGTCTCGGAGAGCCACGGCATCAAGTTCGTGTTCGCGACCGGGAACGACGTCGACCTCAGCGAGGCTGACGTGCGCCTGATCGAGCGGGTGCTCCCGGCCGGGCGCGCTGCGGCCGCCGTCGATAGGCTGGACGAGATCGCCGGCGAGTTGTGGCCATGGCGCGTGGTGGAGGAGATCTCCGCCATCCTGCTGATCGAGGAGAGTGGGGCATGACGACCGATGCGGCCGCGCTGGCCAAGATCGAGGGATGGACGTCCATCTGTGGCGACAAGCCGGAGGTCCTCGTCCATGAGCTCGCTGAACTCGGGTTCGTGATCATGCGCCGGTCCGAGATCGATGCCCTGGCTGATGCCATGTGGCAGTGCCTCGACGACATGGGCGCACAAGGCCAGGGCGTGTGCCTCGCCTCGAAGGCCAAGGCCCGGGTCGCCTACGAGCCATTCCGGGTCGACGCCGATGGCGAGGAGGCGCCCGTCGACTACCCGCTTGAGGAGGCCGAGCGCACCCTGGAGTGGATACGGGATGGACTTCGGCACGAGCTCATCCGGCCCGTGACGGTCCTGCCGTGGTCGGACGAGGCCGTCTCGCCGCTGATCAAGATCGATGGAGGCAAGGCATGACCAAGTCATCCGACGTCGCCGACTGGATCTCGGAGAACGTGGCGCTGTCCCCGCCGGGCGCCTCGGTGCGCCTGTCCGGCTACCAGCGCGCCATCGTCGAGGCCATAGCGGACCCGGCGGTGAAGGTGCGATTCCCGACGCCGGCGGAGATGTGACGGGCAGGCCAGCGCACGGAGGCGGCCCACCTTATGCTGTGGGCGGCCCTGCAAGGGCGAGGACGTCTTGCTCTGCGAGCGGACGCCGGTTGCCTCGGCCTATGAGTGGAGGGTTCGGCCTTCGCCGAACACCTGCCATGCCGCATGCGCCTCGGCCTTCTCGCGGAACATGACCGGGACGCTCACGAGATCGATTTCCTCGCCGGGCTCCCTGCGCTTGTCGAGGATCGCCTGACCCTTCAGGACGGCCACGCCGTAGCCGCCGATGTTGTGCTTGGTCGGGTCCGGTTCGGGCCAGTAGCCGTACACGACGTCCCCGTTGGCCATGAGGATGTTCAGCGCGTCGGCCGGGATGGGCTCCTGGGCGATCATGCCGATGTTCGCCTTGGCCGGCTCGATCATCTCGGCGAGGTACGAGATGAGCTCGGGGCTCTCAGGGGTATAGCGCTTCATGATGGTGTCCTCCGGTGATGGGGACACCATGCAGGCCGACCCGTCGCCTTTGATTGAATCCAATCGATCAAATACGACGCATCAGGCCGCTTTTGCCTCGCGTTCGGCGGCGGCCTTGGCCTTCTCCTCGGCTTCCTTCGCAGCCTTCAGCGCAGCCGTTTTGGCCTTGCCGGCGGCCTCGTTCTCGCGGCGCCGGCGCGTGATGTCCGCCCGGAGCGTCGACAGGTCCGGGAGCACCGTCGCCGCGACCTGCTCGTCGACCCAGGCGCACCACTGCTCCATCACGGGCGCCTTCTGGTCGAGGCGGTCGTCAGCCGTGTAGTGCCGCTCCAAGACGTCGTCGCTCCTGATGCCCTCGTTGTGATCGAGCACGAGTTTCACCGTGTCGCGGGACACCCGGAACTCGTGCTGCAGGGTCGTTGACAGGCAACGCCGCAGGTCGTGCGGGGACGCCTTGATCCCCAGGTCGATGAGCCTGTGGTTGATGGCGGCGTCGGACATGTGGCCGAACGCATCGCCGCCCGCCTTCTTCGGGCGGATCTGGGGGAACAGGTACGGCGAGCCGCCGGTCCGGCGTAGCTGCTCCTGGATGCGGGCCCACAGCGCCGGCGGAAGCGGAACGACGTGCCGGTGCTTGTCCTGGCGCTTCGCCGCGGTCTTGCGGTGGCTCGGGCCCATCGACCACACGCCCCAGCCCGGCATCTCGATCCAGTCGACGAAATCGACGGTCAGGGCGCCGGCGACGGGACGACGGCGCTGGCCGGTCGCGATGAGGAGCTCCAGCGACATCGAGACCGAGCGGTCGAGGATGCCGGATCGCGCGACCGCGACCGCGGTCCCGACCTCGGCCGGCGTCGCGATGTAGGTCCCCGGCTCCTTTCCGTTCGAGCGGACCTTGGCCTCGGTCGAGCGCTCGGGCGCCTTCAGGCCCGCCATCGTCGTCGTGACGCCGGAGAGGTGCTGCCGCCGGTCCTCGGCCATGTACCCCCAGAAGGGGCGCAGGACGCTGGCCAGGTGCTCGGCATGCCGCTCCCGACCGCTCGCGTGGATCTTGTCGACGATGACCGCGAGCTCCGACCGGGTGATGCCGCGGACCTGGCGATTGGCGAGGACCGCGAGCTCGGGTTGCCCGAGCATCACCCGGTAGTCGTTCCAGGTGTCGTGGCGGCGGATGCGCTTCACCTCCGCGAGGTACGATTCCCGCGCCTCCTCCCAGCGCCAGTTCAACAGGTGCGGGATCTCGGCCTCGAACGCCGCGACCAGGGCGGGGTCGCGCTGCGGCCGGGCATGCGCCATGCCGAGACCGACGTACTGGTCACGGAGCCACTCCTCACCGAGCTCGGCATGGGGCGAGTTAAGGGCCTTGCGCGCCGCCCCGGCGATGCTCCGGGCCTGCTCCAGATCGAGGATCCCCGGCACGCCGATCTTCAACCGCATCGTCCGGTCGCCCCTCTCGAACTTGAGGCCCCAGCTTGGGCCCCGCGGCTTGATGCGGAGGATGAGGCCGGGCGCCCCCTTGTCGATGACGTCGTAGGGGGTCACGCCCGCCTTCGCCTTCGCCACGTGCTTGTCGACGGATTGCTGGGTGAGGGTGACGGCCACGGGCTACTCCGACGAACAGGGGCGGAACTGGGGCGGGGACTCTGGGGCGGGGTTCGGCCTGGTCGCAAGAGGGGAAACGGTGTCATGGTGAAGACCGGCAGCGCCATCAGGGGGTTATGGCGGGGTCGTCAGGGCCTGAAAACGGGGGCGGAGTGCCTAGACACTTGGAATCATAATCCTTGTGTCGGGGGTTCAAATCCCTCCCTCGCTACCAACGATCACAAGCGCTCAGCTTGAAAGCCCTGGCCAGGACGCCGGGGCTTTTTCGTTTCTGGGGCGGCACCGTAAATGTACGACCGATGGCTTTCGTGCCCGGCTGTTCAGCGGCAACCCTTCGGGTTCTGCAAGCAGACGTCGAATCGGGCGGCCAACGAGAATTACAAAAATTCAGATTTGGGCTGCCTACTCGTATGCGCTCACCTCGGTGATGAATTTACGGCGTATGGCCCTCGAAAAATCGCTGTAGCCTTTTGCGGTGAGCAGGAACGCGTTCGGTCCGGCGACGACGTGCGTCTCGAACCATTGCTGCAGGCCGACGCGCTCCTGGGGCAGGGGTGTCGCCCGGAGGCCGTATCCCGGGGCCCTGTAGGCGCCGGCGCCCACGACGTCGTTCTCGCCCGGCACGAGGATCGGCAGGCCGTTGATGGTGGCGCCTGAGGCGAGAACGGCGGCCTGCTCGGTTGCGAGGTCGTCCGTGTCGGTGCAATTGTCGATGCCGTCACCCGAGACGTCGACGACGATGCGTTCGGCGGGGACCGGCATCGCGGGGATCACGCTCTCGGCGATCGTGCGGAACATCTGGGCCACGCAGGTGAATTCGCCGGTCTGACGGGGGGTCGCGCGGACCTGCGCCGCTGCAGCGACCGCGTCGGCGCGGCTCGCGATCCGCCGCCATCCGACAGCCAGGCTGGCTCGATCGGCCCAGGTCACCATGGCGAAGAGCGTTCCGCCTGGGCGCGAGGTCATCGCCGCGACGACGCCCGGATCTTCCAGGGCTTCCGCGATTCCCTCCATCTGCAGGCCGAAGCGCGCCGCATCGACCGATTGCGACACGTCCACGGAGACGATGAGCGCGACCGCGACGGGCGGTTCGGCCCCGACCGCCACGGGCGTACCGCAGACGATCAGAAACGCCGCCCATCGCGCGCGCCAGTGCGAAGGTCGACGCAGCGGCCGAGCGCGTGCGGGACCCCGCGGACCCGACCGCCACCAGGGCCGCTCAGGGCATCGCGGGGATTGCTGCGCGGGCGAGTCGCCGATCCCGCCGTCGAGGACGAGGATTTCAAGGGTCGGAGCGGCCGGTTCGGCGAGACGTTGGGGCATCGTTCGGTTGCCGTCGATCGTCAGGTCTTGTCGATGAAGCGCACCGTGCAGCCTGGGTACCGCGCGACAAGGGCGCGGCCGCGCTCCGGGCCGAGGACCATGCAGCTGGTGGACAGACCGTCCGCCAGAAGCCCAGTCGGGGCGGTGACAGTCACGGAAGCCAAGCCTTTCGGAGAACGCCCCGTCGCGGGGTCGAAGATGTGGTGGTCGACGCGGTCCGGCGAGAAGCTCATGCTGTAGTCTCCAGAGGTCGCGGCAAAGCCCGTGAACGGTTCGATCACGGCGGCGAGGGTATCCGGCGCACGCGGATCGGCGATGCCGAGGCACCAGGGCGTGCCGTCGGCGTGCGCTCCCGCGGCGCCGAACTCACCGGTATCCACGAAGGCCTCGGTGATCCCGCGTGCGTGCAGGGCCCCCATCACCCGGTCGGCGGCGTAGCCCTGGATCAGCGCATTCAGCGTCACCTCGGTGCCGGGCTCCAGAACGATGCGCTCGGGCAGAAGGGAGACCTTGCGCCAGCCGATTCGGGCGGCGGCCTGGCGTAGTGAGGCTTGGTCCGGACGCTCGCCCCGCGCGGCTGCCTCTGCCCAGACCGGCCAGAGTGGCTGCACGGTGGGATCGAAGGCGCCGCCGGTGCGCGCGGCGAGATCGAGGGCGAAGCGCAGGAGCGTGATCAGGTGCGAGGGCGGCGCGTCGAGGTGTCCAACGCGGTTGAGGCGATTCAGAGCGCTGGTCGCCCTGAAGAGGCTCGCGGCGTCCTCGACGCCGCGGATCTCCGCAAATCCGTCGGAGAGGGCCGCGTCGAGGGCGGACGGTTCGGGTCCGGCCACCGTGAGGGCAACGGTGGTGCCGAAGGCGAGCCCCGTGCGGGTTCGCGTCGTGAGGCCCTGCGCGCCGGCCATCGCGCGGAACGCCGCCACGCCGCCGAGGGCGGCCGTGGCGAGACCGGCCCCCCCGACGAGGACGCGGCGCCGGGCCGGGCGCAGGATCGCCGTCATTCCGCCGGCACCGGCCGGGGCGCGATCCGCCGCCCGTGCTTGGCCGCCACCACTTGCGGCACGCATTGCTGCGGGTCTTGGATGATCGTCACGCAATCCATGCACTGAAAGCACTCTGGGTAGTCGATCCGGCCGGACGGCGCGATGGCGCCGTAGCGGCAGCGCACCTTGCAGAGCTGGCACGGGCTGCCGCACTCCGCCCGGCGTGGAATCCAGTCGAGGACGCGCAAGCGCCCGAGGATCGCGAGCCCGGCGCCGAGCGGGCAGAGGTAGCGGCAGAAACCCTTGTAGACGAACAGGTTGAGCACCAGGAGGCCGACCGCGTAGGCCACGAAGGGCCATCCCCGCACGAAGTAGAGGGTGATGGCGGTCTTGAACGGCTCAGCCTCGGAGAACGTATCGGCCAGGGGCGAGCCGGTGGCGGCGGCGACGAGGATGCCGGCGAGGAGCCCGTACTTTCCCTGTCGCAACCAGAAATCGAGCCGGGGCGGCACCGTGATCGGCCGGATGCGCAGGGGCTTGGCGAGCCAGGCGGTGAATTCCTGCAGCGCGCCGAAGGGGCAGAGCCAGCCGCAGAACGTGCCCCGCCCCCAGACCACGAGGGTCGGGACGACGAAGGCCCAGAGCAGGAGCGAGGGCGGATCGTACAGGAGGAACGCCAGATCGTGGGTCACGGTGGCGGCGCGCACCAGGCCGACGAGGGTGACGATGGAGAGTTGCGCCTGGGCGTACCAGCCGATGAAGCCGAGGGTGAAGGCGAGGAAGCCGAGGCGGAAGATCGCGAAGCGGCGGCGATCGGCGACGAGCCCGCGCCGGAACGCGAGCACCGGCACGAGCCCGGCCAGCGCCAGGGCGATCACGCCGAGTTCGGGCCCGCGCGCCCGCCATGGATCGAGCCAGCTCGGACCCGCTTCCGCCGCCTCGCGGATGAACAACGTGGCGGGGAGTGTGTAGTCGGCGGAGAATTCGCGGACGATCTTCTCGGACAGTATCTGCCCGCGTTCGCGCACGAGCTTGACCCTCAGCGTCCAGGGTGCCGAGGGATCGAAGCCCGCGGCCCCGGTGATCCGCAGGATCGTCCAGGGCCCGTTGGGCAGATCCGGGGCGGCGCCGCGCCGCTCGATCGCCATGTCCCGCGCATT
Source organism: Methylobacterium goesingense (assembly GCF_022179225.1). Taxonomy (GTDB): domain Bacteria; phylum Pseudomonadota; class Alphaproteobacteria; order Rhizobiales; family Beijerinckiaceae; genus Methylobacterium; species Methylobacterium goesingense. The sequence goes on from NZ_BPQL01000070.1 coordinate 30,650, forward strand.
CACCGCGAGACCGCCCTGCGTCACGGCGAGGCGTTCGGGGATCGAGCCCAGCACGAAATCCTCGCCGAGGGGGTTCTCGGAGCCGTGGCTCACCACCATCACCGCGTGGTCGCCGGGGCCGAGTTCGCGCATGAGCGCGGCGAAGCGGTCCGGACCGAGGAGGCTGCGGCCGATCGCCGGCACATTGAGATAGGCGAAGGTGAGATCGGTGAGCGGTCGGTCGCCCGGACCGTCGTCGATGGGGTCCATGCCCGCATCCCGGAAGGCGGTCTCGGCCTGTCCGTGGGTCACGGTGAGGCGGCGCACCCAGCCCCGCGCGACGAGGTCGGCCACACTCAGGGATTCGTCGGCATCCGGCCGGGCCTCGACCTTCAAGCCGACATTCGCAGCGCCGAACCCCAGCTTGGCGCGCGCGACCGCCAGGGACGCACCGAGGATCGACTCGTTGATCACGCGCGTCGAGGCGGTGGCCATGGAGATCCCGTCCACGGTGGTCTCTGCCGAGGCTCCGCTTCCGCGCGCGTTCGGCCTGCCGACCCGGATCGACCGGCGGGCCGACAAGCCCACATATTGCTCGACGAAGGCGAAGAGCGGTTCCGAGCCCAGGCCCTCCAGGAAGACGGGCTCGTGGTGCGACACCACCTTCACATCGCGGAAGGTGCCGTCGGGGGCGAGCGCCACGAGGAGGTCGGGCGGCGTGCCGCCGAAGCCCGGGATGGGCGCGAGGTCGATGGATTCGAAGGCGTAGGCGAAAACCTCGTAGCGGCCGGCCTCCTGCTTCAGGATGGGCCAGACCGGCAGCGCCCCGTCGCGCTCGCCCACCACGAGCGGCGCCGGAAAGTACCGCTCGATGCCCGCCCGATCGAGCTGGCCCGCCAAGGCGGGATGGCTCCCCCACAGGGCCGTGAGGAGAACGAAGAAAAGCGCGAGCCGACGCACCCATGCTCCGGCGAAGGTCGGCCGGATCCGTGGGCGCATCTGCGCGGCGGTCATGGCGCGGCGCCGGGCGTGCCGGACGGTGCCGGCCGGACGGCCACGCCCCAGGGGAACCGGCCGACCTTGACGCTGCGGATCGGGCGCTGTGTCGCCACGTCGATCACCGTCACGTCCCCCGACACGCCGTTCGTGGTGAACATGCGTGACTCGTCCGGCGTCATCGCGAGTTGCCAGACCCGGCGTCCGACCAGGATGTAGTTCACGACCCTGTAGGTCTTGGCATCGATCACCGCGACACGATCGGAGGGGCCAAGCGCCACGAAGGCGAAGCGCCCGTCCCGCGTCAGGGTGATGCCCACGGGCTGAAGCCGGTCCTCGGCGATGCCCTTCACGCCGAACGTCACCGTCTCGATCACCTGGCGGGTCGCCACGTCGATCACCGCCACCGTCCCGCCGATCTCCGAGGAGACCCACAACCTCCGCCCGTCCGCCGAGAAGGCGGCGGCACGCGGGCGCTGGCCCACCGGCGTCGCGTCGAAGGCCGAGAGCGTCGCGACATCGATCCAATGGACCATGTTGGTGGTCTCGGAGGTGGTGATGGCGAGCTTTCCGTCGGGGCTCACCGCCATGCCCTCGGGCTCGATGCCGACATCGATCTGGGCGAGTACCTTGCGGGTCTGCGCATCGACCACGGTGGTGGTGGCGTTCTCCTCGTTGGCGATGAACAGCGTGCGGTCGTCCGGCGCCAGGGCGAACTGCTCGGGGTCCTCGCCCGAGGGCAGGTCGTGGCGTACCGCTCCCGTGTCGGGATCGATGACCTGCACGGCGTCGGAATCGCTGGCGCAGAGGTAGAGGGTGCGCCCGTCGCGGGAGAAGGTCAGGCCGCGCGGGCGCCGGCCCACGGGAAAGCTGCGGACCACATCCAGGGAGGCGCCATCGATCACCGAAACGGTGTTGTCGCGCTCGTTCGAGACGAAGATCTCCTGGCCCGCGACGGGGGACGCCATGAGCGTTCCCGCAAGGCAGAGTATGCCGATGAGGCACGCGGTGCGGGCCATGGTGTTCGCCTCCGGACGGCTGAAGGGGCGGTGCAGGGCCGGGGTGTGAGGCAGCATCAGCCCGCTCTTCGGAAGGCCCGGCACGCGCTCTCGGGCTCGTCGAGGCCAAGGGTGTCGAGTTCGGTGCGGTGGTGCAGGAATCCCTCGATCGGCGCCGTGGCCGTGACGGCGCCGGGCCCGATCAGGAACACCGGCTGGCGCAGTTGTCCGTTCCAGGCGCGGAAACTCAGGGGCCGGCCCTTGAAGCCGCCGACCTCGAATGTCGGTGCGAGCACCAGCGCCGCGACCCTGTCGGGATCGGTGCTGCGCACCTGCACCGCCGCTTCGCCGAGCGCGTGCACGGCCATCCAGCCGGCATAGTCCACCGGGCGCATCGCCCGACCGGCGAGCCGGCGGAAGCGGCCCTGGAGCTGCACCGCCGCCCAGGATTCCACCGGCCGGCCCCAGGCGGCGGGGGTGAGCCCCTGCGTGCCGACGACGGGGCGGGGCGAGGCCGTGTTGTAGAGGAGGTTCGCACCGAACGCCCCCGCCTCGTCGGCCACCGCGACCACGTCGTGCTCGGGGCCACGGGTGGGAATCACGAACTCGCGCAGCGCCGTATCCCGGGTGTCGCCGCCCTGCGGATCGAAGCGGGACTCGGCGACGATCCGCAACCCGAACTTCTTCGCGCTCCGGCGCAAGGCTTCGGCGTAGAGGGCATCGGCCGGCGCCGGGCCGGACAGCAGCAGGATGCGGGTCCAGCGCTTGAAGGCCAGGAACTGGACCAGGGCATCGGCGAGCATCGCCCGCGAGGGCAGAACATGGAGCAGCCGGGCCCGACAATCGGCATCGCGCAGGCGCGTGTCGGGCGTTCCGATATTGAGGAAGACGGTTCCTCGGGCTTCGGGCAGGTCGGCCAGCGCCAGCACGTCGTCGGTCGGCGCGTTCAGCACGACGAACCGGGCCGGCCCGTGTCCGAGGCTCCGGAACACCTGCCGAACATCCTCCTCCGGACCGACGATCCGGGACTCGAGCGTAAAACCCAGGGCGACGAAGCGGCCGGTGGCGTTCGAATCCCTCAACCCGAGTTCCGCCCCCTTGAGGCCTTCGTCGTCGGGGATCGGATCCTCGTTGTTGAGGGGCGCCGGGCGCTCGATGCGCCGTTCGAGGTAGTGGATCGTCAGCGCCTCGCCGGCGGTCGACGCGCGCGTGCCGCCGGGCATCGGTGTCGCGAAGGCGAGCGCCATGCCGGACAACACCGCCGCCGCGATCCGCGCGGCACGATGAGGCCGCGAGCGGCCACGGCCCGCGCTATCCCGCTTCCAGCGCCGACCGCGCATCGGCTCTCCCGTTCTGTTCGTTCTTTGTCGGCAGGATAGCGGCGGCGGCGGCGCCGCCGGTATTGGACCAAAGTGCAACGGTGCGGGCGCGGGATCGCGATGCTGACCCGTACCAAAGCACAATGGGTTTGGTTCAGAGCGCTTGCTACCCGTTTGTAATAATAACGGGAGGAACGACGATGAAGCCTTCAATCCTGGGCGGGGGCCTCCTCGCCCTCGGCCTCGCTCTGTCTGCGTCCATGGCCTTCGGTCACGGGGATGTCCAACCGCAACCCGTCGACACTGCGGGCCTCGCGCCCCTCGGCGAGGGCTGGAAGGACGAGAACCCGTACCGGGGCGACGTCAAGGCGATCGCCATCGGTGATTCCGGCTTCAACCAGAACTGTGCCCGCTGCCACGGCCTGCAGGTCATCTCCGGCGGCCTGGCGCCGGATCTGCGCTACCTTCCGGTTGGCAAGGAGGGCGACGAATACTTCGTCGAGCGCGTCCGCCACGGGGCGATCATCAACGGCATGACCAAGATGCCCGCCTTCGAGGGCGTGCTCACGCAGGAGGCCCTCTGGGCGATCCGCACCTACATCGAATCGAAGCACGAGGAATGAGGGAGGTTGCCCCGATGCTGCCTCATGCTGCACCGTTCGCCGGGACGCGCCGCCGCGTCCTGGCCGTCCTCCTCGCCGCGACCTGCCTGACCGCCGGCGCCCCCGCCATCGCCCGGCCCCTCGACGAGGTGACAACCTCGGGCGTCCTCAGGGTCGCCGTGTACGGCGACAACGTGCCCTTCTCGGGGGAGGGCGAGGCCGGCCCCCGTGGCATCGACGTGGACATCGCCCGCGCCATCGCGGATCGACTCAAGCTGCGCCTCGACCTGCGGGTGGTGGATGCGGCCGAGACCGTCGACGGGGATTTCCGACTGAACCTGTGGCGCGGCGACCTCGCGGGCTCGCCCCTGGCCGACTTGATGCTGCACGTGCCCCACGACCGGGTGCTGGCCACGCGCAACGAGCAGATCTTCCTCACGACGCCGTATTTCGAGCAGCGTCTCGCCTTCGCGTATCACCGTGACCGGATCGAGGGATTCGAGGGGGTGCGCGACCTGGAGGGCCACGCCGTCGCCGTCGAGGGCATGAGCGGGTCCGACAGCCTCGTGATGAACGCGGAAGGCGGACGCTATCGCGCCAGCGTGAAGCACTACCGCAGCTTCGACGAGGCCGCGAAAGCGTATCTCGCCGGCGACGCGCCGATCCTCGCCGGGACGCGCGCCGGCATCGAGGCGGCGATCGCGGCGGCCGGGGCCTCTCGGGGGGACAATCCCGTGGTCGAGGTGCCGATGCCGGGCATCGTCCGGACCCGGTGGGACCTGGGCGGAGCAGTGCGAAGCGATTCCCGCGACCTCGCCTACGCGGTGGGCGATGCCCTCTCGGCCCTGGCAGCCGAGGGGCGACTCAAGGCGATCTACGAGGCCTACGGCGTCACCTACGCCGCGCCGCAGGGCTATTGAGCCGGACCGATCGCCCGGCGCCCAGTGCCCACACCCCGGTCGTTATTCGACCAATGGCCAATAAGAATCGTCTGAGAACATCTCTAGCTTCGACAACAAGGGGCGCCATCCAATCAGCCAGGATGGCGAAACCCAGCGCGTCACGGACAAACCGGACCCAACATTGAACGGAGAGAACGCCATGAGACTACGCGACCAGTTCCTGACGGCGGTGGGCGCCACTGCGCTCTGCGTCGGCCTAACCTTGCCGGCATTCGCAGAGGTGACCGAGCAGGACATCCTGAACGATGCAAACACCCCTGGCGATGTCGTGACCTACGGCCTCGGGCCGCAGGCTCAGCGCTTCAGCCCCCTGAAGACCCTCAATCGCGACAACATCAAGGGTCTGGTGCCGGCCTATTCCTTCTCCTTCGGCGGCGAGAAGCAGCGCGGCCAGGAGAGTCAGGCGCTGGTCAAGGACGGTGTGCTCTACGTCACCGGCTCGTATTCGCGCATGTACGCCATCGATTCGCGCACCGGCGACAAGCTGTGGGAATACAACGCCCGACTGCCGGAGGGCATCCTGCCCTGCTGCGACGTGGTGAACCGGGGTGCGGCCCTCTACAAGGACAAGGTCTATTTCGGGACGCTGGACGCCAAGCTCGTGGCGCTCGACCAGAAGACCGGCAAGGTCGTTTGGCGCAAGGACATCGACGACTTCAAGGCCGGCTACAGCTACACCGCCGCGCCGATCATCGTGAAGGGCAAGATCATCACCGGCGTCTCCGGCGGCGAGTTCGGCGTCATCGGCCGGGTCGAGGCGCGCGATGCCGAGACCGGCGAGGTGGTGTGGAAGCGGCCCGTCATCGAAGGCCACGTCGGCGAGCTCAACGGCAAGCCCTCGACCATGACCGGCAAGGTCAACGAGACCTGGCCCGGCGACACCTGGAAGTTCGGCGGCGGCGCGACCTGGCTCGGCGGCACCTACGATCCCGAGAGCAACCTCGTCTATTTCGGCACCGGCAACCCCGGCCCGTGGAACTCGGCGCTGCGCCCCGGCGACAACAAGTGGACGGCCTCGCGTCTGGCCATAAACCCGGACAACGGCGAGATCGTCTGGGGCTTCCAGACCACCCCGCATGACGGCTGGGACTTCGACGGCGTCAACGAGTTCGTGCCCTTCGACATGCAGAAGGACGGCAAGACCGTGAAGGCCGGTGGCACTGCCGACCGCAACGGCTTCTTCTACGTCCTCGACCGGACCAACGGGAAATTCATCTCGGCCACTCCGTTCGTGAACAAGATCAACTGGGCCAAGGGCATCGATCAGAACGGCCGTCCGATCTACGACGAGGCCTTCCGCCCGGGCGATCCGGCGAAGTCCGAGGACGGCAAGAAGGGCAAGTCCGTCTTCGCCGTGCCGAGCTTCCTCGGTGGCAAGAACTGGATGCCGGTCGCCTACAGCCCCGATACCAAGCTGTTCTACGTGCCCTCGAACGAGTGGGGCATGGACATCTGGAACGAGCCGGTCTCGTACAAGAAGGGCGCGGCCTATCTGGGCGCCGGCTTCACCATCAAACCGGTCTTCGAAGACCATATCGGCTCGCTCAAGGCCATCGACCCGGCCTCCGGCAAGACCGTGTGGGAGTACAAGAACAAGGCCCCGCTCTGGGCCGGCGTGCTGACCACGGCGGGCAACCTCGTCTTCACGGGAACCCCGGAGGGCTTCCTCAAGGCCTTCGACGCCAAGACCGGCGAGGAAGTCTGGAAGTTCCAGGTCGGCACCGGCGTCGTCGCCTCGCCGATCACCTGGGAGCAGGACGGCGAGCAATGGGTCGGCGTCGCCGCCGGCTGGGGCGGTGCCGTGCCGCTGTGGGGCGGCGAGGTGGCGAAATCCACCGCCGGCATCAACCAGGGCGGCAGCTTCTGGGCCTTCAAGCTGCCCAAGACCGTCGCCGCACGCTGAGCGGATCGCGCGAACGGGCGGTGGCTCCGGCCATCGCCCGATGGGCGATCCCCTGCCTCAAGGGAAGCGCGCCGGCCTTCGATGGAGGAGCGGCGCGCCCAGGCTCCGGACTACCGGCGGTCTCTCAACACCCGCAGGCAGTCCGGAGCTTTCGTTTGCCACCTTCATCGCCGTCTCGGAAGCGGACCGGCAGATCACTTCCCGGCGCCGACCGCGAGCGACGGGTGGTGGCCAGGGCTCAGCCCGCCCGCTTGATCTTGAAGGACTCGAGATATTCCTTCGGCTTGGCCGGATCGAAGGTCTTGCCCATCACCACGAAGCTCTTGGTGGTGGTCTCCGGCGGCGTGAGGCCGGCCTGCTTCATCAGCTTGGCGGCGTCGGTGGCGCGATAGACCTTGGCGGCCACGGCCGCGTAGTCGACCTCACCCTTGATCTGGCCCCAGCGCTGCATCTGGGTCAGCGTCCAGACCGCGAAGCTCTCGTACGGGAAGGGATCGAAGGCGACACGCTTCGGATCCTTCTTCACGCCGCCGAGCCCATCCGCGTAGGTGCCGGTGAGGACCTGTTCGATGACGGTCTGTGGCTGGTTCAGGTAGTTGGCCGGTGCGATGGCCGCGGCGATGTCCTTGCGGTTCTCGGGCCTGGAGGCGTGCGCCGTCGCCTCCATGATCGCCCGCAGCAGGGCCGCGGTCGCGTTCGGCATTGTCTGGATCGTGTCCTGCCCGATCGAGAAGGCGCAGCAGGGATGCCCGTCCCAGATCTCCTTCGAGAGGATGTGAATGAAACCGACGCCGTCATAAACGGCGCGCTGAACGATGTTGTCGGGGGCGAGGAACCCGTCGATGTTGT
>NZ_BPQL01000071.1 GCF_022179225.1 Methylobacterium goesingense
TACGCAAAACACCTGCCCTCCGAAAAGGGCAGGTGTTTTGCGTATTCCTCGCGCTCTTCTTTCTGCTTGATGAGATCCGCGTAGGCTTGGCGCATCTCCGGCGACACCGTCACCGAGCGGGCCTTCTCCTTCTTGCGCTTGGGCGCCTTCTTGAACTGGTTCGTGGTCTCGGCCATCGCTGCCCCCGTACGTCCGCTCCGATGAGCATAGGCGCGTTGCGCGACGATCGCGAGACGAGGATCTCCGTCTTTCGGTAGCGCCCCCCGACTGTTAGATGTCGCCTCAAGCGCCCCCACCCATCCCCGGACGGGCCGGGCGCGCATCGCGAGACCACGGCGACCGGCATCATGGAAAAGTTCACCACCCTGGAGGGCGTCGCGGCGCCCATGCGGATCATCAACGTCGACACCGACCGGATCATCCCGAAGCAGTATCTCAAGACGATCAAGCGCACCGGCCTCGGCAAGGGCCTGTTCTCCGAGATGCGCTACCATGACGACGGCTCGGAGAACCCCGATTTCGTCCTCAACAAGCCGGCCTACCGCAACGCCCGTATCCTCGTCGTCGGCGACAATTTCGGATGCGGCTCGTCCCGCGAGCACGCGCCCTGGGCGCTCACGGATTTCGGCATCCGCTGCGTGATCTCCACGAGCTTCGCCGACATCTTCTTCAACAACTGCGCCAAGAACGGCATCCTGGCGATCACGGTCTCGCCCGAGGATCTGGAGAAGTTGTTCGAGGATGCCGAGCGCGGCTCGAACGCCACCCTGTCGGTGGACCTCGAAGCCCAGACCATCAAGGGTCCGGACGGCGGCACCCTGCACTTCGACATCGATCCGGGCCGCAAGGAGAGCCTCCTCAACGGCCTCGACGAGATCGGCCTGACTCTGATGCGGGCCCCCAAGATCGATGCCTACGAGCAGAAGCTCGCCGCGCGCGGCTTCGCCTGACCGCCGCCAGCCTCGGACGGACCCGTGACGGGGCCCTCCCCCGCCTTGCGGCCGGGCGATGGCATAGGCCGACGCATCGTCATTCCGGGTCGCCACGGGCGATCCCGGAATCCAGAGCGGCCGACCGTGTGAGATCCAACACCATCTGAAGGTCCCCCCGCCTCCGGCCGATAGGGGCGAGGCGGGCAGCTCCGATCATTTCGCCCCACGCTCAACCGTTCGTTAACCCTGGTATAGCCTGAATCGGCGCTCACATTCCTGGCGAACGCATTGGCGGAGATCACGATGGCATTCGGCCGACCGGGCAAGACGGCGACCCTCTCCCTCGGGATGGCCGCGACCCTCCTGACGCTCTCCGCTCCGGCCCGCGCCGATTTCCAGGACTGCCTCGCAGGGCTACAGGCTCAAGCCGCAGCGCAGGGCATCTCCGCCCAGACCTTCCGGTCCGCGACGGCCGGCATCGCCTACGACGAGAAGGTGATCGAACTCTCCCAGGCCCAGCCTGAGTTCAAGACCCCGATCTGGGACTACATGGCCGCCCTCGTGGACGAGGAGCGGGTGGACGACGGCAAGGCCGCCATGCGCCAGCATGCGCAGGCGCTCGCCAATGCCGAGGCCCGCTACGGCGTCGACCGCCACACCATCGCGGCGGTCTGGGGCGTCGAATCAAACTTCGGCAAGAACCTCGGCAAGATGCCGCTGGTGCAATCCTTCGCCACCCTGATCTGCGCCAATCATCGCCGGAAGGACTTCTTCAAGGGCGAGCTGATGGCCACCCTGAAGATCATCGAGCGCGGCGACATCGACCCGTCCCGCCTCAACGGCTCGTGGGCCGGCGCCTTCGGGCAGACCCAGTTCATGCCGACCACCTACCAGCGCCTCGCCGTCGACGGCGACGGCGACGGCCGCCGCGACCTCGTCGATTCGGTTCCCGACGCGGTGGCCTCCACGGCCAACTTCCTGCGGGTGGCCAAGTGGAACAACGGCCAGCCCTGGGGCTACGAAGTCAAGGTCCCGCGCGGCTTTCCGGCGGGGTCCGCCGGGCGCAAGAACAAGAAGGCGATCGCCCATTGGGCCTCGCTCGGCGTCACGCGCATCGACGGCCGTCCACTGTCGGGCGAGGGACCGGTCGGCATCCTGCTGCCCGCCGGTGTCGACGGCCCGGCCTTCCTGGTGACGAAGAACTTCGACGCGCTCTACTCCTACAACGCTGCGGAATCCTACGGTCTCGCCATCGCGGTCCTGTCCGACCGCCTGCGCGGGCGCGGCGGCATCCAGGCCGAGTGGCCCACCGACGATCCGCCGCTGTCACGGGCCGAGCGCCGCGACCTCCAGGCGCGCCTGACCAAGCGCGGCTTCGATGTCGGCGAGCCGGACGGCAAGGTCGGTTCGAAGACGCGCGATGCGATCAAGGAGGTCGAGCGCAGCCTCGGCATGCCGGCGACCGGGCGCCCCGGCGCGAAGGTGCTCGAAGCGCTTCGGCGCGGATGAGCGAACGGCGGCTCATCGGTTCCGGGTCGCCCTTCGAGGCGGCCTACGGATATTCCCGCGCCGTGGTGCAGGACGGCTTCGTCTTCGTCGCCGGCACCACCGGCTACGACTACGCCGCGATGACCCTGCCGGATTCTGTTGTCGACCAGACGGAGGCCTGCTGGCGCACCATCGCGGCGGTCCTGGCGGAGGCCGGCGCCTCCCTCGGCGACATCGTGCGGGCGACCTATTACGTCACGGACCGCTCCGAGGCCGATGCGATCCTGGGGGTCTGCGGGCGCGTGCTCGGCGCGATCAGGCCGGCCGCCACCATCGTCATCGTCGCGGGCCTGTTGCGCCCCGAAATGAAGGTGGAGATCGAGGTCACCGCGAAGCGATCATAGGGAGGGCTCAGGCTTGGCCGCACGCCTCATCGCACTGACGGGGGCCACGGGCTTCATCGGGCGCCATCTCCTGCGCAGCCTGTCGGAGCGGGGCTACCGGGTGCGCGTCCTGCTGCGGCGTCCGGTGGAGGTGCCGGAGGGCGCCAGCAGCGCCGTCGTCGGCGACCTGACCCGACCGATGAACATGGCGGCGGCACTGGCAGGCGTCGATGCCGTGGTGCACTCCGCCGGCCTCGCCCAGACGATGTCGGGCACGCCCGAGGACGATTTCCGATCCTCGAACACCGAAGCGACCCTGCGCCTCGCGGAAGCCGCCGCGCGGGCGCGCGTACAACGCTTCGTCTTCCTGTCCTCGGTCCGCGCGCAGACCGGGATCTCGGCGCCGGGTATCGTCACGGAGACCGACTCGCCCGCTCCGACCGACGCCTACGGCCGATCAAAGCTCGCGGCCGAGGAAGCCCTCGCCGGAACCGGGCTGGACTGGATCGCCCTACGCCCGGTCTTGGTCTACGGCGCCGGCGTCAGGGGCAACATCGCCACCCTGATGCGGCTGGCGCGCACCACCGCACCCCTGCCGTTCGGACGCCTCGACGCCCGGCGCTCCCTCGTCTCCGTGGAGAGTCTCGCCGAGGCGGTGGTCACGGTGCTGGAGGCCCCGGATCCCTTGCGTCGTCCGCTCATCGTGTCCGAGCCCGAAGCGCTGAGCGTGGCGGAGATGATCGGCGCGCTTCGTGCCGGTCTCGGGCGATCACCCGGCGTGATCCCGGTGCCGGCTCCGCTTCTCGCCCTCGCCTGCCGCCTCGCCGGTCGGGAGGCATCCTATGCTCGGCTGTCGAGCAGCCTCGTCGCACGCACCGATGGCTTGAGCGCGCTGGGCTGGCTCCCGGCCGCATCGTCCCGCGAGGGGCTGATGCGGTTCGCACGCAGCCAGTCATGAAAAAGGCCCGGCTGGGGGCCGGGCCACCGTGACGTCGGGGCGATCTCGCCTCAGCGACGAACGTCGATCACGTCGCCGGAGCGGCTGTCGATCACGACGCTGATGTCGTCGCCACGCCGGTCCGAGCCGCGCACGATCAGGCGGGGGCCACGACGATCGACACCGTCCACATCCACGAGGCCCTCGCGGCGGGCGATGCGGGCCGCTTCGCCGCGCGTGAGTTCGCTGCGGGGCGGACCGCGGTCGTCGTAACCGCGACGGTAACCGGGATCGACCTGGACGCCGCCGGGACCGATCGAAATGCCCTGCGCGTTGGCGGATCCGCCGGCGAGGCCGAGGCTCAGCGCCATCAGGCTGCCGGCGAGAATGGTCGTACGAAACTGCACTGGGACGTTCCCCCTCTTGTCGGGTTCGTGGCGGCGGCGTGTGGCCGGCGCACCAAGATCCGTGTCCAGGGCCTCAATCGCCAAATGTGGGGATTGGTTCCTGACGAGCTTCAGGTGACCGACCGGAAGGCCGCCGCGACGGCATCGTCGGTCTGGTCGATATCCGGTGCATCGATGTGCCTGAAGCGTGCCTGGATCAGGCCGAACGCACCGAAGGCGAAGTGACCCGCCGCCACGACGGCCAGAAGGATCCAGCCATAGGGCTGGGCACGCAGGGCCGCGAAGGCTCCCGCCAGCCCCCTCACCTCGGAGGAGGCCTGATACCAGGCTGCCGCGATGAAGAAGCCGCCGATGATCAGGAAGGCGATGCCGCGCGCGGCGTAGCCGAACTGACCGATCGGCTTGGCCCAGCGGCAATGGTCGGCATCGAGCTTCAAACGGTCGGTGACATCGCCCTTGAAGGCCTTGATCAGGAAGGCGATGCCGCCGCCGATGACCGCGAGCCCGATCAGCGCCACGAGCCACAGGCCGAAGGGCTTTCCCAGGAGCCAGGCCGTCCAGTCCTGCGCGGCATCGCCGCCGGCGCCGCTCAGACCGAGGGCGAGGCTGCCGGCCGTGATCGCGAGACCGGTGTAGATGGCGGCGCTGAGGAGATGAGCGGCCCGCACCACGAGCCCCTTGAGGGCGGTTCCGCGCCGGTCGGCGTCGGTGACGCTCTCGATGAAGCGCCAGACGGCGAACCCCAGCAATCCGACGGCGATCAACCCGACCAGGACGGCGCCGAACGGACCCGCCAGCACCCAGCGGATCGCGCTCTCGCTGTCGCCCGCCCGGCCACCCTGTCCGATCGCGGCGAGGAGCGCGAGACCACCGACGAGGCAGTACACGATGCCGCGCGCGCCATAGCCGAACCGGGCCACGCGCTCGATCGTGTTATGTCCGAGCTTGAACAAGGCGTTTCCTGAGTCCGGGGTTTATCCGTCCGAGGAACGCGCAGCCTTGCCGGATAGTGCCACGTAAAATCCGAGCCCGTCGCCGCCCGGCAGGGTCTGCAGGCGATCGACCAACCCCTTGCGCTTGGCGTCGAGAAGCAGCCGGCCAATCGGCTGGAACAGCGTCTCACCGCCCCCCTCGGGCGGCGGGTCGAGGCGGATCGCCACCGTCTTGCCCTTTCCGAAGCGGCTGCGTTCCAGCATGTCGGCGAGCGAGGCTTCCGCCGTCGGTCTGTTCGATCCACGCAGGTCGAGCACCGATTCGGCGTCGGTGACGCCGAGGGAGCCGCGCAACTTGGCGGCATAGAAATCTTCGAAATGGGGCACCGGGCGGCTCAGTCCTGGCTGGAGACGAAGATGGTACAGCGCCGGAAAGCGCGGCACCCATCGTAGACGTCGCCCAGGCACCCCGACAACGGGTGTCGGGGGCATGGGTGATCGCTTGGCCGGGACAGAGGGACACGGGGCCTCCGTCCGGCGACTCGCGCCGATGACGGAGGCCCCGCGCGTTACGCGGGGCTCGGCCGGGCCTCAGCCGTGGACGAGGACGTTGCGGAACTGCCAGGGATCGCTGGCGTCGATGTCCTCGGGGAAGAGGCCCGGGCGGCCGGTTAGCGGGGTCCAGTCGGTGTAGACGCCGATGACGGGGCCGAGATACGGCGTCTGCACCTCGAGGCAGCGGCGGAAATCCATCTCGTCGGCCTCGACGATGCCGGCCTCCGGGTTTTCCAAGGCCCAGACCATGCCGGCGAGCACGGCGGAGGTCACCTGCAGGCCGGTGGCGTTCTGGTAGGGGGCGATGCGGCGGGTCTCCTCGATGGAGAGCTGCGAGCCGTACCAGTACGCGTTCTTGGCGTGGCCGTAGAGGAGCACGCCGAGTTCGTCGATGCCGTCCACGATCTCGGTCTCGTCGAGGATGTGGTGCTGCTCCTGCACCTTGCCGCCATTGCCGAACATCTCGTGCAGCGACAGCACCGCTTCGTTGGCCGGATGGTAGGCATAGTGGCAGGTCGGGCGGTAGGCGGCGCGCTCGCCCTCCAGCACGGTGTAGTAGTCCGAGATCGACACGGCCTCGTTGTGGGTCACGAGGAAGCCGAACTGTGACTGGGCGGTGGGCGTCCAGGAGCGCACGCGGGTGTCGGCGCCGGGCTGGAGCAGGTAGATCGCGCATCGCGACCCCTTCTCCTGCTCCCGGCCGTTCTCGGGCATCCAGGTTTCGTGGGTGCCCCAGCCGAGCTCGGCCGGCTGATTGCCCTCGGACACGAAGCCCTCAACCGACCAGGTGTTGACGAAGACGCCCATGGGCTTGGCCGACTTGGCGCGTTGCGTGTCGCGCTCGGCGATGTGGACGCCCTTGACGCCGACTTCGCGCATGAGCGCGGCCCAGCCGGCGCGGTCCTTCGGCTCGGGGGTCTGCAGGCCGAGGTCACCGGCGATGTTCAGGAGCGCCTGCTTGACGAACCACGAGACCATGCCGGGATTCGCACCACAGCAGGAGACGGCGGTGGTGCCGCCGGGCGAGGCGGTGCGGGCGTCCAGGATCTCCTGGCGGAGCGCGTAGTTGGTGCGGTCGCCCTGGCTCTTGTTCTTGTCGAAGTAGAAGCCCGGCCAGGGCTCGGCCACGGTGTCGATGTAGAAGGCGCCCAGTTCGCGGCAGAGTTCCATGATCGCCCGCGACGAGGTGTCGACCGAGAGGTTGACGCAGAACCCCTGGCCGCCGCCCTCGGTGAGCAGGGGCGTCAGCACATCGCGATAATTCTCCTTGGTCAGCGCAACCTGCTCGAAGCGCAGGCCGTGCTGCTCGGCGAGCGACCGATGCGCGTCGGAGGGCTCGATGACCGTGAAGCGGGCCTTGTCGTAGGCGAAGTGCCGCTCGATCAGCGGAAGCGTGCCGCGTCCGATGGAGCCGAAGCCGATCATCACGATGGGGCCGGTGATGCGGCCGTGGACGGGCCAGGAGGGTGCGGCTTCGGTCATGGGCGGGAAGATCCTTCTCATACGCGTGTCTTGCGCGACTCTTGCGCGTGCTTTGGGTCGCCGCGTCGCGACCGCATGCCTTAGGCGCCGGAAATGACGAACAAGCGACGGGCTCAGTGACGTTTGCGGCCGCGCCGGTCAACCGCGCCGGTCAACCGCGCAAGGAAACCGGCGTTCGGGAAACCCGCGTTTCGGAAGGGTTACGGCGCGCATGCCCTGAGCGCAGGGCGTCATCCCACCCAAACACATTGCGGGCATCCGGGGCTACACCGATATTGCACTGCAACAAAACAAGAGCGACCCGACCCGAGGAAGCGTCCGGACCCCTACGCCACGGACCTCTGCCATGCTCGCACTCATTACCTCGCGCCTTGCCGCCCCCGTCGACGAGCCCGTCGACCGCGATCCCGGCATCATCACCCTGGCGGCCTCGCTGCTCCGCGCCGTCAGCCGCCGCCACGATGCCGCCTTCCAGCGCCGCTGCGACCTTGCCGCCAAGGCGGACCATCACACCAACGTCTAAGCCGGTTACGCGCCGGACCGAGCGTCAGGCGACCCGTCGTCGGGACGCCGCGCCGGTCTCGACGAGGGTCTCCAGAACGATCGGCGTGGGTGCCGCCTGGTCCCAGGCACCCGCCGCGCGCACGATGCCGCGCGCGCCGGAGAGAGTCTCCGGGCGCAGTTCCAGCCCGAGGAAGCGCTCGCGCTCGAACGGACCGGGCATGAACAGCCCCTCCGCGAGCCCGGCCGAGAAGCCGAAGCGCGCGTAGTAGGGCGCATCCCCCATCAGCAGCACCGCGCCGTGGCCGAGGACATCCGCCCTGCGCAGGGCGGCCCGCATCAAGATCGAGCCGAGGCCGAGCCCCTGGATCGCCGGATCGACCGCCAGCGGCCCGAGCAGCAGCGCGGGCCGGCGCGGACCCGCCTCCACGTGCCAGAGACGACAGGTGCCGACGACACGGCCCACCTGCTCGGCGATCAACGCGAGGCCTTCGGCGGGAAGCCGGCCCTCGCGCAGACGCTCGGACGTCTTCAGTCGACGCGCTTCACCGAAGCAGGCATCGAGAAGGTGTTCGCGGGCGACGACGTCACCGGCCACTTCATCACGGATCTGGACCAAGGCCGCACCCTTCCCGAACGTTGGGCAGGCGACGAGACGATCCGTGCAGGCGGGCTGCACGGGGCGGGTGTTGGGGCTACGATGCCGGACGCCCTCCTTCGAGAGCACCCGGCCGTCGCGTCATGACCTTGAAGAGGTTTAGATGACGTATTGCTGAAGGGGCGGGAAGCCGTTGAACGCCACCGCCGCGTAGGTGGTGGTGTAGGCGCCGGCGCCCTCGATCAGCACCTTGTCGCCGATGGAGAGCGACACGGGCAGCGGATAAGGCACCTTCTCGTAGAGCACATCGGCCGAATCGCAGGTCGGACCGGCGAGCACGCAGGGGGCCATGCGGTCTTCGTCGTGCTCGGTGCGGATCGCGTAGCGGATCGACTCGTCCATGGTCTCGGCGAGACCTCCGAACTTGCCGATGTCGAGGTAGACCCAGCGCACCTCGTCCTCTGCGTCCGACTTGCGCGAGACCAGCACCACCTCGGCCTCGATCATGCCGGCATTGCCGACCATGCCGCGGCCCGGCTCGATGATGGTCTCGGGCATGCGGTTGCCGAAATGCTTGGTCAGCGCGCGGAAGATCGCGTCGCCGTACGATTCCACGCCCGGCACCGCCTTGAGGTACTTGGTCGGGAAGCCACCGCCGAGATTGACCATCTGGAGGCTGATGCCGCGCTGGGCGCATTCCGCGAAGATCATGGCGGCGGAGGCGAGTGCGCCGTCCCAGGCGCCGGTATTGCCCTGCTGCGAACCGACATGGAACGAGACGCCGTAGGCGGTCAGGCCCTGGCGGTAAGCATGCTCCAGCACGTCGACCGCCATCTCGGGCACGCAGCCGAACTTGCGCGAGAGCGGCCATTCGGCACCGGCCCCGTCGCAGAGGATGCGGCAGAACACCTGAACGTCACCGGCCTCGACCCCGGCGGCCTCGGCGGCGCGGGCGATCTTCTCGACCTCGGCCTCGCAATCGACGGCGAACAGGCGCACGCCGAGCTTGAGGGCGCGGGTGATGCAGCGCTCCTTCTTGATGGTGTTGCCGAAGGAGACGCGGTCGGCGGTGGCGCCGGCGGCCAGCGCCATCTCGACCTCGACCACCGAAGCGGTGTCGAAGCACGAGCCCATCTCGGCGAGGAGACGCAGCACCTCCGGCGCCGGGTTCGCCTTTACGGCGTAGAAGACGCGGGTGTCGGGGAGCGCACGGGCGAAGGCCGTGTAGTTGTCCCGCACGACCTCGAGGTCGAGCACCATCACCGGGCCCTCGTCTTGGCCCATATCGCGGCGTGCGCGCAGGAAATCGCGGATACGATCGGTCATGGTCGTTCCAACCCACAGGTTCGCGAGCGCCCTCACGCGGGGCGCGCTGTCGAATGTCTGGACGACGTGAGCCGTCCGGCGTCTGGGGGCGCTGCGACGCGTCGCGCGGCGTGCTTTGGAGACACGACGTCGAACGCGGGCGCGAGAGCACCCGGAAGCTGCCTTGGATTGGAAGGGAGATCCCCACCGCACGCCGGGCAAAGAGAAACAAGCCTCTTCGGTGCCGGCCTTTGGAGGGCCGACGAGACCAAAAAAGCCCGTTCGTCGTTGCTTTAAGCTGCGTCCCCCGTGGAGAGCGGGGTTCGCCGGTTTCGCCTCCGGCTGCCGGTTGTTGTCGGGGTCCGGTGTTGCCACCTGGATGCCGGCCGGAGGGAATCCACCCTGTCGACCATCGATCCTTTAAGACCCCTGGCGGCTGTCCGGCAGTTGGCCGGATGCCCACCAACCGACACGCGGCCACAGGCACGTGCGAAATTGGGCAAGGCGGATATACGGTCAGGGTATTCCGGCGACAAGGGAAAATCGTGTTTTTCGGGTGCGATATCCCCGCACGGTCCGGCATGTTGCACAAACGTCGCGCCGGGCCCGGGACGCCCCTTCCCAACGGCCGGCGAACCGGCCATCAAGCGCACGGTTTCCAGGGTAGGTGGTCCGAGGCGCATGACAGAACTCAACCGGCGCAACCTCGTCCAGGTCCTGGCGGGCGTCGCCCTCCTCGGCGGCCCCTACGCGGCGGAGGCGCAGGAGGGACGGCCCACCACACCGTTCGGCTTCGCCGACGTGGAGCGCCGGGCCCGGGATCTGGCGAAGGTCGCATACGACCCGCGCGTTCCGGCGCTGCCGGCGCCGATCGCCAAGCTCGACTACGACGCCTGGCGGGACATCCGCTTCAAACCCGACAAGGCGTTCCTCGGGGAGGGAAGCCCGTTCCGGCTCCAGCTCTTCCACCTCGGCTTTCTCTATACGCGCCCGGTGACGGTGAACCTCGTGCGCGGCGGCGTGGCGACGCCGATCGCCTATCAGGCGAGCCTCTACGACATGGGGCGCACCAAGCTCGACAAGGCGCTGCCGGTCGATCTCGGCTTCGCGGGCCTGCGAATCCACGCACCGCTGAACAAGCCGAACCTTCTCGACGAACTCATCGTCTTCCTGGGGGCGAGCTACTACCGCTTCCTCGGCCGCGACCAGCTCTACGGCCTCTCGGCCCGGGGACTCGCCGTCAATGTCGAGGGCCAGGGCGGCCCGGAGGAGTTTCCGGTCTTCCGGGAGTTCTGGGTCGGCGTGCCGGAGAAGACCGACGCCGCCCTGGTGATCCACGCACTCCTCGACGGTCCCTCGCTCACCGGCGCCTACCAGTTCACGGTGATGCCGGGCGACGAGACCAGCGTGGCGGTGCGCGCGACCTTGATCCCCCGCGTCGACCTCGCGACCGTGGGCCTCGCCCCCCTGACCTCGATGTTCTTCATCGGCGAGAACGACCGCCGCCACACCGACGATTACCGGCCGGAACTGCACGATTCGGACGGGCTCCAGATGGCGGCGGGCAGCGGCGAATGGCTCTGGCGGCCCCTGCACAACCCGCGCGAGCGGCGCATCTCCTCCTTCGCCGACCGTGACCCGAAGGGGTTCGGCCTGATGCAGCGCGACCGCCTTTTCGAAGCCTACCAGGACCTCGAGGCGTCCTACGACCGCCGGCCCGGCTACTTCGTGGAGCCTGACGGCGCCTGGGGCGAGGGCGCGGTGATGCTGATGGAGCTGCCCACCGACACCGAGACCAACGACAACGTGGTCGCGTGCTGGCGCCCGACGAGCGCCTATCCGGCAGGCACGCCGGTCTCCCTGTCCTACCGGGTCCGCGCGGTCGGCGGCGCGGTGCTCCATCCCGGGGGGCGCGTGGTGAACACCTTCAGCGTTGCCCCGTTGGCGAGCGGCACCGCCAAGGCCGAGGAGGCGAAGGGCGGCCTGACCCGGCGCTTCCTGGTGGATTTCGCCGGCGGCGACCTCGATTATTTCCGGGCCGACCCGAGCCGGGTGGAGGTGGTGGCCAGCACCTCGTCCGGACGAATCACCGCGACCTCGGTGGCGCCGAACCCGCACGTCCGGGGTCTGCGCGCGGCCCTAGACGTGACCCTGGAAGCGCCAGGCCAGTCGACCGACCTGCGCCTCTTCCTGCGCGCCTCCGGCCGCGCCCTCTCCGAGACCTGGGTCTACCCCTGGACCACCCCGTGAGCGCGACCTCGATCAGCCCCGATCCGGCGCCGGTTGTGGAAATCCGTCCGGCGACGCTGGCCGACCTCGATGCGCTCGTCGCCCTCGAACATGCCGCTTTCGTCGGTGACCGGGCCGAGCGACGGGCGATCCGCCACGCGATCCGTTCGGTGAGCATGTCGCTGCTCGTGGCGATCACCAGCGACGAAGCGGGCCAGGCGACCCTGGTGGGCTCCGCCACCCTGGAGCGCCGGCGCGGCAGCCGCGCGGCGCGCCTGTCGTCCATCGCGGTCTCGCCGGCCCGGTCGGGCCTCGGCCTCGGCAGCCTCGTCCTCGACGCCGCCGAGGCCGAGGCCCGCGCCCATGGCTGCACCCGCCTGCGCCTCGAAGTCCGCGCCGACAACGGCGCCGGCATCCGCCTCTACGAGCGGCGCGGCTACAGCCGCTTCGCCGTCATCCCGGATTACTACGAGGACGGGATGGAGGCCTGGCGCTACGTGAAGACGCTCTGATCCGGTTCCGGGCCGGTCCACCGGCTCGGCTTGCCCGAACCCCGTCCCTCAGGCCTTGCCCACGTAGCGGTCGCGGCCCGCCCCCAGGCTGCACAGGAACGCGCCGGTCGCGATGGTGCAGAACAGCACTGTCGAGGCGGCCCAGGTGCCCGTGAGGTCGTGGGCCAAGCCGAAGCTCAGGGGACCGAGGGAGGCCACGGTGTAGCCGACACTCTGCGACATCGCCGCGAGGTTCCCCGCCGCGCCGGGATCGCGGGCGCGCAGAACGATGATCGTCAGGCCGAGGCCGAACAGGCCGCCGAGGCCGGCGCCGAGCGCCATGCCGATCGGGAGCGCCCAGGCGAGCGGGCCGTAGACGAGGGCGACCAGCGACAGGATGCAGAGGCCGAGCAGGCCGGCGGCGAAGCCACGCTGGTCGCGGACGCGTGCCGCGAAGGACGGCACCAGAAGGGCCGCCGGGGCCTGCCCGATGCTCATGAGCGAGGACACGAAGCCGGCGTCTACTGCGCTCAGACCTCGGTCGTGCAGCACCAGGGGCAGCCAGCCGAACATGATGTAGGCCAGAGACGATTGCAGGCCCATGAAGCCCGTGACCTGCCAGGCCAGCGGATCACGCCACAGGCTTCGGGGCCGCGCCGCGCCGGCCACGGTCTCCCGCGCCTTGGCGAACGGCAGCCAAGCCAGCGTCGCCAGCACGGCCGGGGCGGCCCACAGCGCGAGAGCCGTGGGCCAGCCGCCGAGCCGGTCGGCGAGGGGCACGGACAAGCCGGCGCCCGCGGCCGCCCCCAGACAGAGCACCATGGTGTAGAGGCCGGTGACCACGCCGGTCTGGCCAGGGAAGTCGCGCTTGACGAGACCGGGCAGCAGCACCCCGGAGAGGCCGATGCCGAAGGCCGCCAGGCAGGCACCGGCGAAGAGCGGCGGCGTGCCGCCGAGGCCCCGCAGGCCCGAGCCGAGGGCGACGATCGCCACCGAGAGGAGCACGCCGCGATCGGGGCCGAGGCGCCGGATAACCCAGGGCCCGAGGGTGCAGGCCAGCCCGATGCAGAGCACCGGCAGGGTGGTGAGAAAGGCAACGCCCGCAGCGCTGAGTTCCGTCTCGGCGCGAATGCGCTCCAGGAGCGGCCCCACCGTGGTCAGGGCCGGGCGCATGTTGAAGGCGACCAGCATGATGCCGAGGCCGAGGAGGATCGGCCGGCGCGTCTGCGAGGGTACGGAGTTCACGCGTTTCGCCGCCGTGCCGCGAGGGTCCAAAGCAATGCGCCCGCCCAGGCCAGGGCGAAGGGAAGGTCTCCGAAGCGCGCGTAGGGCGTCCGCCCCGGGATGCGCGCCGGCAGGCCCGCATCAAGCACCCCCTCGACGCCGAGCGGCAGGCTCGCGGTGACGCGACCATACGGGTCCACCACGGCGGAGATGCCGGTATTGGCGTCGCGCACCAGGGGCAGGCCCTCCTCGATGGCGCGCAGCCGCGCCTGCGCGAGGTGCTGGCGCGGCCCCGGCGTATCGCCGAACCAGGCGTCGTTGGTGAGGTTGAGGATCAGCCCCGGCACCGGCGGCGGCCCGCTCGGCGTCGGGCCCGGCACGATGGCGCCGGGGAAGATCGCCTCGTAGCAGATCGTGGCCGCGATCGGCGGCAGTCCCGGCACCGTCATGATGCGCTGGGTCTCGCGGTTGCCCGCCGTGAACCCGCCCGGAATAGACACGAACTGGCGGATGCGCAGCGCCCGCAGGGTCGCGTCGAGGGGACCCGGAAGATACTCGCCGAAGGGCACGAGGTGGACCTTGTCGTAGACGTCGCCGAGCTTCGGCCCGGCCGTGATGGTCAGGATGCTGTTGAAGAAGCGCGGCGCCTCCCCCGGCACCGGCGTTTCCATGCGCGCCGCCCCGGTGATGAGCTGCTTGCCCGCCGGAAAGGCCGCGGCGATCCGGGCCAGGGATTCGGGATCGCGCTGAATCAGGAACGGGAAGGCCGATTCCGGCCAGATCACGTGGGTCACATCGGCGATGCCGGTGCGGTCCGGCGCGGCGGCGCGGTCGCTCAGTTCGAGGTAGCGATCGAGGATGTCCTGCCGGTTCTCGGGGCGGAACTTCGCGTCCTGATTGAGGTTCGGCTGCACGAGCCGCAGGCGCACCCCCGCCACGTTCGGCGTCGCACCGGCCGGCAGGCGCCAAGCCCCCAGACCGGTCAGCGCCGCGAGGGCCAGGGCGGCGAGGACGACGGGGCCGTAGCGGCCCCGTGTGGTGTCGGCCACCGCGAGCGTCGCGGGCGCGGCCGCGATGACGATCGCCAGGAGGGTGAGGCCGTAAAGTCCGAACAAAGCCGCCCCCTGCATCGGCCAGAGATTCTGGCCGAGCGCCATACCGAGGGTGTTCCAGGGAAAGCCGGTGAACAGGTGTCCGCGCAGCCACTCGCAGGCAGAGAGACCGACGCCGAGGGCGAGGATGCGGGTGGCACCCCGCGTCCAGAGAATTCGCGCCAGGGCGAATCCGGCCGCGTAGAACAGCGCAAGCACCGCTGGCAGTCCGAGGACGCCGAGGGGCAGAGCCCACAGGAACTCGTCCGCCTCCACGAGGAAGGCCGAGCCGAGCCACCACAAGCCGGCGGTGAGGTAGCCGAAGCCCCAGGCCCAGCCGATCAGCGCGGCGGCGCCGACCGCACCGCGGTTCCCGCGCCGGCCGGTGGCTGCGCCGTCGAGCAGCCAGACCGCGACGCCGAGGGAGACCACGAGGGCGGGGAACAGGCCGAAGGGGGGCATCGCCAAGGCGCCGAGGGCGCCGGCCGCCATCGCCACGGCGATGCGCCGCCAGCCGGCGGTGAGCATTACCCACTGAGCGAGAACCGCGAGCGGCCCCGTCACGGGACCGCGCGCGGCGCGGTCCGCGAGGGTCTGGGTCATCGTGGGTCCGTCAAGGCGCGGGGGCTTCGGCGGAGGGGGTCGGCGGGGGCAGCGCCAAGGGCACCACGGCGGTGATGCGGGCATCCCCGCGCTGCAGACGCAGGCGCTTTACCCGGCGCGGATCGGCGTCGAGCACCTCGAATTCGAGGTTGCCCGGTCCGCTGATGAGTTCGCCGCGCGACGGTACACGGCCTGCCAGGGTCACGATAAGGCCGCCGATCGTGTCGATCTCCTCGGCCATCTCACCCACCGCCGCCACGAGGTCGACCCCGCTCGCCGCCGAGACCTCGGCAAGGCCCGCACGGGCATCGGCGACGAACACCTCGCCCTCGCCCTCGACCCGCTGGACCAGATGGCCTTCGGCCACGTCGTGCTCATCCTCGATATCGCCCACCACCATCTCGACGAGGTCCTCGATCGAGATGAGCCCGTCGGTACCGCCGTACTCGTCGATGACGAGGGCCATGTGGGTGCGCGTCGCCTGCATGCGCACAAGGAGATCGATCGCCGGCATGGAAGGCGGCACGAACAGCACCGGCCGCTGGATGCGCGCCGCCGCGAGGGTGGCGGAGAGGTCGACATGGGCGAGATTGAGGCTGCGCAGCGCCCGGGCGCCCCGGCGTGCCCGCGTCGGGGCCGGTGCCGAAGGGGGCGCCTCGCCCTCCCCGGCTGCCCCGACGCGGCGGGCGCCGGCCTCGGCGCGGGCGGCGATGTGATCGACGAAGTCACGGATGTGGACCATGCCGCGCGGGTCGTCGAGGGTCTCGCCGTAGACGGGTAGCCGCGAATGGCCAGCGGTGCGGAACAGCCGCATCAGGTCACCGAGGCTGGTGTCCATCGAGACGGCGACGATGTCGGCGCGCGGGATCATGACGTCGTCGACCCGCACCTTGTGCAGGCCGAGGACGTTCTTGAGCATGGCGCGCTCGAGGGGCGAGAAGGCGTTCTCGCCGGTATCGGGCTCGGCCAGCGCTCCCTCGATGTCGTCGCGCAGCGAATCGCGCGGTCGCAGATGGAAGACGTGCAGGAGGCGGTCGTACCAGGGCTCGCGGGCCTGGGGCTCACCGTCACCGGAACTGAGCGCGGCCTGGGCCGCGCCGCGACTTCGATCGTTCGTCATGTCTCTCTGATCTGGGAATCGGAATGGGGTCGCCGCTCGGCCGGCTCAGGCCTCGGCCGCGTAGGGGTCGGGCACGCCGAGGGTCCGGAGAGCCTCGATTTCGAGCGCCTCCATCGCGTCGGCCTCGGCGTCGCCGGTCTCGTGGTCCTGGCCGAGAAGGTGAAGGGTGCCATGGACAAGGAGATGCGCGAGATGATCACTGAGCGGCTTCGACTGCTCGGCACTCTCGCGCAGCATTGTGTCATACGCAAGAACGACATCGCCGAGCGGCCGGGCCATGCCGGGCTGAAGCGGCTGCTCGGCCGCCGGAAACGACAGCACGTTCGTGGGCTTGTCCTTGCCGCGCCAAGTTCGGTTGAGGTCCTGGACGGTGGCGTCGTCCGCGAGGAGCACGCTGACTTCGAGCGCCCCCCGAGGCGAATCCGGCGCCACGGCGAGCCCCGCCTCAACGGCGCGAATCACGAAAGCCTCGAGGTCCGGCGCCACGCCCTCCCAGCGCGGATCATCGATCGCCACGTCGATCTCGGCCTCGGCCGCCCGCACCGGGGCGCTCACGACAGGGGCCTGCGCCGGGGCGGCGGGCCGCGGTCCGCATCGGGCTCCCCGTGCGAGGCCGCCTCGTAGGCGGTGACGATGCGGCGCACGAGATCGTGGCGCACCACGTCCACGTCGCGGAAGGTGACGCGGCCGATGCCCTCGACCCCATCGAGGACGCGCACGGCCTCGACCAGCCCGGATTTCTGGCCGGGCGGCAGATCGATCTGGCTCGGATCGCCCGTGATGATCATGCGGGAGTTCTCGCCCAGCCGGGTGAGGAACATCTTCATCTGCATCGAGGTCGTGTTCTGGGCCTCGTCGAGCAACACCACGGCATTGGTGAGCGTACGCCCGCGCATGAAGGCGAGCGGGGCGATCTCGATGATCCCGGTCTGGAGGCTGCGGTCGACGTGGCGCGATTCCATGAAGTCGTAGAGCGCGTCGTAGATCGGGCGCAGGTAGGGATCGACCTTCTCGCGCATGTCGCCGGGCAGGAAGCCGAGGCGCTCGCCGGCCTCCACGGCGGGGCGTGACAGGATCAAGCGCTCCACGTGGCCCTGCTCCAGCAGGGAAACCGCGTGACCGACCGCAAGCCAGGTCTTGCCGGTGCCGGCCGGGCCTTCGGCGAAGACGAGCTCGTGGCTGCGCAGGGCCTTGATGTAGGAATCCTGCGCCGCGTTCCGGGCTCGCACGGCTCCGCGCTTGCGAGTGGCGATCTGGTCGAATACCGCCCGGTCCGGTTCTGCGCTGACCTCGGCGGCCGGGAACAGGTTGCCCTGCTGCGTCGTCTCCTGGATCGCCCCGTCGACATCGCCGAGGGTGAGGGGCAGACCGCTCGCCCGCACCCGCGCATAGAGGCGCTCGAAGACCTTGCGGGCCTTCTCCGCCGCCTCGACGCCACCCTTGACCACGAGGTGGTTGCCCAGAGCCGTGGCGGTGACGCCGAGGCGCCGCTCGATATGGGCGACGTTCTGGTCGTACTGCCCGAAGACCAGGCTGGCGAGGCGGTTGTCGTCGAAGGTGAGGGAGACCTCCTCGGTCTCGATCAGCCCCCCGGCGCGCGCCGCCGGGCCGCGCCCGCGCAAGGGCCCGCCGCGTCCACTCGACCCTTCAGATCCCGGCACGCCATTGTCCTTCATTCGCTCATCACGCTCGCGGCCGGTACGCGGCCTGCGCCCGGTGAAGGTGCTGAGATCGGAATTCGTTGCGCGCCGTCCAGTCGCCGGCCGGCGCGGCGTATCGCCCGGCCCCCGCGAAGCACGGGCTCACGCGGCCGCCGCATCGGCGGTTTCGCCCGGGTGCACGGCCTCGCCGAACAGGCTGTTCGAGCCGGCGCGCACGACGCGCACCGGCACCACGCTGCCGATGGTCGAGGCAGGCGCGTCGAACTGAACCGGCAGGAGGTGCGGCGTCTTGCCCGCGACCTGGCCGGGATGCCGCCCGGCCTTTTCCACCAGGACTTCCACCACCGTACCGACGGCGGACGCATTGAAGGCGTGGCGCTGCGCGTCGAGGAGGGCCTGAAGCGCGGCGAGGCGCTCGGACTTCACCGTCTCCGGCACCGCGTCGGCGCTCTCGGCCGCCGGGGTGCCGGGGCGGGGGCTGTACTTGAACGAGTAGGCGCTGGCGAAACCGATGTCGCGCACCATCCGCATCGTGTCCTCGAACTCCGCGTCGGTCTCGCCTGGAAACCCGACGATGAAGTCCGACGACAGGGCGATGTCGGGCCGGGCCGCGCGCACCCGCTCGATGATCCGCCGATAGGCGTCGCCGGTATGCTTTCGGTTCATCGCCTTCAGGACGCGATCCGAGCCGGATTGCACCGGCAGGTGCAGGTAGGGCATCAGCGCCGGGATCGTGCCATGGGCCGCGATGAGGTCGTCGTCCATGTCGTTGGGATGGCTGGTGGTGTAGCGCAGGCGCAGGATGCCCGGCAGGCGCTCCAGTTCGCGCATCAGCACCGGCAGGGTGGCGCTGGCACCGTCACGCCCGAGGCCGTGATAGGCGTTCACGTTCTGGCCGATCAGGGTAATCTCGCGGACCCCGCCGCGCACCAGCTTCTCCGCCTCCGCCAAGATCGCGTCCACCGAGCGAGAGACCTCCGCGCCGCGGGTATAGGGCACGACGCAGAATGCGCAGAACTTGTCGCAGCCCTCCTGCACGGTGAGGAAGGCGGCGACCCCGTGGGTGCGCCGCGCCGGCAGGTGGTCGAACTTGTCTTCGACCGGAAACTCGGTGTCGACCACGCGCTTGGTGGCCGAACGGGCGAGCAGGTCCGGCAGGCGGTGATAGTTCTGGGGACCGACCACCACGTCGACGGTCGGCGCCCGGGCCAGGATCTCGGCGCCCTCGGCCTGGGCGACGCAACCCGCCACCACGATCCGGGTGTCGCGGCCGGCCTGCGCCCGCTCCCCTTTCAGCACGCGCAGGCGACCGAGTTCGGAATAGACCTTGTCGGCAGCCTTCTCACGGATGTGGCAGGTGTTGAGGATGACGACGTCCGCCTCCTCCACCACGTCCGTGGCCGCGTAGCCCTCGGCGCCGAGCACATCCGCCATTCGGGCGGCGTCGTAGGCGTTCATCTGGCAGCCGTAGGATTTGACGAAGGCTTTCTTCAACAGTCCGGTTCCGCAGGTGGGGCGACGCGCACGCCCTTAGCACGGATCGGCGACCGCGTCGCCATGACCTAAGCAGGTTCGCCTTTGCGAGCCAACGCTTCACCCTGCTCAGCTCTTTGATATATAGCAGGTTTTTACCGCAAAACCGGCGACCACTTTCGCGAAACCTGCTTAGCCCGCGGGCAGGCCCGCCTCCGGCACGGAGGCCGCATCCAGGGCACGCGCGCGGCGCCGGCCGCTCCAGACCGGCCCGACCGGTGGACGTCCGGTCGTCCCGCGCTGCACGGCCTCGCGCACGCAGGCCTCGGCGAGCGCCGTGGCGCGCTTGCGGTCGGTGCCGGCCTCGACGGCTATCGGCGCGCCCCAGACCACGTGGATGTCGAGGGGTCCGCCCGCCAGGAAGGCGGAGAGGTGGGGGGCCAGATCCATGTCGCCGTACCAGGCCACCTCCGGCCGCTCGGTCCGCGTCACCGGCAGGCCGTTGCGGCGCGGATAGGTGATCGCGAGGGGCTGCAGGCGGATGCGGTCCGGTCCGCCCCCCTCCCCCGCCAGGGCCGCGCGCGCGGCGCCCACCAGTGAGGAGCGGAAGGGCAGCAGCCGGGTGCCGTCCCCCGTGGTGCCCTCGGCGAAGAGCACGATCAGATCGCCCTGGGACAGGCGCTGCGCCACCGCGGCGTTGACGTTGGCCGTGTCGGCCCGGCGCGCCCGGTCGATGAAGACCGTGCGCTGGAGGCGCGCCAGGGTGCCGACCACCGGCCAGCCGGCGATCTCCGACTTCGCCACGAAGGAGAGCGGCCGCAGGGAGCCCAGCACGATGATGTCGAGCCAGGAGACGTGGTTCGAGAGCACCAGGGCCGGCTCCCCGGCCTCCGGCGGCGTCCCGCTCTGGCTCACGCGCAGGCCGAACAGCCCGACGAAGACGCGGTGGAAGAGCACCGGCGTCCAGGCCGCGATCCGCCCGCGTCCGAAGCGCAAGCTCAGCAGGTGCGGCCCGACGACGACGAGGAAGGCGAGCGCGCAGAGAATCAAGCGCAGGAACGTCCCGAGGCGGGTCATCGGCGGGTCATCGACGCTTGGGCCTCAGCCGCACCGGCTCACGCCAGCACCGCCGTCATGGTCAGCGCGGTCGCCCGGGAGCCGTCCGCTCGGGCGTAATAGCCCGTGCGCTCGCCCACCTGCCGGAAGCCGTGGCGGGCGTAGAGCTTCTGGGCCGGCAGGTTGCCCTGATCGACCTCGAGATGCACCGTGCGGATGCCGGCCTGGATGAGGTGTTCCAGGTGCGCCGAGACGAGCTTATGCGAGAGGCCACCGCCACGCGCGCCCGGCGCCAGCACGACGGTGAGAATCTCGGCCTCGTCCGCCGCCTTGCGCGAGAGCACGAAGCCCTGAATCGCGCCGTTCTTCCACAGAGCGTGCGCCTCGGTGGAGCGCTCGCACAGCATGCGTTCGAATTCGTGAGCGTCCCAGGGCCGGGCGAAGGCCGTGGCGTGGATGCGCGCCAGGGCCCGCGCCTGCCCGGAATCGCGCAGCAGCGTC
The DNA here is from genome assembly GCF_022179225.1 of Methylobacterium goesingense. Classification (GTDB taxonomy): domain Bacteria; phylum Pseudomonadota; class Alphaproteobacteria; order Rhizobiales; family Beijerinckiaceae; genus Methylobacterium; species Methylobacterium goesingense. The sequence continues at coordinate 20,970 of NZ_BPQL01000071.1, forward strand.
ACGTAGGGCGCGGTGCCCCAGGCCTCCCACCAGGCAGACCAGACCTCGAACGGCCAGAACGGCGTCAGCGGACGGGTCATCGGCGGGCGAGCCTCGCGTGATCCTGCGGCTGGGCGTCGGGGCCGCGCAGGTAAAGGGGACGGGCAAGGGCCTGGGCCGGGTCGGCGAGCATGCCGAGGGAGGCGATCCAGGCGATCTCGGCGGCACCGGTGCCGGCGACCTCCACGGTCAGGCCACGCGCCTTCAAGGCGGCGGCGATGGCGGGCGCACCGGAGCCCACCAGGGTCACGGTGCCGTCGAGCATCGCGGCGGCCTCCGCGACGGGCACGTGGCTCGGCGGCACCACGATGCCGTCGGTCATGCTCATGGCCTGGAGGTAGACGGCGCCGTGCCGGGCATCGATGGCGGCGGCGATGAGGCCCTCACCGTTGAGGGCGAGGAGCGGGGCGAGGAGCGCCGAGAGGGTGGTGACGCCGACCACCGGGATTCCGGTAGCGAGGCCGATCGCGCGGGCCGCCGAGAGGCCGACGCGCAAGCCCGTGTAGCTGCCCGGCCCCACCGTGACGGCGACCCGGTCCAGCGCCTCGAACCCGCCCGTGACCCGCGACACCACGCACTCGATCATCGGCAGCAGGGCCTCCGCATGCCCACGCCCGAGGATCATCGACTCGTGCGCGAGGAGATCGTCGGTGGCATCCGAGGCGATGCAGACGGAACAGGCGTCGAGCGCCGTGTCGATGGCGAGGATACGCAAACTCACTCCCGGTCGTGCGGCACCCCCGGGCGCGCAGGCCCCCCGGGAGGGCGTCAGCCTAGGACAAAAATGGCCGCTCCGTCAGGGCGGAGCGGCCATCGTGGAGAAATTCGGGCGGCCCTGTTGCGGGATTGCGTCAAGCCATCCTCAACAAGGCACCCTGCGAGGGAGCCAGCGCCTCAGATCGCCTGAACTTCGCGGATTTCCGGCAGGAAGTGGCGGAACAGGTTCTGCACGCCGTTGCGCAGGGTGGCGGTGGAGGACGGGCAGCCCGAACAGGCACCCTTCATCTCAAGGTAGACCACGCCCTCCTTGTAACCCCGGAAGGTGATGTCGCCGCCGTCGCTGGCCACCGCCGGGCGCACGCGGGTCTCGAGCAGGTCCTTGATGGTCTCGACCGTCTCGAGGTCGGCCGGATCGAAGAACTCCTCGGCGTCCTCGCTGCCGGCGACGTGGCCTTCGGCCAGCACCGGGGCGCCGGACTGGAAATGCTCCATGATGGCGCCGAGCACCGCCGGCTTCACCTGCGGCCAGAGGTTGTCGTCCTCGGCCTTGGTGACCGAGATGAAGTCGTGCCCGAGATAGACGCCGCTGACGCCGGCCACGTCGAACAGCCGGCTCGCCAGGGGAGAGCGGGCGGCGGCCTCGGCGTCGCGGGCCTCGAAGGTTCCCTCGGTCAGGACCACACGGCCGGGCAGGAACTTCAGGGTGGCGGGGTTCGGAGTGGCTTCGGTCTGAATGAACATGGTGACGAAAAATCCTCGTCCGCTGCGCCGGTTCAAGGCCGGCCGGGAATGACGCCGGGATGCCCCGTCGCTTCTCTGCATGTGGACCCGGACGCGGATTTTCTCAACCTCGCGCGCGGGTGCACGCACCGGAAGCCGGCGGGCACCGAAGTTCCACGATCCGTGGACAAAGGCCGACACCTCGTGTAAGGCCCGCCTCAATTCAAAACAGGATGCCGAAATCCTGACGCACGCGATCCCATCCGGGGATCTCGGGCGCGCACCGGCAGGACGTACCCTATGAACATCATCCAGCAGCTCGAGCAGGAGCAGATCGCTTCGCTCGGCAAGACCATCCCCGATTTCCAGCCCGGCGACACCGTCACGGTGAACGTGAAGGTCAAGGAAGGCGAGCGTACCCGCGTGCAGGCCTATGAGGGCGTCTGCATCGGCCGGTCCGGCGGCGGCCTCAACGAGAGCTTCACCGTCCGCAAGATCTCCTACGGCGAGGGTGTCGAGCGCGTGTTCCCGCTCTACTCGCCGCTGATCGACTCGATCGCCGTCGTCCGTCGCGGCAAGGTGCGTCGCGCCAAGCTGTACTACCTGCGCGACCGTCGCGGTAAGTCCGCCCGCATCGTCGAGCGCGCCGATCGCCCCGCCGAGAAGGCCGCCAAGGCCGACGCCTCGAAGGCGAACAAGGACGCCCGCAAGGCCGAGAAGGCCGCCAAGAGCGCCGCGAAGACCGCCGCCGCCGAGTAATTTCTCCGGAGGCCTCGGGCGCGGCTCTCCGCGTCCGGGACGTCTGGGTCTTTCGAGCCCATCCGGGAAACCGGATGGGCTTTTTGTTTGCCCCACGGGCACGGGCCGAGCGACGCCCGAGCGGGTGCGCAGAACGCAAGAAGCCCCGCAGGGTCGTGGACCCTGCGGGGCTTCTTCCTAATCCGACCGAGGGGTTACTCGGCGGCGATGCTGTGCGCCTGGCTGCCGTCCGTGTAGGTCTCGGCCTGGAGACGCTTGCCCGGGGCGGCGCGGCCCGGCAGCGGCGGCAGGGCGCGGGCCTTCTCGATGTCGATGCCCGCACCCTCGGCGACGCGGCGTCCGTAATCCTCATCGGCATGGAGGAAGTGCCAGACCATCCGCAGCTGGATGGCTTCCGGGCACTGCTTCATGTCGCCGACGAGGTTGGCGATCAGGTCGTCGCGCTCCCAATCCTGGAACGAGCGGTAGCGCACGCCGGCCTGGGTGTAGTCGTCCTCGGTGCGCGAGGTCTGGTAGCGGCCGAGGTTGCCCTGGACCGGCTGGTGGTAGTCGCGCGCGGGCTTCGGCGCCTCGCGCAGGCCCTCGGCGAGCGTCGAGGGCTCGTAGTTGATGTGGCGGTTCGGGCCGGTGCCGTCGACGCTGTAGGTCATCTGGCCGTCGCGCTGGTTCGAATAGACCTTCACACCCGGCTGAGGCGCGTTGATCGGCAGCTGCAGGTAGTTGGCGCCGACGCGGTGACGCTGCGTGTCCGAGTAGGACAGCGTGCGCCCCTGGAGCATCTTGTCGTCCGAGAAGTCGATGCCGTCCACGAGGACGCCGGTTCCGAAGGCCGACTGCTCGACTTCCGCGAAGAAGTTGTCCGGCACCCGGTCCAGCACCATGCGGCCGACGGGCAGCAGGGGGAAGTCCTCGACCGGCCAGAGCTTGGTGTCGTCGAGGGGATCGAACGACAGGTGATCGTTCGGGCCGTCGGGCATGATCTGCACGCAGAACTCCCACTCGGGGAAGTTACCGGCCTTGATGTTGTCGTAGAGGTCGCGCGTGGCGTGGCCGACATCCTTCGCCTGGATCTCGGACGCCTGGGCCGAGGTCAGGTTGCGGATGCCCTGCTTCGGCTCCCAGTGGAACTTGCAAAGCACGGCTTCGCCCTGGTCGTTGACCAGCTTGTAGGTGTTGACGCCCGAACCCTCCATCTCACGATAGTTGGCGGGGATGCCCCATGGCGACTTCAGGTGGGTGACCATGTGGATGGCTTCGGGGTGCTGGGCCACGAAGTCGAAGAAGCGCCATGCCTCCTGGCGGTTGGTCACCGGGTCCGGCTTGAACGCATGGATCATGTCGGGGAACTTGATCGCGTCGCGGATGAAGAAGACCTTGAGGTTGTTGCCAACGAGGTCCCAGTTGCCGTCGACGGTCTTGAACTTCACCGCGAAGCCGCGCGGGTCGCGCTCGGTCTCCGGGCTCTCCTTGGCGCCGGCCACGGTCGAGAAGCGCACGAACATCGGCGTCTTCACGCCGGTCTCGTTCAGGACGCGGGCGCGGGTGTATTTGGAGGCCGGCTCGTTGCCGATCTTGCCGTAGGCCTCGAAGTAGCCGTGCGCGCCGGCGCCGCGGGCATGCACCACGCGCTCGGGAATCCGCTCACGGTCGAAATGTGTGATCTTCTCGATGAACTGGTAGTTCTCGAGGGTCGCGGGGCCACGCTCGCCAACCGTGCGGGTGCTCTGGTTGTCGCGAACCGGATGGCCCTGGCGGGTGGTGAGAATCGGGCGCTGATCGCTCATGCGGTGCTCTCTCGCTCGGATAGGGTCGACACGGCGGTGGCCGCGTCCAGACCCTGGCTCTGAAAACCTGGAATGGTTCCGAGGCAGCCTTATGAACCCACCCTGTATCATTTGGCCAATGCATCGTTGCGAACATGATGATAGGCATTGCCTATGAACCTGTCCGGCCTTTCGCTGCGCGATCTCGAATACGTGGTGGCCGTCGCCGACGAGATGCACTTCGGCCGGGCCGCAGAGCGCTGCAACATCAGTCAGCCGACCCTCAGCGTTCAGGTCCGTAAGCTGGAGGATCTCCTCGGGATCGCCCTGTTCGAGCGCAGCAACCGGCGGGTGATGCTGACGCCGGCAGGGCAGACCATCGTGCGACAGGCCCGAATCGTGATCGCCGAGGCTCAGCGGCTTCTCGCGCTGGCGAGCGAAGGACGCGGCGCGCCCCTCACCGGCCGCCTCGTCCTGGCGGCGATCCAGACCCTCGGACCCTACCTGTTTCCGCTGATCCTGCGCACTCTGCGCCAGGAGTTCCCGCTCCTTGCCCTGGCGCTCAGCGAGGCGCGCACGGCCGAGATCCTCGAGGGTCTGCGCAATGGCCGCATCGATGCCGCGCTCGTGTCCCTGCCGGTCCCGGCCTCGGGCCTGACCGTCTCGCCCCTCTTCGTCGAACCGTTCCTGCTCGCCTGCCCGGCCGAGCACCCGCTTGCCCGAGGCGGGGCGTTGCGGGCCACCGACATCGCCGGCCCCGATCTCCTCCTTCTCGACGAGGGCAATTGCCTGCGCGACCAGACCGTGGCGGCCTGCGGGGCCGGCTCGGCCGCCGGACGCCACGCCACCAGCCTGGAGACCCTGCGCTCGATGGCGGCGGCGGGGGCGGGCTATACGCTGCTCCCGGCCCTCGCGGTGCCCGCCGGACCCGATCCCAGCGGCCTCACGGTGACCCGCAGCTTCGATGTCGACGGCCCCGGCCGCACCGTGGCGCTGGCCTGGCGCACCAGCGATCCCCGCGCCGACGGCCTCGCGCATCTCGCCGCGTTCTTCCGCGCCCACGCCCCGGCGGGCACCACCGCCTGCCGCGACGACGGCGTGGCGCGTCCGCGCGTGGGGCGCCGTGACAGCGTGGCCGATCCGGTGTAGCGCCCGGCGCGACGGGCTGTTCCTGCCCGCCCTTTCCCCGGCATTCCCGTGCTCTCACTGCGCTTCCTCGGCCGTTGGGCGGCTCTTCTCGGCGCCTCCGCCCTTCTGGCCTACGCCCTAGACCACGCGCATTTCCCGGCGGCCCTCCTGCTCGGGCCGATGGTGGCGGCCATCGCCTTCGGGGTCGGCGGCGCCAATCTGTCCGTGCCGAAATTCGGCTTCCAGGCCGCCCAGGCGATGATCGGCTGCCTCGTCGCCCACACCGTGACGGGGGAGATCGTCGGCACCGTGGTGGATGACGGCTTCCTCATTCTCGCCGTCGTGCTCGTCACCGTCCTCGTCGGCGCCGCCGTCGGCTGGGCCCTGACCCGCCTGCGCATCCTGCCGGGCTCCACCGCCGCCTGGGGCTCGTCGCCCGGCGGGGCCGCCGCCATGGTGGCGATGTCTGAGGAATACGGAGCCGACCCCCGCCTCGTCGCCTTCATGCAATACGTGCGCGTGGTGGCGGTGGTGCTCTCGGCCTCCATCATGGCGCGGCTGCTCACCGACGTCTCCAACGTCGTACCGCCCCCCGACCCCGCGCGGGTGGCACCCCTCGCGCTCGGGGCGACCCTCGCGGTCGCCGCCTGCGGCGCCGGGCTGGCCAAGCTCCTGCGGCTGCCGGCCTTCGCGCTGACCGGGCCGATGCTGCTCGGGGCGGCGCTCCACGCCTCCGGCCTCGTGTCGATGGCGGTGCCGATGCCGGTCCTCGATCTCGCCTACGCCACCATCGGCTGGTATGTCGGCCTGCGCTTCCGCCGCGAGACCCTACGCGAGACGCTCGGTGCCATGCCGGGCATCGTCGTCGCCACCCTCGGGGTCATCGCCCTGTGCGGCGGCTGGGCCTACGGTCTGACCTTCCTGCTCCCCATCGACTTCCTCACGGCCTACCTCGCCACGAGTCCGGGCGGGCTCGATTCGGTGGCGATCATCGCGGTCGGGTCCAAAGTCGACGTGTCCTTCGTCCTCGCGGTGCAGACGCTGCGGCTGTTCGTGGTGCTGGTGACCGGGCCCATCGTGGCAAAATGGATCGCGCGCGGCGTTCCGGCCGGTTCGTGACATGCACGCCCTCTATCTCGCCTTCCTGAATTCCTGGCGCGGCCTTCTCCACGGCGCCCGGACGGAGCGGGCGATCCGGCTCGAACTGGTCCTGCTCGTCCTCGGCGTGCCGCTGGCCCTCCTCCTCGGCTCCAGCCTCTGGGTTCGAGTCGGGCTGCTGGTCAGCCTGCTCCTCATGCTGGCGGCCGAATTCCTGAACACGGCGATCGAGAAGCTGTGCGACCATCTCCATCCCGCACAGCATCCGAAGATCGGCATCGTCAAGGATCTCGCCTCAGCCGGGACCTTCATGGCGCAGGGAATCGCAGCCATGATCTGGATCGCGGCGCTGATCGAGCGCCTGACCTGACCGGATAGCGCCGGCCGATCCTCCCGGCCGATCCTCGGCAAAGAGTCGATCTGAACGCTTTCGACGGGTGCGACGTTTCTGGCGGCGTTCGAAAGAACGCATCCACCTCAGGAGGAACGCCCATGCGCATGCGCACCCTGCTACCCCTCGTCGGCCTGCTCGCCCTCGGTGCCTGCAACGACGAGAAGAAGGCGGAAAAATCCAACGCCGCCAATCCGCCGCCGGTCACCACCCCGGCGCCCCCGCCCGCGGCGTCGCCTCCGGGAGCGCCCGTTACGCCGGCTCCCGCGCCGAAGCCGGCCGGTCAGTAGGCCGGGCTCCGAACCGCATCCGACCCCGAGGCGGGCGCCGATCCGCCGGCGCTGCGCCCCGAGGTCTCACGGGGTGCAGCGTCCCGCCTCGGGAGGGCCGGTGCAACGCTTGGGCTCGCAGCGACGTTCTTGCCCCCGAGCCTGGATGAACCGGGTGGATCGGAGGCAAATCATGTGGGTACGTTTCGGACTGGGCATCGCGCTGGCGAGTGCGGTCGCAGGCACGGCCTTCGCCGCGCCCATGAGCGCCGAGGATAAGGCCGTCCTGCAGCAGCAATGCGCGGGCGACTTCGCGACCCATTGCGCCGGCCTGCCGCCGCAGGATGGCCCCGAGACCCAGGCCTGCTTCGAGAAGAACATGTCGAAGCTGTCCCCCGGCTGCCAGAACGCCATCCAGGCCTACAAGAAGAAGGGCTGATCGACCTCAGGTCGATCGGACCGGCGCCTGTGTGGGGGCTGCTCCAAACGGCGTTTGAGCGAAGCTCAATCCGCTCTCCAAGGCAGATCGATCGGAACCGATCCGATATGGAAACGCGGTGGGGTTCGTATTCCCGCCGCGTATCTGCCCGGTCCAATCGGGGGTGCTCGGCCCCTGCACCTACGCCCTGGGGCCAGGTCTCCGGGAGCCGTGGCATCCAAACCGCGCGACGGTGCGGCGCTCGCTTCTTACGGGCCGAGGGCCTATGTGCGGGCTGCTGCATCCCGTACTGCGCCGCCACCGGAGCCCGTGTCTCCTTGACCGACTACATCCGCAAGATCCTCACCGCCCGCGTCTACGACGTCGCCATCGAGAGCCCCCTGGACCCGATGCCGCGCATGTCGAAGCGCCTGGCCCGTCCGGTGCTCCTGAAGCGCGAGGACCTGCAGCCGGTCTTCTCGTTCAAGCTGCGCGGCGCCTACAATAAGATGTCGGGCCTCGCCCCGGACCTCCTGGCGAAGGGCGTCGTCTGCGCCTCGGCCGGCAACCACGCGCAGGGGGTGGCGCTCGCCGCTGCCCGCCTCAACGTCCGCGCGGTGATCGTGATGCCGCGCACCACCCCGGCGATCAAGGTCGATGCCTGCCGGGCCCGAGGCGCCGAGGTCATCCTGTTCGGCGATGCCTTCGACGAGGCCCTGGGCCATGCCCGAGAGCTTGAGGCACGCGACGGCCTGACCTTCCTGCATCCCTTCGACGATCCGGACGTAATCGCGGGCCAGGGCACCATCGGGATGGAGATCCTGACCCAGCATTCCGGGCCGATCGAGGCGATCTTCGTCCCCATCGGCGGCGGCGGGCTCGCGGCCGGCATCGCCACCTTCGTCAAGTACCTCCGGCCCGAGACCAAGGTCATCGGCGTCGAGCCCGACGATGCCGCCTGCATGGCCGCGGCCCTGGCGGCGGGCGAGCGCGTGGTCCTGCCGACCGTGGGTCTCTTCGCCGACGGCGTCGCCGTGCGGGAAGCGGGTGCGGAGACCTTCCGGCTCTGCCGCGAATTCCTCGACGAGGTCATCACCGTCGACACCGATGCCATGTGTGCGGCGGTCAAGGACATCTTCGACGACACCCGCGCCATCTCGGAGCCCTCCGGCGCCCTGGCGCTTGCCGGCGCCAAGGCCTACGCGGCCCGCCAGGAGAACGGCACCGGCACCGGTGCAAGCACCGGCACGCTGGTGGCGATCTCCAGCGGGGCGAACCTCAACTTCGACCGCCTGCGCCATATCGCCGAGCGCGCCGAGATCGGCGAGCAGCGCGAGGTCCTCCTCGGCGTCACCATCCCCGAGCGGCCGGGCGCCTATCGCGCCTTCATCCAGACCCTCGGGCCCCGGGCGATCACCGAGTTCAACTACCGGCATGCGGCGGCGGCCGACGCGCAGATCTTCGTCGGCATCAACCTCGCGGGCGGCCTGCGGGAGAAGCACGCCCTCTTGGATTCGCTGCGAGCGGCCGGCTACCGCGCCGTCGACATGAGCGACAACGAGATGGCCAAGGTCCATATCCGCTATATGGTCGGCGGACGCGCCACCGGCCTCACCGACGAGCGCCTGTACCGCTTCCAGTTCCCGGAGCGGCCGGGCGCGCTGATGAAGTTCCTCGACGCGCTGGGGGACGGCTTCGACATCACGCTGTTCCACTACCGCAACCACGGCGCCGATTACGGCCGGGTCCTCGCCGGCATCGACGTGCCGCCAGCCGAGCGCCCCCGCTTCGACGCCGCCCTCGCGGCGCTGGACTATCCCTGCTTCGACGAGACCGACAATCCCGCCTACCGGATGTTCCTCGACGATGGTCGTGGCCCGGCCGACGCGGCGGCCTGACGCCGGACAATCGAACCGAGACATCGTGACCCGGGATCGGGCGCGGTTCGCGATAATCCACACCCGTGGTATTTTGAATGCTTAGTCGATAGAGAATCGCGAAAGTTTTAATTGAGGTTTTCTGCATAAGAGGGACGCCCGAACCTCTCACCGGTCGTCCCGAATGCCGCGTCTCACCAGCCTCAACGTCCGCTTGCCGGCGATCACCGTCGGGCTGGCCCTCGTCAGCGCCAGCGTGATGGGGGGACTGAGCTGGTACAGTGCCCGGTCGGGCCTCACCGACGCCGCCCAGGAGCGCCTGCAATTCGCCGCCTCGGCCCGCAAGGCCGGCATCGAGCTGGTGGCCGAGCGCGTCGGCGGCGACCTCGTCACGGTGGCGGGCAACCCGCAGGTCGGCGGCAATTTCGGCGACCTCGTCGAAGCCCTCGACCCGGCCAAGGCCGACTTCGCCGGCCTCGTCCGGACCTACACGGAGGGCACCACCCGCGAGGCGCGCCTCGGCGCCGAGGCGGCTGGCACGATGTACGGCCGCCGCCACGCCAAGGTGCAGGAGGTCGCCCGCAAGCTCCTGGAGCGGCCCGGCTATGCCGACCTCGTCTTCGTCTCCGAGGACGGCCGCATCGTCTACACCACCACCAAGGGGGCCGATTTCGGCCGCACGCTCACCGAGCCCGAGTACGCCGCGACGGGGCTCGCCCGCCTTGTGGCGCGCCTGAAGAGCGCCGATGCCGACGCGACGCTCTACGAGGATTACGCCGCCTACCCGGCGGAAGCGGCTCCCTCCGCCTTCATCGGGCGGTCCATCGCCCGCCGCGCCAACGTCGCCATGGGCACCGGCCAGGAGGCGTCGCGCATCGGCTTCGTTCTCCTGCGCCTGACGCCCGCCCTGTTCGACCGGACCCTCTCGGATCGCGGCGGTCTCGGCGAGACGGGTCAGGTCATGGCCATCGGCGCGGACGGCACCTTGCGCAGCAACCCGCCCCTGTCCCGCTCCGTCGGCGCCGGCAAGCCCGCGAGGTCGGCCTTGTCGAGGCCCAGCGCCGTCGCGGGCTTGCCGGCGCC
>NZ_BPQL01000072.1 GCF_022179225.1 Methylobacterium goesingense
GCCCTCCTCACCGACCGGGCCACCCGCGACCCCGCCCAGACCGCCACCGGCCACGGCCTGCGCCGCAACGGCCTGGCGGAAGCCGGGCGCCGCAACGCCGAGGTGCTGGCAGCACTCGGCATGCAGGCGCGCTTTGCCGACCGCTGGGGGCTCGCCAACGGCGACTACCGCCAGGCCCAGCAGCGCGCCTCCGACATCGCCGGCGGCTACGGCGCCGCATCCAAGGTCTTCCGCATGGCCCTGCAATCGGGCGTGCTGGCGCTCGGCGCCTACCTCGTCATCAACGGCCAGGCCAGTGCCGGCATCATCATCGCGTCCTCCATCCTGGTCGCCCGCGCGCTGGCGCCGGCCGAACTCGCCATCGCCAACTGGAAGGGCTTCGTCCAAGCCCGCCAGTCCTGGGCCCGCCTGTCCGAGCTCTTCGCCCGCATGCCGGCACCGGCCCAGCCCCACGCCCTGCCGGCGCCCTGCCGCTCCCTCCAGGTCGAGGGCATCAGCGTGGCGCCCCCCGGCACCCAGCGCCTCGTCGTGCAGGACGTGAGCCTCGCTCTCCAGGCCGGCCAGGGCCTGGGCGTCATCGGCCCCTCGGCGTCGGGCAAGTCGAGCCTGGTGCGGGCCCTCATCGGCGTCTGGCCGGCGGTGCGCGGCAAGGTCCGCCTCGACGGGGCGGCGCTGGACCAGTGGTCGGCCGACGACCTCGGCCCCCATCTCGGCTTCCTGCCCCAGGAGATCGAGCTCTTCGCCGGCACCGTCGCGCAGAACATCGCCCGCTTCGATCCGGACGCCACCCCGGAGGCCGTGATCGCCGCCGCCCGCGCGGCCGGCGTGCACGACCTCGTCCTGCGCCTCTCGGAGGGCTACGACACCCGCATCGGCGAGGGCGGGGCGGGGCTGTCCGCCGGCCAGCGCCAGCGCATCGGCCTGGCCCGCGCCCTCTACGGCGACCCCTTCCTCGTCGTCCTCGACGAGCCCAACGCCAACCTCGACGCCGAGGGCGAGCACGCGCTCACGGGGGCGATCCTCGGCGTGCGCCGGCGCGGGGGCGTCTGCATCGTCATCGCCCACCGCCCTTCCGCGCTCGCCGCCCTCGACCTCATCCTGATGATGGCCGACGGCCGCGCCCAGGCCTTCGGACCCAAGGACGAGGTC
>NZ_BPQL01000073.1 GCF_022179225.1 Methylobacterium goesingense
GCGCAGAGCGCTCTGCGCCTAGCTGCAGGCGACGAACTCCTCACGATCGAGGAACGGCGCTACCCGGGCCGCCGGAACGCCTCCAACCTGGTGCGCATCGTCAGCCAGGACTGGCAGGCCTGGATCAAGCGGGGCGGCAAGCGCAAGCGCACCGACCTGGCCCCGCCCGAGCCGTACCCGACAGGGTGCAAAGCCCTGCACACCACGGAGAAGAGTCTTTTCAATCCGGGGAAAACCGAGCCTCGCCCTGTCCGGAACGGGCTGCCAGAGAGCGCGGATCGCCCCGGCGTCCCTGCCCTGCCGATCTCCGGCGCGGTGACACCAGGGGCCGACGCATACCAAACCCAGGTGCGTTTGCTGAAACCCTCGACAGGTGAATCCGTCCGTGAGGGTTGTGGAAACCAGATTGGAACTCCGATGTGAAGAAACGCCGAGCCGATTATTTTGCAGGGATCGCCAACGATGTTTCTTTACGCTCTCGGCTCATAGCCGATCCGGTCTTCGTGCTGCTCTTGTCAGGCGATGCACGAAGTGAATGGGGACGGACCGGACCGGTGGAGGGTCCGTTACCGTCCGCGTTTCCAGACGGAGAACACCAACGTTGACCGCGATACAGACCTTCGACGCCCCCGCGCAGATCCTGGCCGAGGCCGTCCATCCCGCCGCCGGAGTCGCCCCGCGCTCGGACCTCTCGGATCGGGGCTTGCGGGTCGAGCGCGTCGACACGCACCGGTTCGCGGGCCTCGAACCCGCGTTTCGCGACCTCGTTGACGCGACGCCGGAGGCGAACGTCTTCCTCGAGCCGGCGATGCTGGATGCCGCGCAAGCAGCCGATCCCGACACGCCCCTCGTCGTCCTGCTGGCCTGGGACCCGGAACAGCGCCTCGTCGGTGTCTGGGCCTTCGCCCTGGAGCGGCGCGGCCTCGTCGCGCGCCTGCGAGCCCCCGCCGTCCCCCTGGCCTCCCTCGGCAGTCCCCTGGTCCGGCCCGACTGGGCCCGGGACGTGCTGGCTGCGTGGTTCGCCCTTCTCCGGGCCGACCGGAGCCTGCCGAAGCTCCTCGACCTCAACTGCCGCACGGACGGGTCCTTCCAGGGCGCCCTCGACGCGCTACAGGCCGAGGGGCGCTGCGCCGTGAAGGTGCGGGCGCGCCACCGCCGGGCGATGCTGGAGACCGCGCTCGACGCCGAAGCATACCTACGCCAGACCCTGTCCGGCTCGCGCCGCGCCAAGCTGAGGCAGCTGCGCTCCAAGCTCGGGCGCCAGGGCGAGGTGGCTTACGTCGTACACGAGGGCGCAGCCGTGCCGGCGGCGGTGGACCAGTTCCTCGCCCTGGAGGCGCTGGGCTGGAAGGGCCAGCGCGGCAGCGCCATGCAGTCGAATGCGAAGCACGCGGCCTTCCTGCGGGGCGGGCTTGGCGCCCTCGCGGCTCAGGGGCGCGGCAAGGTCAGCGCGCTGACCCTGGACGGCGAACCGATCAGCATGTGCGTCCTGATCTACTCAAGGGGCACGGCCTTCATGTGGAAGATCGCCTACGACGAGGCCCGCGGCAACTTTTCGCCTGGTTATCAGCTCGCGCTCGAGGACACCGCGATGCTGCTGGCCGACCCGGCTGTGCGGCTCTCGGATTCCTGCGCAGCCGCCGAGGTCGGGATGATGTCTGAGCTCTGGCAGGAGCGCGCGCCCCTGGCCGATCTCCTCATCGGTGTCCAGCCCGGCCTGCGCTTCAAGAGGACGGTGGCGCTCCTGGCGGTCCTCGGGCTCGTGCCCGAACTGCGCCGACGGCTGCGCCTGCGCGCGAAGCTCAAGCCACTTCTCAACCGGCTGAACGCCTTTCGGAGACGATCGTAGGGGCGTCACTACTGAAGTGTCTTAACGAAGGTTTCACCTGTGGAGTGATTCCCCCATGTGGCTAGCATGCGATGCTACGAATGACCCACGCGCAATGGCTCCAAGTTGCCAAGCCGGCTGCCTTCGCAAAAGCTGGGCACAAGCCGGCTCGCGGAGGATCGCAGTTAAGTCCTAAACGTCATGCTGTGGATCCTGCGCGCGTGGCGCACTTTGGGCGCCTTAAAGTCTTACTATAGTCCTGTTGAGACCTTATAATGTCAGTTCTACTGCTAATAGCAGGCTAGCGTGTTCGACTGAGTGCTACGGTACATGCAAGAGTATACTGATACTTTGGGCGATTTCAGCGGGGGTATTTCGTAGACGCCGCAGTAGTACGCGCTCGTTAGTACTTTGTTGATGCACACCAGTCCACCACCATTGGAGGAAGGCCAGGTTGAGGCGATCGGTAAAGCGTCCGGGCACAGCTAAGACGGGTTATCGACTAAGGTTTTATGCGCGCCTAGGGCGGCGGTGATGACGGTCGGCGAAAGCCAAGAGCAGTTCGCGCTGCAGGTGATGATGAATTAGGGCGCCGTACCCCGCCGTGGGCAAGGCCGTCCCCATCTGCGTCCCCGCTGCATATGTGAGACTGGGGCTGTTCAAGTCCGCCGGCACTCCGTCGCCGCAAGCAGTGCCGGGTCGAGCCAGTCATTCCGCCCCGTAAAGAACAGTCGTGGTAGCCCAACTGCGACAAAACCATTTGCTAGGTGACTAACAAATTTGAGTGGCCAATCGGATAACTAAAGCAGTATCGTCGCGTCGCCACAGGAAGCGGGAGGCAAAGTACCTTGCATTGGTACCACTAGGATAATTTTTTAATTCATATTGTTTAGGAAATTCGCGACAGCCTAGCTATGGTTTTATTAAATGGGTTGTGCGATCATTGTGAAATTTGGGCTCACGCTTTGCCACAATACCCGGTATAATACGATCAAATCTCTATTTAGTAAGAGGCGTTCATAATATTATCATCAAATCAAATACATTTAATATATTTATAATATTAAATATATTTGATTGTTGTTTCCATCATGTCTGGAAGGTGTATTTGATGATCTATCGACTTTCAGGTAAACGTGTATGGGTTGCAGGCCATCATGGTATGGTCGGATCAGCAATCGTGCGGCGCCTTGCTAACGAAGGGTGCGATATCCTTACGGCGGATCGCGGCGACGTCGACCTGCGTGAACAATCAGCCGTGCGCGCCTGGATGACTAGACACCGGCCGGACATGATTTTCCTGGCAGCTGCTAAAGTCGGTGGTATCTTCGCCAACGACACGCGGCCGGCGGACTTCCTTTACGACAATCTTGCGATCCAGATGAACGTGCTGGAAGCGGCGCGGCAGGCTAACGTCGCTAAAATACTTCTCCTTGGCTCCTCCTGCATATACCCAAAGATGGCAGCCCAACCTATCGTAGAAAGTGCCCTTCTAACAGGTGCTCTCGAACCCACCAACGAGGCATATGCTATCGCTAAAATTGCCGGGATCAAACTTGGCCAAGCCTATCGCCGACAATATGGTAGCGACATTATTTCCGCGATGCCGACAAACCTATACGGCCCCTTCGACAATTTTGATCTCACATCTAGCCACGTCTTGCCCGCGCTCATTCGCAAGATTCACGAAGCCAAGCGGAAGGGTGGAGATGTGCTAATCTGGGGCACGGGTGACCCCTACCGCGAATTTTTACACGTTAACGACCTAGCAGATGCTTGCGTTCATCTGATGAAAAGTTATTCATCGGAGGACATAATTAATGTCGGCACAGGAGAAGATTTGAAGATTAGCGAATTAGCCGAACTCGTTGCTGAAATTATAGGTTATAATGGTAATTTCGTTTACGATGCTACCAAGCCAGACGGCACGCCTCGCAAGCGCTTAGATGTTAGCCGGCTTGTACAGGCCGGCTGGCAGGCAAAAGTTTCGCTACGCGAAGGCATTACTTCGACCTACGAATGGTTTCTACAGAACGAGCCGGCCGCATCAGCTTAAAATTAATATTGTAAGGATCTTTATAAGATGACAAAGAAAAAAGTTGCGTTAATTACAGGTGTAACCGGGCAGGATGGCGCCTATTTATCTGAGTTACTATTGCGGAAGGATTATGAGGTGCATGGCTTAAAGCGAAGATCATCGTCGTTTAACACGGGACGTGTAGATCACATCTATCGCGACCCGCATATCGACGCGGCTGGTTTCTACATGCATTATGGTGATCTTACTGATTCTACAAACCTCATTCGAATTGTACAGGAGACGAAGCCGGACGAGATCTACAATCTTGGTGCACAGAGCCACGTCCAAGTCAGCTTCGAGACACCGGAATACACTGCGAACTCGGATGGCATGGGAACGCTGCGGCTTCTAGAAGCGATCCGCATCCTCAAGCTCAACGATAATACCCGTTTCTATCAGGCCTCCACCTCGGAACTCTACGGCAAGGTTCAGGCCATTCCGCAGAATGAGATCACGCCATTCTACCCGCGCAGCCCCTACGGTGCCGCAAAGCTTTACGCCTACTGGATCACGGTGAACTACCGCGAAGCCTACGGCATGCATGCCTCGAATGGCATCTTGTTCAATCATGAGAGCCCACAGCGCGGCGAGACTTTCGTCACGCGGAAGATCACCCGCGCGGTGGCGGCCATCGAGGTTGGCTTGCAGCCTATGCTTTTTCTCGGCAACCTCGACGCCCGGCGGGATTGGGGGCACGCACGCGATTACGTTGACGGTATGTGGCGCATGCTTCAGCAGGATCAGGGCGACGATTACGTCTTAGCAACGGGCGAACTGCATTCAGTGCGCGAGTTTGTCGAAAAATCCTTCGCAGTCATTGGGCGTGAGATCACTTGGCGCGGCGAAGGCGTCGAAGAAGAAGGTTTTGATACTCAGACCGGCACCGTACTTGTGCGGATTGATCCACGCTACTTTCGACCTACGGAAGTTGAGCTGCTTCTCGGCGACCCTACGAAAGCGCGTGCCAAACTCGGATGGAGGCATACTACCGGCTTCGAAGACCTCGTTCGCGAGATGGTGGAGGCGGATCGTGCCACCATCCACCAACAGCCCGTCAGCTGGTCTACCTAGCAGGGTGTTGAAGAAGTCGACCATCGGCGGGCGATGAAGGGGATTTCGTCTCCGCGGCGGATACGGATTTCGCCTTGGAGCGAGCCGTCGGCCTGAAGCTCGGCCGATCCGGAGCCGCAGATCGCGTCGCCCTCGTCGTTGCCGTTCCAGTCGAACGCGACGGCCGCGCGCTCACCCTGCCGGCCGGCGCCGCCGGCGAAGGCCCCGGTGACACATCCGAAGGCGAACTCACCGCAGCCGTTCTCGAAGAGGATGTAGGCCGACTCGACCATGTCGGCGTAGTCGTCCTCGTAGCCGCGCAACTCGACGATCCGCCACTTGCCCAAGACGCTCACGCCGCAGCCGCGAGCAGTTTGGGCAGGCGGACCAGATTGTAGGCCGCCGCCGTCAAGGCGAAAGCCCATCCGACCTTGTCGCGGCCTATGAAGCGGGTCTTGCGCAGGCCGCCGACGGTCTTGATCCAGCCGAAACCCTCCTCGATGCGCTTGCGGATCTTCTGGCTCCTGCCGTAGCCGGCGTGGCGGGTGGTTCGTCCATCGATGGAGGAGCGGCGGCCGTTGGTGTTCCGGGCCACATGCGCGCGCACGTTCATCGACCTGAGTTCGTTGACGAAGTCCTCGGCGTCATAGGCCTTGTCGGCCCCCAGCGAGATCGCCCTGGGGCGATCTGCTCTTGGTTCGATCATCGACAAGGCCGCGATGCGCTCGGCGTGGCCGTCCGCCGAGGTCAGGCGGGTGTCCACGATCAGGCCCGAGCAGTTCTCCATCAGGGTGTGACCGATGAAGCAGAGCCTGGCCTCCATTTCCGGACCCTTGCGGTAGAGGCGGGCTTCTCGGTCCGTGGTGCTCGCGTGGGTCTCGTTCGAGCGCGTCTGCCCCCCGAAGTCGACCTCTGCGTTGCGCCCGCCGGCGGACGGCGGCGGGTCTTCGCCTCGACTGTCGCCATCCTGGTCCTTGGGCTTGAAGCTCTTCAGAGACGCCCAGGCCTCGATCAGTGTGCCGTCGACGCTGAAGTGGTCGCTGGACAGGAGCCGCTTCACGCGGGGCTGAGCCAGCACGGCAGCCAGGAACTGGGCCGCGATCTCACCGGCCAGGAGCCGGTCCCGGTTCCGGGTGAAGCTCGAATGATCCCAGGTCGGATCGTCGATGCCCAGCCCGACGAACCAGCGGAACAGCAGGTCGAACTCCAGCCGTTCCATCAACTGCCGCTCCGAGCGGATCGAGTAGAACGCTTGTAGGAGCATGGCCCGCAGCAGCATCTCGGGCGGGATCGACGGACGACCCATCCGGGCCGCATAGAGCGCCGAGAACGATCCGCTCAGGGCCGCAGCGCCTTATCCGTCAGTTGCCGGATGGTCCGTAGAGGATGATCGGACCGGATCCGAGCCTCCAGGTCCACATACGAGAACAACGACCCCGAACGCTGATCCGAGCCCCGCATCTGCCTTCCCCAACGACGGCCAGGGAGCAGTGAATCATGCCAAGCCCCGGCACGCCACGGACTTCTTCAACACCCTGCTAGGGCGTGTCATCGCTTGAGCCAATCGAGGGCGGCGGCGAGGGAGAGGACGCCCATGAAGCTGACGGCAGTCTTCTCGTAGCGGGTGGCGATGGCGCGCCACTCTTTGAGCCTGGCCCAGAGGCGCTCGACCTGGTTGCGGTTGTTGTAGATCCAATCCGGGCAAGCGACGGGCGCTTCGTGGCGCTGAGGCGGGATCGCAGGCCGAGCGCCCATATTCCAGATGTGTTCGCGAAAGACGTGGCTGGTATAGCCGCGGTCCCCCACGACCCATTTGGGCACCCCCGGCAGTTGGTTGAGCAGGGGAACAGCGTGAGGGAGTTCATGGGCCTGACCGGGCGCCAGACGGAAGGCGATGGCGCGGCCCTGCCCGTCGGCGATCACGCAAGCCTTGGTGCCATCCCCGCCACGCGAGCGGCCAACAGCTTCACGAGCGTCTCGCTTGGCTGCAGATCCCCCCTTTTGGCGGCTCCCGCCGCCTTTTGGTGCGCCCGAACGTTCGTGCCGTCGAGGAACACCATACCGAGTTGGACACCGCGCTCCTGCACGAGGTGAAGAAGCCGCTCCCAGACGCCGGCACGCGACCAGCGGATGAAGATCTGGGCAGCCCGCACCAGGGTCCCAATTCCTCGGGAATGGCTCGCCATTTGGCTCCGTTCTGATGCCGCCAAAGGATGGCCGAGAGCGTGCGCTGCAGATCCTGAGGAGGCGTTTTGGCCTTGGGCCGGCAGGCTTCAACCAGAGGCTCCAGATCAGCCCATTGCGCGTCGCTCAGCATCGTCCCTCCTCCATCAGAGAGACGAAAACGCAAGCCCAGCCAATCTGTTCAGGCGACGACAGGCCCTAGTGGTGCGAGTCTAACACTTGGTGCCCACGCTTTGCGGCTTGGATGATGCGATCCGGGTCGGCGGTCCAGACGAAGGGCTTTGGATTGCCGTTGCTCTCGGCGATGAAGCGTTTGATGGCAGCCTGCACCTCGATCAGCGATCCGAACACGCCGCGTCCGAGCCGGCGTTTTGCGAGCTTGGCGAAGAAGCCCTCGACGGCATTGAGCCACGAGGCTGAAGTCGGGGTGAAGTGGAAGGTCCAGCGCGGGCGGCGGTCGAGCCAAGCGCTGTAGGCCGTGCCCCCGCCAGATCCGCTGTACCGACGAGACGCTGATGGCCGCGGCTTTACTCATGGCGGCGGCCGTCCAATGCGTGGTCTCGCCGGGTGGTTCTCCTTGCGTCAGAGCCACCACGCGCGCCGCCACCTCAGGCCCCAGCGGCCGGATGCGCGCCGGTCGCGTCTTGTCCCGAAGGAGCCCTTCGACGCCCTCCTGCGCGAAGCGGTCCTGCCAGCGCCAGACCACCGTCTTGGACACGCCCGCCTCACGTATGATCGCGTGCGTCCCCAGCCCATCGGCGCTCAGCAGCACGATACGAGCGCGCCAGACGTGCTTCTGCGACGTGTTTCGATCTGCGACGAGTGCTTCGAGCCGAAGGCGATTGCGTTCATCGACGAGCACCGCGCCACCTACGGGGTCGAGCCGATCTGCCGCGTGCTGCCGGCACGAAGACGTGCTCGATGGCCGCGCGAACCTTCGACTTCCCGCCGTTGGCGCGGGCGACGTTCCTCGCCATCGGCTTGCCCGGCGGCTTCTTGCGGTGGATGCGAGAGCGGAAGCCGTTGCCCGCCAGGTACGCCTCGTTTGCCTTCGAGCGGTAGGCGGTATCCACCCAGACGTCGCCGGCGGTGTTGGCCTTTGACAGGAGACCGGGCCACTGTGCACCGTCGTGCCGGGCAGCGTCGGTGGCGGTCCAGGTCCGGATCAGCCCATGGCGGCGGTCGATGCCGATGTGGTTCTTGTAGCCGAAGGCCGGCACCGCGAGGTCGATCCGCTTCGAACCGTCCTCGGCTGGCTTGGCCTTCGACCACTTGATCGTCCAGCGCGCGTCGCGGTCCTTTTGGGCGAGCTTGGCGGGGTGGGCCTTCCATGCATCGGGCACACGCCCGGCCTTCAGCTCCGCCTTCTCGGCCTCGGTGTTGCGCTGCTTGGGCGCGGCCACCACGGTCGCGTCGACGATCTGCCCGCCCATCGCCAGGAAGCCGGCGGCACACAAGGCCGCCTCGTAGGCGCAGAACAGTACAGCGATGGCCGGCTTGCCAGTGATCTCGGCGCGGGTGAGCGCCTCGCGGAAGGTCCAGGTCGTGTTGGCATCCGGAACCGGATCGGACAGCCCGAGCCCGAGGAAGCGCATGAAGGAGAGTCTGTCCTTGATCAGGAACTTGGTGCGCTCGTCCGACAGCGAGTGGCTGGCCTGGAGGATCAGCACCTTGAACATGAACACGAGGTCGAACGGCGACCGTCCCCCCTTCGACCCATCCGAGCGGGGCACGGCACGGGCGAGGTCGTCCCGGAACAGTTCAAAATCAACGATGCGGCTCAACCGCTCCAGCGCATCGCCCTTGGCCGAGAGATCCTTCAGACGGTCATCGACGTCGAAAAACCGGGCTGACCGCGCATCGCAGCACCTCACCGACCGACGACGCCATCACACCACGAAACGCCTTAAACCGCGAGGTTTTTGAAAGTGTCCAGCTTCATGGACGTCCTCTCCTCGTAGCCGACTTCGATTGACTCAAGTGATTACACGCGTAAATAATTTAGATTTCGAATAATATTACATTCGCGAACCTATGATTCTCATAATCCTATCTAAGTCACTTTCCTCAATTGTATTGTTGTGATCGATAATTACAGTTTGTTTTTCGGCCGTAAACAAATGTGAGTGCCTTGTGTGCCAAAATTCACCCGCATCGGACGGGTAATCATATTCCCATTTATAATGCAAATTTGCTAACAAAATCACGTGTGCGTTTGGATTACAAAAAAATCTATTCGTGCATGCTGTTGACCCATATGAAACGATTAACGTTTTAGCTGAATATATTGTTGCAATATACTCTTCAACATTTTTAAAATCACTAATAGAGCATATTTTAATACCCAACAACTTAATTCTCTCAATCAAGTTAGGAGACACATCCATTGCTCTCCCAGGGGTTGTCATGGCATGTTCGCTTCGGGTTTTTATAAGCATAACTATATTATTATTATTTGTAAAACTTGAATTTCTATTAAATATTTCTTCGCTTTTATTTATAATGATCGATGGATCATCAATAAACATATCCCGCATTTCTTTTAAATGATTAAATACTAAAATGTTTCCAGATCTAACGTATGGTATATTATTAAAATTCGATACTAAGTTCATATGCGTATTGCGACGAGTTACTATTTTAGAAAATATGTATTCTTCATTTTCCTCTAAAACCATTATCTTATCTTTTTCTAAGAACTGTTGAAGCAGTTGAAACATGTATGGTAACGCGTCCACGAAGACCGCGCTTACTCCTACCTGACAATCTAAGTTATTGCCTTTATAAAAATTTATAAAACTAATTATCTCGCTTACTGCATGACCTGAGTTTGTCGTAGAAATCATAAGCAGAAATATTGCAGTCTCGTTTTTTTTATTTGCGTCTTGCAGATTAGGAGTACGTAGTTTTTTAAAAAAATAATCAATAATATGAGTGTTTTGTTTGGTGCGAACAGAATAATTTTGCAATATATTAACTTCTCCCCAACTTGGCTTGCTAGGATCTGCATTAAAATTGAATTCGTATTTACCCTCTAATTCTTGATCAGACGGAATAAGTACAGGCTCCGCAGCGCCCGAAAAAAAACTCTGACTATCGATTTTCATATTAATTCCTTTTCAAGTTAAAGAAAAACAGTTCCGAGCTTAACTTCCTGGAACAATCGGCAGAAATCTTTCTATTCCTTGCCATATAACGGTATCAGCAGAAATTTCGTCTACATATTGCCAATCAACCTCATTCGTCCAAACAAAATGAAATTCAGTTACCCACTTTGAGAACCACCACGATAATGTGCTTTGCCCGTTTTCGACTAGACTGAAAAAAGAATTGCCAAAAACTACTACACGACTTTTTATTGGAGCGTTGGGATTATTCCAGATCTGTCTTTTACCCATATGCCCATTGTTTTCAGGTTGATCGTCAAGTATTTTCAGAGAATCATTTGCAAACATTGGTAAGTCTTTAGTAGAAACTTCGCTATATTCTTCAGTGACAAAATAACCGCTCATTCTGAAAGAAAGATCTCCAATGGAACGATTTTTCTTTGTAAATAAAACGTCTTCTATAGTTAAGTCATAGATGGTTTTCAACATATTTCTAAACAATAAATACGTGCCCTCTGGAGATAAGTGACTATCTGTTCTCTTACATAGATGTTCTCGTCTAAATTGACTGCACATTAATTTTCTGCCTGAAATATAAAATTTGTCTTGTTCAAATTTTGATATCTCGAATTCCAATTTATCTAGCAATCTTGTCGGTGTTGAAATTGAATAAGGAAAGTATTCAGGTATTATTGTAATTTTTTCTGGTATTATTATTTGAAAATATTTTATATTTCTGCTAATAGAATTTTTAATTCTTTCTTTTATTAAAGATATCCACTTTTCGGATAAATCTACGTAACTTTGATCAATAGGATAATATTGGCCTATTACGTCATTAGACCCACCGATAAGAAATATGTATCCACTTCTGCCGAGTATAGCGGCTTCGTCATATGATATTAAGCCGGTCGGTAATTCTAAATAAGAGGTATTCCTACTAGAAAAGCTCGTATCTACAACAGATTTATGTAATAGCTCATTATTTTTTAATCTATTTATCCCATTTATAAGCATGGCAATTAAAGAAATATGTATGTCAGGCAGCTCTGCTGCCAACTGCATTTGGCTAATAGCTTCATCAGGGCTAATTTCAGAAAAGCATTTATTTAAATAACTTATTAGATCTTGTATATTTTTATGCTCTTCATGCATTACATGCGCCCTTCAAGTAGAATATGTAACTTAGCGATTTGCAGTGAGGTGACATATGTTTATATACAGGCGGATATTACTCCATACTTCTGATGCTTCCTATGGGCCCTTTAGATTCCTATAACCTTATCCCTCTTTCTCAGCTATCACAAAGTTGCGTATAGCAGATTGGGGACATAATGAAGTTCCAATTAGAGGCGTACCCGTTTGGCTTGCGACACCGACAGGGCCAATTCGTGGATGCGCAAAGAAACCTTCCGAAGCCTCCAACCGCGTTGAGCCAGAGGCCAAGATCGGGGTGAAGTGGAAGGTGGGATTGCCCCGGTTCGGTGGACGATTAGGGGACTTAGCTGAGCAGAGTTTCGATTGCCGGTTCTGACCCGGCCTTCTGCTCGTAGACGACGGGCGAGCGGTAGCCGAGCGCCGAGTGGCGACGCAGCGGGTTGTAGAAGCCCTCGATGTAGCTGAAGATTGCCATGCGGGCCTCCGCCTGCGAGCGGAAGCGGCGTCGGGCGAGCAACTCGCATTCAAGGGTGGAGAAGAAGCTCTCGGCCATGGCGTTGTCGTAGGCGTCACCGACCGAGCCCATTGATGGGCGCACGCCCGCCTCCCGGCATCGATTGCCGAAGGCCAGC
>NZ_BPQL01000074.1 GCF_022179225.1 Methylobacterium goesingense
TCGCCGCCGATGCCCACCGCCGTGGTCTGGCCGAGGCCCGCATTGGTGGTCTGGAACACCGCCTCGTAGGTCAGCGTGCCGGAGCGCGAGACGATGCCGACCGAGCCCGGCTTGAAGATGTTGGCCGGCATGATGCCGATCTTGCACGCGCCCGCCGTGACGATGCCGGGGCAGTTCGGGCCCACCAGGCGGGACTTCGAGCCTTCCAGGGCGCGCTTGACCCGCACCATGTCGAGCACCGGAATGCCCTCCGTGATGCAGACGATGAGCGGAACCTCCGCCTGGATCGCCTCGCAGATCGCGTCCGCCGCGCCCGGCGGCGGCACGTAGACGACGGATGCCGTCGCGCCGGTGGCTTCGCGCGCCTCCGCCACCGTGTCGAAGACCGGCAGGTTGAGGTGCTTGGAGCCGCCCTTACCGGGCGAGGTGCCGCCGACCATCTTGGTGCCGTAGGCGATGGCCTGCTCGGAGTGGAAGGTCCCGTTCTTGCCGGTGAAGCCCTGGCAGATGACCTTGGTGTTCGCGTCGATCAGGATGGACATGGGTACTCTCAGCCCTTCTTCACGGCGGCGACGATTTTCTGCGCGGCGTCGTCGAGATCGTCGGCCGGGATCACGTTCAGGCCGGAATTCCGGATGATCTCCTTGCCCTTCTCGACGTTGGTGCCTTCAAGCCGCACAACCAGCGGCACCTGGAGGCCGACAGCCTTGACCGCCGCGATCACGCCGTTGGCGATCACGTCGCACTTCATGATCCCGCCGAAGATGTTGACCAGGATGCCCTTCACCTGCGGGTCGGCGGTGATGATCTTGAAGGCCGCCGTGACCTTCTCCTCACTGGCGCCGCCGCCGACATCGAGGAAGTTCGCCGGCTCCTCGCCGTAGAGCTTGATGATGTCGAGGGTCGCCATGGCGAGGCCCGCGCCGTTGACCATGCAGCCGATGGTGCCATCGAGGGCAATGTAGGCCAGGTCGTACTTGGAGGCCTCGATCTCCTTGGCGTCCTCCTCGGTCTCGTCGCGCAGGGCCACGATGTCGGGGTGGCGGTAGAGGGCGTTCGAGTCGAAGGAGATCTTGGCGTCGAGGCACTTGAGGTGGCCGTCGCCGGTGAGCACCAGCGGGTTGATCTCCAGCATGCTCATGTCCTTGGCGGTGAACGCCGCGTAGAGCTTGGTGGTGAGATCGCCGGCTTCCTTGGCCTGGGCGCCGGAGAGGCCGAGCGTCTTGGCGACGAGGCGGCCGTGATGGGGCATCACCCCGGTGGCGGGATCGACCGAGAAGGTGACGATCTTCTCAGGGGTGTCGTGCGCCACCGTCTCGATGTCCATGCCGCCTTCCGTGGAGACGACGTAGGCCACCCGGCCGGTCTCGCGGTCGACGAGCATCGAGAGGTAGAACTCCGCCTCGATCTGGGCGCCCTCCTCGATGTAGAGGCGGTTGACCTGCTTGCCGGCCTCGCCGGTCTGGATCGTCACCAGGGTCTGGCCCAGCATCTCGCCGGCGAATTGCTTGACCTCGTCGAGGGACTTGGTGACGCGCACGCCACCCTTGGCGCCGGCCGGCGCACCCTTGAAGGTGCCCTTGCCGCGGCCGCCCGCGTGGATCTGCGACTTCACCACCCAGACCGGACCGCCGAGTTCTTTCGCGGCGGCCTCGGCCTCCTCCGGCTTGAAGATCGCCACGCCCTTGGAAACGGGCAGGCCGAATTCCTTCAGCACCGCCTTGGCCTGGTATTCGTGAATGTTCATGAACGTTTCTCCGCCTCGTCCCGGCGCCGGGCGCGGGAGTTCAGGACACGACACCGGCACCGTCGCGCCGGCCGCGAAAGCGGCCGACACGCGATGCTTCTCACTGTGGTCAGGCCAGCGCGGGGTTCACGCCCTTGCAGGCCTCGATCAGGGTCTTCACGGCGCCGACCGACTTGTCGAACATCGCCTTCTCGTCGCCGTTGAACTCGACTTCGAGGACGCGCTCGACGCCGTTCGCGCCGATCACGATCGGCACGCCCACATACATGTCGGAGACGCCGTACTCGCCGTTGAGGTAGGCGGCGCAGGGGAGCACGCGGCGCTTGTCGCGCAGGTAGCTCTCGGCCATGGCGATGGCCGACGCCGCGGGCGCGTAGAAGGCCGAGCCGGTCTTGAGCAGGTTGACGATCTCGCCGCCGCCCTTGCGGGTGCGCTCGACCATGGCGTCGAGCTTCTCCTGGCTGGTCCAGCCGAGCTTGACCAGGTCGGGGAGCGGCACGCCCGCCACGGTGGAGTAGCGCACCAGCGGGACCATGTCGTCGCCGTGGCCGCCGAGCACGAAGGCGGTGACGTCCTCGACCGAGACCTTGAACTCGTCGGCGAGGAAGTGGCGGAAGCGGGCGGAATCGAGGACGCCGGCCATGCCGACCACCTTGTGGGTGGGCAGGCCTGAGAACTTCTGCAGGGCCCAGACCATCGCGTCGAGGGGGTTGGTGATGCAGATCACGAAGGCGTCGGGCGCGTGCTCCTTGATGCCGGTGCCGACGGCCTCCATCACCTTGAGGTTGATGCCGATCAGGTCGTCGCGGCTCATGCCGGGCTTGCGCGGCACGCCGGCGGTCACGATCACCACGTCGGCCCCGGCGATCGCCGCGTAGTCGCTGGCGCCGGTGTACTTGGCGTCGAAACCGTCGACGGGCGCGGATTCGGCGATGTCGAGGCCCTTGCCCTGCGGGACGCCGTCGGCGATGTCGAACAGCACGACGTCGCCGAGTTCCTTCAGGCCCGCCAGATGCGCGAGGGTTCCACCGATCTGTCCGGCGCCGATGAGCGCGATCTTGCTGCGTGCCATGGGGGAAACGAACCTCCGCTCTTGAAGTGACGGGTCACGTCGCTCGGGGCTCGTAAAACCACCGGCGCGTTGCTGCGGCGGTGTGTGGCCGAAAAGGCCCAGAGCTTCAACCGAGACACCCGTTACAAAGCAGGGTTCGGGCCAAGCCGTGGGCGGCACGCCTCGCGCCGCAGTTGAAAAAAGCTCTGTCGGCGCAATTGCTTAGGAAAGATCGACGCGATGCCGTTCGACGGCAAAGCTCAAGTGACAAGATTTCCAATCTGTCACTTCACCTAGAGCGTGCCAGTCCGCAGCACCTTCTGGATGGCCAGGATCACCGCACCGAGACGCGCCTCAACGAGGTCGCGCGGCAGGTCCGCATCGTGCTGAATCGCCAGTGGATGGGTGAAGCGGTAGCTCGCGTCGAAGATGTGGGCGATGGCCCGCTCGCGGTCGCGCGCCACGAACGCCCCGGCCCCGATGCCCTCTTCCACTACGCGCTCCACGAGGCTGCGCAGGCGCACCCGGTGGCGCCGGGCGATGGGCCGCGCGGCCACGGTGGCGTCGAGGTGGACCGCGAACAGGTTCGGCTCGTGGACCAGGGTCTCGCGCTGGACGCTGGCGAGCGCGGTGAGCAGGCGCTCGATCTTGTCGTCGGCCGGGTCGGGCGCATCCGCGATGCGAGCGAGTTCGGCCTCCACGTCGCGCAGCCAGCGCCCCGCCACGGCATCGAGGAGCGCGTCCTTCGAGGGGAAATAGCGGTAGACGTTGGCGTGCGTCATGCCCGCCTCGGCCGCCACGGCCACCACGGTGACCCGCTTGGGCCCAAGGCGGCGCAGATGCTCGGTGGCGACGGCGAGCAGGCGCGCATCGACGGCCAGGGGTGCCGCGGCCCGTGGGGCCGGGCGGGCGACGCGCGGCACCGTGATGCGGACGGCGCCCTCCCGGGCCGCCTGATCCTCCGAGGGTTCACTTCCCCGATCAAGGCTGAGGTCGATCTCGTGCCCGAAGGCGAAGGGCGGGCCAGGCGGCTGCATCAAATCGGACACCGGGGCTCGTGATGGACGGGACGGCACCTGCCGGAGGAGTTCCGCTTCCTCAGAGGCGGGCTTCATACCGGAAAGTCCAAGGAGGCCAACATCAATGACAGCACCAGCCTCGCTGTAACGCCCCTTTAACGACTCAGAACCGGTTCTTCCAGGCCCTTAGTGCAGTAAAGACAACCGACGGCTGGGTGCCGGGCGCGAGATCCACGCTTCGGACGAGGTTCGGATCGCCGACGCGCAGGAACGGGTTGGTCGCACGCTCCGCCCCCATCGTGCTCGGGATCAGGAATCGGCCCTCCGCTTTGGCCCGCTCGGCCTCGGCCGCGCGGGCGGCGAGCGCGGCGTTGCTGGGCTCGGCCGCCAGGGCGAAGCGCGCGTTGGAGAGCACATAGTCGTGCCCACTATAGACCGCCGTGTCGTCCGGCAGGGGCAGGAAACGCTCCAGGGAGCGCCACAGGGTGGCGGGCTCGGCCTCCATCACCCGGCCGCATCCGAGGGTGAACAGGGTGTCGCCGGCGAACACCACGCGCGCATCCGCGAACCAGTAGGTGACGTGGTCGGCACAGTGTCCCGGCGTCTCCCAGACCTGCGCGGTCAGGTTGCCGATCCGGACAACGTCCCCCTCGCGCACCGTGACGTCGACCTCCGGCACCGCGTCGCCCGCCTTCAGGGGCGCCGTGACCCGGGCTCCCGTGCGGCGCTTCACCTCCGGGATGCCCTCGACGTGGTCGCCGTGCCGATGGGTGACGAGGATGTCGGTCAACGTCCAGCCGGTCTCGTCGAGGGCCTTCAGGACGGGCCCCGCCTCCGGCACGTCGATCGCCGCGCAGGCCCCGGTGGCGGGGTCGCGGACGAGCACGCCGATATTGTCGCTGCGGCAGAGGAAAGTGCGGATCTCGGGAGCCGGGGACGATGGGGTGCTCTGGGCGGTCATGGGAAGGCTCCTGGCCGGACTGGAGATCGGTGGTCGTTCGGGAGATGGTCCCCGCGCACGCCGGGTCCAGGGGGTGCGTGTCCCCCACCCGGTTTACCCCGCTCGGTTTCCCCCGCTCGGTTTCCCCCGCTCCTTGGACGGCCGAGGCCGATCCGGGCTTGTCGCGGGGGGCGGCGGCCCCCATTGATGCCCTGCACCCGTTTTTTCGCGCCGCGCCGGCCGCACGAAACCCGCCCCATGCGCCTCGACGTCACAGACCTGCGCGCCTTCTACGCGAGCCCCCTCGGGGGCGTGACGCACCGCATCGTCGCGCGCGCGATCCACGGCTTCCTCGGCTCGGTCTCGGGCCTGCGCGTGCTGGGGCTCGGCTACGCCACGCCCTATCTCGGCCCCGTCCACGTCATCGCCGAGCGGACGCTGGCCTTCATGCCGGCGACCCAAGGGGTGGTGAACTGGCCCGGCAGCGGACGCTCCTGCTCGGCGCTGGCCGACCCCACCATGATGCCCCTGCCGGAAGCGGCGGTGGACCGGGTCATCCTCGTCCACGCGCTGGAATCCGTGGAGAGCCCGACAGAGCTGCTGCAGGACGTCTGGCGGGTGCTGACCCCGGGCGGGCGCATGATCCTGGTGGTGCCGAACCGGCGCGGCGTCTGGGCCCGGCGCGACGCGACGCCCTTCGGGCACGGCCAGCCCTACAGCCGCTCGCAGCTCGCCCGACTGATGCGGACCACCCAGTTCTCCCCCGAGGGCTGGGCCGAAACGCTCTACATGCCCCCGGTGGAGAACCGCCTGCTGCTGCGCACGGCGAGCGCCTGGGAGCGGATGGGCACCGGCCTGTCGATGCCCTTCGCCGGGCTGCACGTGGTGGATGCCACCAAGCAGCTCTACCGGCCCGTCGCCGTGCGCCGAGTGCGCAGGGCCACCCGCCTCGCCCCGGCCCGCGTGCTGGTGCCGGCCCCCTCCCCCGGCTGAGCGCATGCTGAACCTCTTCGCCCCCGAGGTGGCGCTCCAGAGCTTCGTGCTCGCCTTCTCCTCCCTGTTCTCCATCGTGAACCCGGTGGGCTCGTCCCTGATCTTCGCGCAGGTGGCGGCCGCCCACTCGCATGGCGAGCGCCTGGAACTCGCTAAGCGCATCGGCCTCTACGCCGCCCTGATCATGCTGGCCGCCCTCTGGGCGGGGGCGCCGATCCTGAATTTCTTCGGCGTCTCGCTCAGCGCCCTACGCATCGCCGGCGGCCTCGTGGTGGCGGCCTCGGCCTGGACTCTGCTGACGGCCCCCGAAGCGCGCGAGGCCCGCAAGCAGGCGGAGGCGACGCGCGATCCCGCCGGCAACACCGCCGGCAACCTGGCCGAGATCGCGTTCTTCCCCCTGACGCTGCCCTTCACCACCGGCCCCGGCACCATCGCGGTGGCGATCGCGCTCGGCTCCAGCCGGCCGGCACCCGGCCCCGAGCGGATCGGCTTCTACGTGGGCATGTCCCTGGCGGCCCTGGCCATCGCCGTGCTGGTGCGCTTCACCTACGGCTCGGCCGACCGGGTGGTGACCTGGATCGGCCCCGTCGGCGCGCGGGTGCTGGGACGCCTCTTCGCCTTCCTGCTCCTCTGCGTCGGCACCCAGATCACCGTCAACGGCGTCACCGATGTGCTCGGGCCGCTGCTGGCGCAGGTGGGGCGCTGAATCCTTGTCCGCTCCGGCCGGAGGCTGTACCGCAGCGCGGACGCGACAGGTGGCGACAAGCTCTGGAGGCTGAGGACGATGCGGCTCGTGGTGGTCGGCGCCGACGGGCGCATGGGGCGGATGCTGATCCGCGCGGTGGCGGAGACCGAGGGCTGCACCCTGTCGGGCGCCATCGAGCGGGAGGGCTCCGCCGCCCTGGGTCAGGATGCCGGCACGCTGGCGGGCCTCGGCGCGCTCGGCGTGCACGTCACGGACGATCCGCTGCCGGTCTTCGCGGCGGCCGAGGGCGTTCTCGACTTCACCGCGCCCGCCGCCACCACCTTCTTCGCCGAACTCGCCGCCCAGGCCCGGATCGTCCACGTGGTCGGCACCACGGGGATGCAGGAGGCGGATCTCGCCAAGCTGACGGCGGCCGCCCACCACGCCCGCATCGTGCGCTCGGGCAACATGTCGCTGGGCGTCAACCTCGTCGCCGGCCTCGTGCGGAAGATGGCGGCGGCCCTCGGCGAGGATTTCGACATCGAGATCGTCGAGATGCACCACCGCATGAAGGTGGACGCTCCCTCCGGCACCGCGCTGCTGCTGGGCGAGGCGGCGGCGGAGGGGCGCGGCGTGGCGCTCTCCGACACCCGCGTCTCGACGCGGGACGGCCATACGGGCGCCCGCCGGCCGGGCGACATCGGCTTCGCCACCCTGCGCGGCGGCACGGTCGTGGGCGACCACAGCGTGGTCTTCGCCGGACCGGGCGAGCGCATCACGGTGAGCCACCACGCCGAGGACCGGGCGATCTTCGCCCGCGGCGCCGTGCGAGCCGCCCTCTGGGCCTTCGACAAGCCGCCGGGCCTCTACGGCATGGCCGACGTGCTCGGCCTCTGATGCTGGCCCGGGACCGGACATCGGCCCCGCGTCATCCTGCGTTCAGATTCAGGCGCGCAAGAGCGCGCGCGTCACGGTTTCGTTGCGCTGCAACATGTGGCAGACACCAGCCCCCAACCCGTCTCGCAGACCCACCCCGTCAGAGACCAAGAGGATCGTCCCCCGATGGAGCGCCTTCTCGTCCTCGCTCGCCACGGCCAGAGCGACTGGAATCTCAAGAAGCTGTTCACGGGCTGGCGTGACCCCGAGCTGACGGATCTCGGCGTCGAGGAGGCGCGCAACGCCGGTCGCTGGCTCAAGGAGCAGGGCTACGGCTTCGACGTGGCCTTCACCTCCAACCTCAAGCGGGCCCAGCGCACCTGCGCGCTGATCCTGGAGGAGATGGACCTCGGCGACATCGAGACCATCCGCAACGAGGCCCTGAACGAGCGCGACTACGGCGACCTCTCCGGCCTCAACAAGGACGATGCCCGCGAGCGCTGGGGCGATGCCCAGGTGCACCAGTGGCGCCGTTCCTACGACGTGCCCCCGCCCGGCGGCGAGAGCCTCAAGGACACCGCCGCCCGCGTGCTGCCCTACTACATCCAGTTCATCCTGCCCCGCGTCATGGCGGGCGAGCGCGTGCTGGTGGCCGCGCACGGCAACTCGCTGCGCGCCCTCGTGATGGTGCTCGACGGCATGACCACGAAGACCATCGCCAGCCTCGAGATCGCCACCGGCATCCCGCTCGTCTACCAGCTCAAGGCCGACACCACGGTGGAGAGCAAGACGGTGCTCGAGCACGACATCGACCACAAGGTCTGACGCCAGTCGCCGTGGCGTCCGAAGATCCAGCCGGGATCGTCCTCGTTCCCGGCCTGATCCACGTCCCGGGCTACCTCGACGGGGCGGCGCAGGCGCGCCTCGCCGCCGCGCTGGACGCGGCGCTGGAACGGGCGCCGGCCTACACGCCCTGCATGCCGGGCACCGGGCGTCCGTTCTCGGTGCGGATGTCGAATTGTGGCCCCCTCGGCTGGGTTTCCGACCGGGCGGGCTACCGCTACCAGCCTCACCATCCCGGGACGGGACGGCCCTGGCCGCCGATTCCGAACGTGGCCCTGGCCGCTTGGGAGGCCCTCTCGGGCTATCCGGCACCTCCCGAGGCCTGCCTCGTCAATCTCTACGCCAGCGACGCCCGCATGGGCCTGCACCAGGACCGGGACGAGGACGACCTCGACGCGCCCGTGGTCTCGCTGTCGCTCGGGGCCACCGCCCTGTTCCGCTACGGCGGCCTCGCCCGCAACCACCCGACCCGTTCGGTGCGCCTGCGCGCCGGTGACGCTCTCGTGATCGGCGGCCCCGCCCGCCTGATCCACCACGGGGTGGACCGGCTGATCCCGGAGGCGCCCGACCTGCTGCACGGGGGCGCCGGCCCGGCGCCGATGCGCACCCTGCCGCCGGGCGGCCGTTGCAACCTGACCCTGCGACGCGTGACGCGTCCCTCGGGCGCTTGACAGCGGCGGGGTTGTGGGCCGACCCATCGCGTCAGTTTCACGGCGGCGCGCCCATTCCGGCGGACGTGCCGGCCGACCTGCCCGGCGCGAGAGACCGGGGCCTTGCGGAGAATCGATGCGATGCGTCTGCGTAACCTCGTCCGTCCCAGCTCGATCCTGCCCGTCTCGATCCTGGCCCTCGTCCTGGGGCTGACGGGCCCCGCCCTGGCGGCCGACCCGGTGTTCCCGCCGAGCTCGCGTTTCGGCTTCGATCCGCCCTCCGACATGGTGTCCTCGAAGCGCTTCTCCGGGCTGGAGCGGCTGGAGGGCGGGGCGACGGTCTCGGTGGTGGAACTGCCGGCCAATGCGTTCGCCGACCTCGAGACCAACTTCACCGACGAGAACCTGAAGGCGCAGGGCTTCGTCGTCTCGAGCCGGCAGGCCATCAAGGTCGCGGGCGACGTCGACGCGGTGCTGTTCACCGGCGAGCAGCCGGCCCTGGAATCCGCCGGCACGCCCACGATCAAGAAATGGATGCTGCTGGTCGGCGATCCGACCGTCACCGGCATCATCATCGCGCAGGCGACGCCCGATGCCGCGACCGAGGAGACGATGAAGCGGCTCCTTACCGGCATCCACATCCGCGCGGCGCTCACCCTGGAGCAGCAGGTCGCCGCCCTGCCCTTCCGCATCGGCAACGAGGCCGGCTTCCGGCCCGTGCGGGTGCTGGCCGGCAACTCGGTGCTGCTGACGCAGGGGACGAAGGACGAGATGCTCGGCCTGGAGCAGCCGATCCTGGTGCTGGCGCAGGCCGTGCAGCCCCCACCGGCCACGGAGCAGCGCGACGCCTTCGCGCGCGCCGCCCTCTACTCCAATCAGACGATGAAGGACTTCGTGATCGAGCGGGCCCAGAGCTACCGCCAGAACGGCGTCGACTGGCACGAGATCGTGGCGCGCGCCGTGGACACGGCCTCGAGCACGCCGGTGGTCATCTCGCAGACGATCCGCTTCGCGCCGGACGGCTACCTGCGGGCGGTCG
This sequence comes from Methylobacterium goesingense, assembly GCF_022179225.1. GTDB lineage: Bacteria > Pseudomonadota > Alphaproteobacteria > Rhizobiales > Beijerinckiaceae > Methylobacterium > Methylobacterium goesingense. Next base: position 9,844 of record NZ_BPQL01000074.1, read on the forward strand.
GTGTGGTCAAAGCCGAGAACCGCGAGGGTGTGCTGGCGAAGTTCCGCGAGGTCGTGGACAGCGTGCAGCTGCGCTAGGGGCCGGAACACGCGCTCCCCTCCCCCTTGTGGGGAGGGGGGAGGTACAGAGAAAGTGCCTTCGGGGTAGGCTGAACGCCCGCTCAGGCCGCGTCGGCCGGGGCCGCGCTCGGCTTCGGGCCGCCCTTGGCCACGCCGACCAGGGCGGGGCGCAGAACGCGGTCGCCGATGACGTACCCGGCCTGCATGACCTGGACGACGGTACCGGTGGGAACCTCGGGGTCGGGCACCTCGAACATCGCCTGGTGGCGGTTCGGGTCGAAGCGCTGGCCCTTCGGTTCGATCAGCTTGACGCCGTGGCGCTCCAGGGTCTTGGCGAGGTCGCGCTCGGTGAGCTCGATGCCGTCGATCAGCGCCTTGAAGGCGCCGTCCGCGCTCGCCCGGTCCGCTTCGGGGATGCTCTCCAGGGCGCGCCGGATGTTGTCGGCGGAGTTCAGGAGGTCGCGGGCGAAGTTCGTCACCGCGTAGGCGCGCGCATCGGCGACCTCGCGCTCGGTGCGCCGGCGCAGATTCTCCATCTCGGCCAACGTGCGCAGGACCCGGTCCTTCAGTTCGTCGCGCTCGGCCAGCAGGGGCGCCAGGGCGTCGGCCTGGGGGGCCGCCTCGGCGGCGGGGGTCTCCGGAGCCTGCGGGGCGCCTGAGGTCTCGCCCGGGGTCTCATGGACCGCCTGGGTCGGGTCGCGCCGCTCGTCGTGCATGTCGTTCGCCATCATGGGATATCGTCGGGGACGGGTGTCGGGGTTGGCGCTGATATCAGGCGACGTCGCCGTGAAATCAAGCGCGCCCGGCCTGGGGTCACGCCTCCCGGGGGGGCGGCGAGTCGATCAGCGCGTCGAGTCCCTCGGCCCGCAGGGCCGCGACGTCACTGGCGAAGACCTCCATCACGGCGGAGCGGATCGCCACTTGGCGGTCGGGCTGCGTCACCCGGGTGCCGGTGAGGTCGGTCACGTAGAACACGTCCACCGCCCGCTCGCCGAAGGTCGCCACATGGGCCGAGGTGATGTTGAGGCTGAGCCGGCTCAGCGCCGTGGTCAGCTCATAGAGCAGGCCCGGCCGGTCGAGGCCGGTGATCTCGATCACGGTCTCGCGGCTCGACAGGGCGTTGTCGATCGCCATGTCGGGCGGCACCAGGAAGGTCCGCGCCCGCTCGCTCGGGGGGTGCTTGTCGGCCACGAGATCGGCGATGCGGATCTCGCCGCGCAGGGCCTTGGCGATGGCGGTGGTGATGCGACCGGCCCGGCGCAGCTCGTCCTCGTCCCGCTCGAAGGCGCGTGAGATGAAGATTGAGTCGAGGGCGAAACCGTCCGTGGTGGTGAAGATCTGCGCGTCCACGATGTTGCCGCCCGACGCGGCGCAGGCTCCCGTCACGATGGCGAGCAGGCGCGGATGGTCGGGCGAGTAGATCGTCAGCTCGGTGACGCCGCGGACCGGGTCCGTCTCGGCCGCGGTCGCCACCGTGCGCCCTTCGGCCGACAAGCCCTTGATGAAGCCCGCGTGCTTGAACTGGCGCGTGGTGTCGACCTTGAGCCAGTAGGCTTGGTTGTGGCGCGCCGCGTAGGCGTCGAAGGTCTCCGATTCCCAGTCGCTGAGCTGTTCGCGCAGGGCCATCTGGATCAGGCGCACTCGATCGGTGCGGGCGATCTCGGAATGGCCGCCGGAGAGCACCACCTCGGTCTCGTCGTAGAGGGTGCGGATCAGGGTGCCCTTCCAGGCGGTCCAGACGCCGGGGCCCACGGCCTTGATGTCGGACACCGTCAGGATGGTGAGGAGCTTCAGGCGCTCCAGGGTCTGCACCACGCCGGCGAACTTCTCGATGGTCTTGGGGTCCGAGAGGTCGCGGCTCTGGGCGGTCATCGACATCAGCAGGTGGTGCTCCACCAGCCAGGCCACCATCTCGGTCTCGGCCGCGGTGAGGCCGAAGCGCGGTCCGAGCTTCTCGGCGATCGCCGCCCCCGCGATGGAATGGTCCTCCGGGCGGCCCTTGGCGATGTCGTGCAGGAGCACCGTGACGTAGAGCGCGCGCCGGTGGCTGATCGTGTCGATGAGCCGGGTAGCGAGCGGATGCTCCTCCTCGGTGCGCCCCGATTCGATCGCCGAGAGCACGCCGATGGCGCGCAGCAGGTGCTCGTCCACCGTGAAGTGGTGGTACATGTTGAACTGCATCATCGCGACGATGCGGCCGAAATCCGGGATGAAGCGGCCGAGCACGCCGGCCTCGTTCATCAGCCGCAGGATGGTCTCGGGCGAGTTCTTCGAGGTCAGGATGTCGAGGAACAGCCGGTTGGCCTCCTCGTCGGCCCGCAGGGAGTGGCCGATGAGGCGCAGGGAGCGGTTGGCCGCGCGCGTCGCGTCGGGGTGGATCGGCAGGTTGTGGCGGTCGGCGAGCCAGAACAGCCGGATCAGGTTCACGGGATCGCGGCTGAAGGCGTCGGCGTCGCGCAGGTTGATGCGGCCGTGGTCGTCGACGAAGTCCTCCGCCTCGATGGCGGTGGCCCGGAAGCGGTCCCGGAACCGGCCGATCCAGCGGTCGAGCACGGGCGTGCGCTTGGCGTGGCGGGCCTCCAGCGCCGCGCACACGATGGCGGTGAGGTCGCCGACCTCCTTGGCGATGAGGAAATACGCCTTCATGAAGCGCTCGACGCCCGAGAGGCCGCCGCGCGGCTCGTAGCCGAAGCGCTCGGCGATCCTGGGCTGCAACCCGAAGGACAGGCGCTCCTCGGCCCGGCCGGTGACGAAGTGCATATGGCAGCGCACCCGCCACAGGAGCTCGTCGCAGCGCTCGAACACCCGGTACTCCTCCGGGGTGAACAGGCCGGCGGCCACGAGTTCGCTCTGATCGCGGACCCGATAGGTGTACTTGGCGATCCAGAACAGGGTGTTGAGGTCGCGCAAGCCTCCCTTGCCGTCCTTCACGTTGGGCTCGACGAGGTAGCGCGAGGCGCCCGCCTTCGAGACCCGGGCGTCGCGCTCGCGCAGCTTGGCCTCGACGAATTCGGGCGCGGTCCACATCACCAGTTCGGTGTCGAAGCGGGTGACGAGTTCCTCGAACAGGGCGCGGGTGCCGAACAGGTAGCGCGCCTCGAGGAGCGAGGTCCGGATCGTCATGTCGGCCCGGCCCTCGCGCAGGCACTCCTCCACCGAGCGGGTGGCGTGGCCGACCTTCAGTTTGAGGTCCCACAGCACGTACAGCATCGCCTCGACGACGCTCTCGGACCAGGCGGTCTGCTTGTAGGGCAGCAGAAACAGGAGATCGATGTCCGAGCCCGGCGCCATCGTGCCCCGGCCGTAGCCGCCGGTGGCCACCACGGCGAGCTGCTCGCCCGTGGAGGGGTTGTCGTTCGGGTAGAGCCGCCAGACCACCGCGTCGTGAATGGTCCGGATCACCGCGTCGGTGAGCCGGCTCAGGCGCTGGGCGCAGGCGATGCCGTCGCGCTCCTCCAGGAGGCGCTCCTCGGCATCGGCCCGCCCCAGCTCGATCACCCGCCGCAGTTCCGGCACCAGCACCGCCCGCAGGCGCGTCGCCTCGCGGGCGTCGCGGTCCAGATTCTGGAGAATGTCGTTCAGGGCGGCGACGGCGTCGAACATGGTCAACCCCGTTAGCATGTTGGCGGAACGACGCCAGCCGCTTCACCGCGCCCGGCGGAGGGCCGATGCGGGATCGGACGGAATTTCCCGCCTGCGAGGCGTCCCGAGCGCCGCGCCCGCGCCGAAGAGCCACGGTTGCGCCGCAAGGCCGCCGTAACGGTTTTGGCCGATCTCCCGACGCTTTCCCGTCGCCACGACGGGCCCGGCCCCGACCGGCCGGCATTCACGAAGGCCCACGATGCGCTCGACCTTTCGTTCGTCCCTGCGTGCCACCCAGCGAGCGGCGCGCCCCCGCGCGCTGCCCTCACGCCCGGCCGCGGCGGCCCTGGCGGCAGCCGGCCTCCTGGCGGCCCTCGGCGCGCCGGCCCGGGCGGCCTCGTTCGAGTTCGTGCCGGCGCCCCAGATCGACCTCAACCGGGTCTACCGGGTCGACACGGTGACGGGCGAGGTCACCTCCTGCCAGTACGGCCTGCGCGAGGGCGCCGTGGGCAGCGTCGGCCTCACCGTCTGCTACGGCGCGGGCGAGGGCGCGAGTGCGCAGGCCCCCTCGCAATACGGCCTCGTCGCCTCGCGCCACACCCGCGAGGCAGGCGTGTTCCGGGTCAATTACCGCACGGGCGAGATGAGCATCTGCTACGTCCAGCTCCAGAAGGAAGCGGTGGTGTGCACCGCGCAGGCCAATCCGGCGAGCCCGGGCGCGGACGAGCCCGCCAGCGGCCCCGCACCGGGCCGCGCCGTTCCCAGCGCGACGCCGCCCCAGGGCGGGCGGTGAGATCGCCGCGCGCCCGTCCGTGAGCGGACACGCTGACCGGACCGCTTTGCAGGCAAGCGGCGGGCCTCGGCCGCCTCGACGGCGTCGCGACTTCCGGCGTCCTTCATTGAGCTCGCGGCCCTGGCGGTCTATGCACGGCCCCCATGGAACTCCGCGCGTCCGCCGAACCCTCCGTCGTCCCCTTCGCCTGCAAGCCGCCGCCCAACGGAACGGCGGCGCCATTCCTGCCGATGAGCCGTGCCGAGATGGACAGGCTCGGCTGGGACGCCTGCGACATCGTGCTGGTGACGGGCGACGCCTACGTGGATCACCCGAGCTTCGGCATGGCGATCATCGGCCGGCTCCTCGAAGCGCAGGGGTTCCGGGTCGGCATCATCGCGCAGCCCGACTGGCAATCGGCCGAGCCGTTCAAGGCCCTGGGCAAGCCGACCCTGTTCTTCGGCGTCACCGGCGGCAACCTCGATTCGATGGTGAACCGCTACACGGCGGACCGGCGCCTGCGAAGCGACGACGCCTACACGGCGGGCGGCGAAGGGGGCGCCCGCCCGGACCGCTGCACCATCGTCTACACGCAGCGCTGCCGCGAGGCCTACAAGGATGTGCCGATCATCCTCGGCGGCATCGAGGCCTCCTTACGCCGCATCGCGCACTACGATTACTGGTCCGACAAGGTGCGCCGCTCGATCCTGGCGGACGCGAAGGCCGACCTCCTCCTCTATGGCAATGCCGAGCGCGCCGTGGTCGAGGTGGCGAACCGCTTGGCTGCCGGCGAGGCGCCGCGCGACCTCGACTCCGTCCGGGGCGTCGCCCTGTTCCGCCGGGTGCCCGAGCATTACGCGGAACTCCCCGCCGACGATCTCGATTCCGCCGACGAGGCCGCCGCCCGCAAGCCCGGCGAGACCGTGATCCGGCTCCCCGCCTACGACGAGGTCAAGGACGACAAGGAGGCCTATGCCCGCGCCTCGCGGGTGCTGCACCGGGAGGCCAACCCCGGTAACGCCCGCCCCCTCGTCCAGCGCCACGGCGATCGCGACCTGTGGCTGAACCCGCCGCCGATCCCGCTCTCCAGCGCGGAGATGGATGCGGTCTACGACCTGCCCTACGCCCGCGCACCGCATCCCGCCTACGGCGACGCGAAGATTCCCGCCTGGGACATGATCAAGTTCTCGGTGACGATCATGCGCGGGTGCTTCGGCGGCTGCACCTTCTGCTCCATCACCGAGCACGAGGGTCGCGTCATCCAGAACCGCTCGGAGGAGTCGATCCTGCGCGAGATCGAGCTGATCCGCGACAAGACGCCGGGCTTCACGGGCGTGATCTCCGATGTGGGTGGACCCACGGCCAACATGTACCGGATGGCCTGCAAGGACCCGAAGATCGAGGCGGCGTGCCGTCTGCCGTCCTGCGTCTTCCCGGACATCTGCCCGAACCTGAACACCTCGCACGACGACCTGATCCGGCTCTACCGCAAGGTCCGCGAGGTCGAGGGCGTCAAGAAGGTGATGGTGGCGTCGGGCGTGCGCTACGACCTCGCGGTCCGGAGTCCCGAATACGTCGAGGAACTCGTGACCCACCACGTCGGCGGGCGCCTCAAGATCGCGCCTGAGCACACCGAGCGCGGCCCCCTCGACCTGATGATGAAGCCGGGGATCGGCACCTACGACCGCTTCAAGGAGATGTTCGACGCCGCCGCCAAGAAGGCCGGCAAGAAATACTACCTGATCCCGTACTTCATCGCGGCGCATCCGGGCACGACGGACGAGGACATGATGAACCTCGCCCTTTGGCTCAAGAAGAACGACTATCGCGCCGACCAGGTCCAGACCTTCCTGCCGTCCCCCATGGCGACGGCCACGACCATGTACCACACCGAGATCAACCCGCTGCAGGGCGTGCGGCGCGGCGGCAGCGAGCCCGTCGACGCGATCAAGGGGATGCGGCAGCGCCGGCTGCACAAGGCCTTCCTGCGCTACCACGACCCCGAGAACTGGCCCGTGTTGCGCGAGGCGCTGCGGGCGATGGGCCGGGCGGATCTCATCGGGCCGAGGCCGGACCAGCTCGTGCCGTTCTCGCAGCCGCCGGGCACGGGGGCGGGCAAGGCGGGCGGCCAACCGCGCCCCTCACGCCATCCGGGCGCGCCGCGTTTCACCACGAAGGGCGTGCCGCTGAGGAAGTGACGGTCCCGCGCGCGCCCGGGTCACCGGGTGTTCCAGGGGGCGCTTCTCGGGCGCGTTGGACGGGCCGCCCGGGCATGCTAGGGGCTCAACCTCAAGCCGGTGGTCGCGCCCGTTGCCGGCCGCGCCCCTCCTCGTCCCTCGCCCGAGCCGTCCCATGACGAACGTCCTCCCCTCCCCGGCCCGCGGAGCGTCCGCGTGAGCGGCCCGGATCTCCGCCGTGCCGCCGCCGAGGTCGCGGTCGGGCTCGTCACGCCCGGCATGCGTCTCGGGATCGGCACCGGCTCCACCGCCAACGTCTTCGTCGAACTGCTGGGCGAACGCGTGCGCGCCGGGCTCGACGTCGTCGGCGTGCCGACCTCCGAGGCGACCCGGGTCGCGGCCGAGGCCGCCGGCATCCGCCTCGCCACCCTGGAGGAGATGCCCGAGCTCGACCTCACCATCGACGGGGCCGACGAGATCGACGCCGCGATGCGCCTCGTGAAGGGCGGCGGCGGGGCGCTGCTGCGCGAGAAGATCGTGGCCTTCGCCAGCCACCGCATGGTGGTGATCGCGGACGGCGCCAAGCGCGTGGACACCCTGGGCGCCTTCCCGCTGCCGGTCGAGGTCAACGCCTTCGGCCTCGGCTCCACCCGGCGCGCCGTCGCCGCCGCTCTGCGGGCCTGCGGCTGCACGGGCGAAATCGTCCTGCGGGCCCGCGACGGCGCGCCGTTCGTCACCGATGGCGGCCACCACATCCTCGATGCCCATCTCGGCCGCATTCCCGATCCGGAAGCCCTCTCGGCCGCCCTCTGGGCCGTGCCGGGCGTGGTCGAGCACGGCCTGTTCCTCGGCTTGGCCACAGGCGCCATCCTGGCCGAGGCACGGGACGGGCAGGCCGTGGTGACCCGGCTCGGAACCGTCTGAGGGCGTCACCCGCCCGCCCCGCCTCATCCCCTTGCCCTGACCCTTTCCGGAGCGTCCGCCATGTCCCGCCGCCTCGCCGCCCTGGCCGCCCCCTTGGCTGCCCCCTTGGCTGCCTCCTTGGCCGCCCTCGTCCTGACGGGCGCCGTCCCCGCCCTCGCGCAGGCACCGGCGCAGAAACCGCCGGCGGCCAAGCCCGGCGCCAACCCGGCCGCCCCGGCCCCGGCCCCGAACACGCCCGCCGCGCAGACCCCGGCCTTCACGCCGAATCACCTGGCCCTCGCCCGCGAGGTGATGCTGAGCTCCGGCATCGCCCGCTCGTTCGACTCGATCATCCCCGCCTTCAGCGAGCAGATCCGCCAGAACGCGGTGACGCGGCCGGAGCTGACCAACGACCTCAACGCCGTGCTGACCTCCCTCGCGCCCGAGATGGAGATGCAGAAGCAGTCGATGATCGACACCGCCGCGCGCATCTACGCCAGCCGCCTGAGCGAGGCCGAGTTGACGGAGGTCGCGGCGTTCTTCCGCTCGCCCGCCGGCAAGCGCTACGTCGAGACTCAGCCGCAGGTGCTCGACGACATGGTCGGGGCCATGCAGACCTGGACCCAGGAGGTCTCGGAATACATCATGGTCCGCGTGCGCGCCGAGATGACGAAGAAGGGCCACCAGCTCCAGTAAGGGGCCACCGGGGGCCGCCGGCTCAGGCGGCGGCGGCCTCGACGCGGTTGCGGCCGGCGCTTTTTGCCCGGTAGAGCGCCACATCGGCACGCTTGAGCATGTCGGCGGGGCTGGCATCGGCCGGGCGGCGCCAGGACACCCCGATGGACACGGTGACGGAGACGGTGCGGGTGTCGCGCTGGATCGCGAAGGGCACGGCCTCGATGCGCTCGCGGATGCGCTCGGCGATGCCGTAGGCGCCCTCGGCCTCGGCGTCGGGCAGGATGATGACGATCTCCTCGCCGCCGTAGCGGGCCACGATGTCGATGCCGCGTGTATGCGTGCGGACGCGGTCGGCGAAGGCCTTGAGCACCTCGTCGCCGGCCTCGTGACCGAAGGTGTCGTTGATCGTCTTGAACCGGTCGATGTCGAGCATCAGGGCCGCCACCGGGCGGTTGCGCAGGGTCGCCTCCCGGAACAGCGCCCCGAGATGGCTGTCGAGATAGCGCCGGTTGTGCAGTCCCGTGAGGCCGTCTGTGATGGCGAGTTCCATCGAGGCCTGCACGGCGCCCCGCAGGGTGTCGGAGAAGCGGCGGCGGCGCACCTGCGTGCGCACACGGGCCACGAGCTCGTTCCGGTCCACGGGCCGCATCAGGTAGTCGTGCACGCCGAATTCGAGGCCCCGGGTCACCCGCGCCCGGTCGTGCGTCTCGGCGATCATCATCACGGGCATGGTCCGGGTGCGATCGAGGGAGCGCAGCTGGCTGCACAGGCGCAGGCCGTCGAAGCCCTGGAGGTCGAGGCTGACCAGGGCGAGGTCGAAGGCTCCTTCCGTGGCGAGCACCAGGGCCTTGTGCGGGTCGCCCTCCACCGTGAGCGTGTGGTGCTGGCCGAGCGCCGCCGCGAGGCGGTCGGCGGAACCGGGGCGGTCCTCCACGAGGAGGATCGAGGCGTCGAGGCCGGTCTCGGCGGCGGCGAGCGCCAGGGGGTCGCCCATGCCGAAATCCCGCGAGGCCATGGCGCGGGAGCGCAACTCGTCCGTCACGGCCTTCAGGCGCACGAGGCTGCGCACGCGGGTGAACAGGGCGGTGTCGTCGATGGGCTTGGTGAGGAAGTCGTCGGCGCCCGCATCGAGGCCCCGCAGGCGATCGGAGGGCTGGTCGAGCGCGGTGACCATGACCACCGGCAGGTGGGCGGTGTTGGGGTTGCTCTTGAGGCGCCGGCAGACCTCGAAGCCGTCCATGCCCGGCATCATCACGTCGAGGAGCACGAGGTCGCACAGGCCCTTCTCGCAGATCGCCAGGGCGTCGGGCCCGTTCATCGCCGCGAGCACGTCGAAGTATTCCAGCGAGAGCTTGGTCTCCAGGAGCTTCACGTTCGGGAAGAGATCATCGACGATCAGGATTCGGGCCGACATCGTTCCTCGCGCGGGCATCGTGGTCTGGGTCGTCGGGGACGGCGTGTGCGAGGGCCGCTTGTGTCAGGCGGGGCGGCTGTCGCCGAGGTACTGACGCACGGTCGCGAGGAACTTCGCGACCGAGATCGGTTTCGACAGATAGGCCTCGCATCCGCCCTCGCGGATGCGCTCCTCGTCGCCTTTCATGGCGAAGGCCGTGATGGCGATGACCGGGATGCCCTTGAGGTCGTCGTCCTCCTTGAGCCACTTCGTGACCTCCAGTCCGGAGACTTCGGGCAGCTGGATGTCCATGAGGATGAGGTCGGGGCGGTGGGCGCGGGCGAGCTCGATCGCCTCGATGCCGTTGGCCGTCTTCAACGTGGCATAGCCATGCCCCTCCAACAGGTCGTTGAAGAGCTTCATATTGAGTTCGTTGTCCTCAACGATGAGCACGGTCTTCTTCATGGCCCGTTGTTCCCGGTGCGTGGACGGCCCATTGTCGTTCGACGCATGCCCCGCCCTAGGAGATTTAGCGGATACATGTTGATGAAACGCAAACCCCATGGGGGAGAGGACGGGCCGGAGGGCCTCGCCCTGGCGGCCCTCGCCTGGATGGCCACCGACGACGAGCGCCTGTTTCCTTTCCTGGAGGCCACCGGCGTGACTCCCGACACCCTGCGGGCGAGCGCTCAGGACCCTGGGTTCCTGGCAGGCATCCTCGACCATATCATGGCCGACGAGGCGACGCTGCTGGCCTGCGCCGAGGCCCTCGACGTCAAGCCCGAGCGGATCGCGGCGGCCTGGCGCAAGCTCGGCCCGCCGGACTTCGACGACGGGATGTGACGGCTCCGGCCGCACTTCGGCCGGACGATATCCCCGCGCGAATGGCGGGTCGAGGGTCGCCGCGTCCGCTGCGGCGCGGTATGGCTCGGGGGACCCCCTTCGTCGCGCACCGGTATCCGGAGATCCCCCGATCATGAACCTCGCCGCCCTCTCGGCCACCTGGGCCCCGCGCCTCCTCAGCGTCCTGCGCATCATGAGCGGCCTGCTGTTCCTGGAGCACGGCACGCAGAAGCTGTTCGGCTTTCCCGCCCGCATGGGCGGCGGAGCGGCGCCCGAGCTCCTGTCGCTGCCCGGCATCGCCGGCTGCCTCGAGCTCGTGGGCGGGACACTGATCGTCCTCGGCCTCTTCACCCGGCCGGTGGCCTTCCTGCTCTCGGGCCAGATGGCGGTGGCGTATTTCCTTGCCCACGCCCCGAAGAGCCCGTTCCCGGCGCTGAACGGGGGCGATGCCGCGATCCTGTTCTGCTTCGTCTTCCTGTACTTCGCCGCCGCCGGCGCCGGCCCCTGGAGCCTCGACGCGCAGCGCCGCGGCCGGATCTGAGGGGTCAGGCGCTGAAGCGCCAGACGCTGCTGCGCTTGATCTCCGCATCCTCCAGGGAGCGGCTCACCGGCACCGTGTAGGTGGCGAGTTCGGTGAGCCGGTCGCGGGGGAGGTAGGAGCGGCCGGGATCTCCCAGCAGCACCGTGGCGCCCCGCGCGTGCAGGCCGGAGAGCCAGCCGGTGACGCGGCCCGCGAGGTCCTGCTCGTAGAAGATGTCGGCGGCCAGCACCACGGCCGAGCCCGGATCGGAGCCGATGAGGTCGCGCGACACCGCCTCGATCCGCTCCGCGACGCCGTTGGCCGCCGCGTTGAGGCCGATGGCCGGGATCGCGAAGGGGTCGAGGTCGCTGGCGGTGACGTGGAGCGCGCCGACCTGCGCCGCCGCTATGGCGACGAGGCCCGAGCCCGACGCGAAGTCGAGCACCCGGCGCCCCGCCACGAGGGTGGGATTGTCGAGGACGTAGCGGGCCAGCGCCTGCCCGCCGGCCCAGGCGAAGGCCCAGAACGGCGGCGGCAAGCCGATCGCCGACAATTCGTCCTCGGTCTTCTGCCAGAGCTCGGTGGCCTCATCGGCCACGTGCAGGACGATCTCGGGCGCGTGCGGCACCGGGCGCAGCCGGGTGTTGGCCCGGATGAAGGCGAGGGGATCGGCCGAAGCGATCATGGTTTTCGCGCTCATGCCCGGGCGAACTCGCCGTAGAGCGTCGCGGCGGCGGCTCCGAGCCCGTCCGCGCCCACCAGGGCCAGCGCCGTATCGGCCGGGTCGAGCCCGAGAGCGGCGGCATCGGCCGTGGTCTCGCAGAGGTACCGGGTGGTCCGGGTGGCGAGCGCCCCCCGCAGCGCCTGACGTAAGGTGAAGCGCGTCAACCGCCCGGCGGCATCGGTGCGGGCGCCCAGCGCCGCGAGATCGTCGGGCTGGTAGATCCGCGCGCCGATCCCCGACATCGCCGCCGCCGTGCCGCCCACCACGATCGCCCGCAGGCCGATGGCGTGGAGGAGGTCGGCCTCCAGGGCCTTGAGGATGCCGGCGAGCTGCCCCGCCTCGTAGCCCGCCGCCATCGGGTTGATCCGCGAGGTTCCGAGCGCGAAGGGCACGACCCGGGCGCCCGCCGCCTCGATCGCCCCGCGATGCGCATCCACCCGCGTCACCACCGTCGCGGCGAGCCCGGCGGACCGGGCGGCCGCCACCAGGGGGAGGAAGCGGGCCGCGAAGCCCGTATCGTCGGGGGCGAGGAGGACGAGGCGGCGGGGCGCGCCGCCGGGAGCGGGGTTATCCATCGGACCGGATGTAGCACGCCCCGCCCGGAACAGCGCATGGCGCGGCTCCGTTGACGGCGAACGAGTCATCACAGGGACGGGAGCCAGCATGGCCACGGCGCGCGACGAAGAGGGCACGGTCGCCGACCCCCGCGACGCCGCCGAGGACGCGGGCCTGCGCTATGTGGACGACGCGATGCCGGGGCTGACGCGCAGGAAGAGCGGCACGGGCTTCAGCTATCGTGACGCGAAGGATCGGCCGGTGCGGGACGCGAAGACCCTCGCGCGCATCCGCTCGCTGGCGATCCCGCCGGCCTATACCGACGTGTGGATCTGCCCCCGGGCCAACGGCCACATCCAGGCGACGGGTCGCGACGCGAAGGGGCGCAAGCAGTACCGCTACCACCCGGATTTCCGGGCCGCCCGCGACCTCACCAAGTTCGAGCACGTCATGGCCTTCGCCGACGCGCTCCCGGCCATCCGCGCCCGGGTGGATGCCGACATGGGCAAGCGCGGCCTCCCCCGCGAAAAGGTGCTGGCGACCGTGGTCCACCTCCTCGAGACCACGCTGATCCGCGTCGGCAACGACGATTACGCCCGCACCAACAAGAGCTTCGGCCTCACCACGCTGCGCGACCGGCATGCCCGGATCGAGGGCTCTGAGCTTACCTTCCGGTTCAAGGGCAAGAGCGGCAAGACCTGGGACCTCGGCCTCAAGGACCGGCGTGTCGCCCGCATCGTCAAGGCCTCCCAGGACCTGCCGGGCCAGGAACTGTTCCAGTACCGCGACGCCGACGGCACCGTGCGCGACGTGACCTCGGCGGACGTGAACGCGTATCTGCGCGAGATCACGGCTCAGGACATCACCGCCAAGGATTTCCGGACCTGGGCGGGCACGGTGCTGGCCGCCCTGGCGCTGCAGGAATTCGAGGCCTTCGACAGCGAGGCCAAGGCCAAGAAGAACCTGCGCGCTGCCATCGAGGGTGTCGCCGCGCGGCTCGGCAATACGCCGACCATCTGCCGCAAATGCTACATCCACCCCCAGGTGCTCGACTGCTACCTCGAGGGCGCGCTCCTCCTGCAGATCAAGGACGCGGTGGAAGATGAATTGCGCGCGGACCTCGCCGGGCTGAAGCCCGAGGAGGCCGCCGTGCTCGGCCTGCTCCAGGCCCGCCTGTCCGGGGTGAAGGACGGCCGGGGGCGGGACCTTTCGGACCGGGGGGCGGCTAAGAAGGCCGGGACGGCGGCGCGCAAGCGGGTCGCGAAGGCGGCCAAGGCACGTGCGGCGGCACCGGAGTCCGGCCAGGGCCAAGCCGCCTGATTCGAAGTTGCGAGAAGGCTCGGCCTCGGCGCGCCCATTCCCCCTCTGCAGAGCAGGCGGGAGAAGGGGAGACCTCTCCGGATAAGGCACTCCCCCTCTCCCGCAGGGGGGAGAGGGAGACGCGTGGACGGCATCGACCATGACGAAGCCGCTTCCCCCGTGTCGTTTGGGCACGCGGGCCGGCAGGCAACAGCCGTCCTCCTTGAGCCGTTGGCGCAGGTTGTCGCCGAACGGGAATGTGAACATCATGAAGGTCGCTGTCGTCACGGGCGGAACGTCCGGCATCGGGCTCGCCACCGCCCATCTCTTCGCCCGGCGCGGCTGGGCCGTGGCGGTGATCGCCCGCGATCCCGACCGCTTGCGCGACACGGAGGCCGCCCTGGTGGCGTATGGCCGTCCCGTCCTGGCGATCTCGGCCGACGTCGCCGATGCGGAGGCGGTGGATGCCGCCGCCGCGCGGATCGAGCGGGAATTCGGGCCGATCCGGGCCTGGGTCAACAACGCCATGGCGACCATCGTGAATCCGGCCGACCAGATCACCCCCGCGGAATACCGGCGCGTCACCGAGACGACCTATCTCAGCCAGGTCTACGGCACGCTCGCGGCCCTGCGCTTCATGAAGCCGCGCAACCGCGGTGCCATCATCCAGGTCTCGTCGGGGCTCGGCATCCGCGCGGCCCCGTTGCAGGCGCCCTACTGCGCGGCGAAGTTCGCGGTCTCGGGTTTCACCGACGCCCTGCGCTCCGAGCTGATCCACGATCGCGTGGATGTCTCCCTCAGCGTGGTCTACCTGCCCGCCGTCAACACCCCGCAGTTCAACTGGGCCCGCAACCGCACCGGCCACGGCCAGTATGCCCCCGACCCGGTCTACGATCCGCGCCTCTGCGCCGAGGCCATCGTCGCGACGGCCGAGAAACCGAGTCGCGAGGTCTGGGTCGGCCACAGTACGGTGATGATGGCCGCCGCCCAGGCCCTGATGCCGGGCTACGCCGACTCGAAGGCTGCCACGATGTGGTCGGCCCAGCTCACCGATGCACCCGCCCCCGACAAGGCCGGCAACCTGTTCGCGCCGGTGCCGGGCGATGTCGGCATCGACGGGCGCTTCTCGGACCGGACCAAGGCCACGCGCAGCGCCTACTGGACCAGCCGCGACCGCGACCTTCTCGTGGCCAGCCTGACGGGCGTGGTGGCCCTCGGCCTGTTCGGCGTCGCCACCCTCGCTCGCGCACCGCGCCGCCTGCTGCCGCGGCGCTGAGCCCCCGGGGGCCCGGGCGACCTTGGCGCGATTCGCGAACCGGATGCAGCTCGGGCGCCTTCACGCGATAGCTGTTCCAAGGTTTCCCGGTTCAGGATCCCGTATCGGACGAGGTTCGGCATTGACGTCGACGCGCTGCTGCTTTCGCGCATCCAGTTCGGCTTCACCATGGCGTTTGTTCGACTCGTTCCGCATCATGGTGGCGATCGGCATGGCGATGCTGGGCTTGAGCCTGTGGAGCCTCTACCTGCGCTGGCGGGGCACGCTCTACACGAACCGCTGGTTCCTCAACGCGGCGATGCTGATGACGCCGTCTGGGTTCGGTGCGGTGCTGTTCGGCTGGTTCACCGCCGAGATCGGGCGCCAGCCCTACATCGTCTACGGGCAGCTGCGCACGGCGGACGCGCACGCGCCCCTGACGGTCAATGCCGTGACGACCTCGCTGGTCGCGTTCCTGATCGCCTACGCGTTCATCTTCGGCTTCGGCAGCTACGATCTCGCCAAGCTCCTGCGCAAAGGGCCCGCGCCCCTGGAGGAGGCCATGCGCGGCGACGACATCGCCCGGACGCCCAAGCGTCCGCTCTCGGCGGTCGACGAGAGCCTCACACCCGCCAAAGGGCGGGTGCCTGCCTAAGGGCGGCCCGCTTGAGGGCGGGTCGGGTCGCCGAGACGGGGGAAGGAACGCGCGGGAGCCCCGCGCCGGCCCGGCTCAGAGCCGGGCCAGCAGCTCCTTCGGGGCGATGCGGGTCACGCGCGCCCGCAGGCCGTTGTCCTGGCGCACCGGCTCGGCATCCAGCACCGGCGCCAGACCGAGTTGGCGGGCCAGGGCGACGAGGTCCTTCAGACGACCGGTCTGGGTCTTGCGGCGCAGGTTGAGCCGGTGGGTCTCTACCGTGCGCACGCTGAGGCTCAGGCGGCGGGCGACCTCCTTGTTGCTGAAGCCGGCACTGAGAAAGCGCAGGATCTCGGCTTCCCGAGGCGTCAGGCCGTCGGCCGTCGTCGCGTCGGGTCGGAGCGCGGCATGCTGCGGCTCGGGGTTCGCCGCGAGGCCGAGGATCGCGGCGCAGACGTCGCGCGGCGCGGCGCTTCGAGCCACGAAGGCATCGGCCCCCGCCTGGACCAGTCGGCCCAGCAGATCGGCCCGCAGGACGTCGAAGGCCACCAGCACGGTGACGCCGGGCCGGCGCCCCTTCAGCATGGCGATGCGCGACAGGGTCGCCGCGCCGGACTCAGCGCCGACGAAGACCAGGGCGACGCTGCGCGCGGGTGCGCCGGCCCCCGGGAGCAGGTCCGCCTCGCCCACGGTCTGAAGGCGCGGCTCGTGCTCCAGCACGGCCCGAAGGGTCGATTCGAGCTCGCAGGGCTCGTCAACGATCAAGACGCCCACAGGTTGGTTCACGACTGTCATCCCCCATTGTCCCAGCGCGATACATCGCGCTCTTCCCAGGGGAGATCAGATCAAGTTCCGTTCCAAGGCTCTATTCACCAAGACTCTCGTCGCAGAAGGACGGCGACGGGGCAAGACTCGCTAGACTTTGCCCGAGACTCCGGGGCCACGCGCCAAATCTGTCGCCGCATTGAACAAATCGGCGTTTCGCAACGGCACAATCTCCGCCCCGCGTCGGCCGTCAAAACGGTACAGGCCGGACCCGTCAGCCGGCGCGGGCCAGGACGAGGTCGGCGGCCGCGCTGACGACGCGGTTGCGGCCCGTCGTCTTGGCCTCGTAGAGGGCGATGTCGGCGCGCTTGATCAGACCCTCGATGGTGTCGCCCTCGAACCATTCGCTCACGCCGAAGCTGCAGGTCAGGCGGATCGGCACGCGGCCGCCGCGGATGCGCAGGGACTCCACGGCGCGGCGCAGGCGCGTGGCGGTGGCCTCGGCCTCCGAAGCCGGCCGGTGGGGCAGCACGATGCCGAACTCCTCGCCCCCGAGGCGGCCGACGATCCCCTCGACGGCGAGTTCGCGGCAGACCGCCTGGATGGCGGCGTCGCCGACATCGTGGCCGTACTCGTCGTTGATGCGCTTGAAATGGTCGATGTCGAGGAGGATCGCCGCCATCCGCCCGTGGTCGCCGACGCGCTCGGCCGCGTCCCTGGCCTTCTGCAGGAAGGCCCGCCGGTTCAGGATACCGGTCAGCGAATCCGTCTCCGCGAGACGGATCAGCTCACTCTGCATGGTGGTGAGGCGCTCGGCGGCCCGCAGGCGGGCGTGCAGTTCCTCGGGCGTCGGCGGCTTCTCGATGAAGTCGTCCGCCCCGCTATCCAGGGCCTCGGCGAGGTTCCGGGCGTTGCGGGCCGAGGACATGGTGATGACGTAGAGAGGCCGGTTGGACTCCGCCAGCAGGCGGGCCGACCAGCACAGTTCCAACCCGCCGAGGGGCCGGACCTCGAGGCTGGTGATCAGTACACGGACCGAGGCCGTGTCTTCGACATACGCGAGTGCCTCGGCGGAATTCGTGAAAGCCGTAACCGTATGGCCGTTCGGCTCAAGCAGCGCCGCGATCATCTTGAGGACGACCCGACTGGTGTCGACGAGGACGATGTGCATGGGGCCGCCGGACCGAGTTTCGGAAGTGTCGGTCACCCTGGCACGGAACAGATTAAGGCCCTCTCAATCCGGAGAGCGCCTCAGCGCAGATCCGCCTGCCGCTGCGGCACGCCCACGGTGATCACGCGGGCGCTCCCGGAACGCCGCTCCGCGACCGGCGCGAAGTGCGGGTGGGGGGCCCGCGACAGGACCCGGGCCCGCGTCCGGCGCGTTTCGGATGTCGCCGTCCGGGGGGCTTCGATCACGTAGACGGTGGGTGTCCCGACGGGAGCGCTGCGGATACCCGCCACGGTAGGGACGCCGTAGGTGCCGTAACCCCAGGCGCTCGGAACGAGTTCGCTCGGCCGGGGAAAGCGGGTGAGCGGCGCACCGATATAGTCGCCGCGCAGCAGGGGACCCGCATAGCTGTCTTCGTAGCCGAAGGGCACGGATCGGACGCCGTAGGACACGACCTGGGCCTGGGCGGAGCCCGCGAGGCCCGTCGCGAAGAGAACACCGAGGAGGCCGAGGCCGTGACGCCGGCGGGACGCTGAGGACGCGATCATGCGAGGCCGAACTCCTACCGTGGTCAATGCCCTGACCGATCGTGGATGAACCGCGCCGGACGCCCCGTCGTTCCAGAATCCGGCGCGGCTGTCCCGCGTCGAAGACTGCTTAGGCGCGCATGCGAGCATGAAAAACCCCGCCTCGCGGCGGGGTTCGGGGACATCGCATCGTATCGACAGTCGCAGGGTTCCGCTCAGCGGCAGGTGGTCACCCGGCGTACGATCCAACCCTCGCCCTCGACCCAGAGCCGGCGGCGGGAGCGGCTGCAATTGGCCGCGTCGTCCTCGGCCTCGGTCACGGCGGCCACGGGTGTGATCGCCGCTGTCGGGTTCGACACCTTGTCGGAACCCTGGCTCGTCAGGGGGGCGGCCTGGACGGCCGTGAGGCCGGCGCCGGCCAGCAGGAAGACGCCCGCCAGTGCGGACGCGCGCAGTCGATTGGCTCGCATCGAAGGTCTCGCTCGCATATCCGCGCCGGGACATGCTCTCAACGTGTCGGGATCATGCAGCGAGGCGGGCCTCGCATCTCGAACAGTTAAGTCGCGAGACCGTGAAAGGGTTGCAGTCAAGCTGACCGAACCTCACGAAACCATGATCCCGGGATGCGGACCCGAATGCCTCAGGGCGTGGCCGTCACACTGAGCATCGGTAGCGTCACGGCGAGTTGCGTGACCGCCGGGCGCGGCGGTGCCCGCTCCGACAACGCGAAGGCGCCGAGCCCGAGGAGCAGGCTGAAGGCGATCAGCGACGTCTCGATGCCGCGATAGAACCCGTCCATCTCACTGCTCCCCGCATTGGGCCGCCGGCCGGCCCCTGGCCGTCCGGCATGATCCGCCCGGGAGTGTGAGGGAATCGTAACCAGCCCGCGCCTGTCAGGCGTGCCCGAGGGTCACCATGCGGGCGAGGTCGGGCTCGGGCGGGTGCAGCAGGGCGGCGGCGAGGTTGGCCTCCAGCACGATGAGGTCGCAATCCGGGTCCGGTTCCCAGCCGCAGCGGCAGCCGTCGGCCCCTTCGTGCGCCCGCGCCACCTGGCGGTAGAGAGCGCCCACCACCCGGGCCGCCACCTCCAGGGCCGTCATGGCGGGCAGCGGCGCCCGGTTCAGGCTCTGCCAGAACGCCCGGCGCAGGGCCTCGTCGAGATGTCCCTCGGGGGACAGGACCTCGGCACAGGACGCGGCCGTCGACGCCGCGGCGGGGCCGATGCGACCGTCGCGCTCGCTCATGCCCGCTCTCCCAGTCGCTCGCGCCAATGGGCGGGCACCAGGCCGGGCTCCGCCTCCGGCACGCTCGCGAGGGCATCGATGAAGTCGGTCAGCCGGTGCAGGCGCAGGTCGACGGCGGACCCGTCCCACCACGCGATGCGCGCGCAGCCGCGCACCCAGTCCAGTGTGCGTTCCATCATTCCGCTCTCCTCGTCGATCGGGGCTACGAGAGCGTGTTTGAAAGCTTATCCTGCCCTTGGCAAGCAATAACCAAAACATTGGAACAGATGTAATATTGGTCAAGCACAGTCGTTCGAAGATCTCGATTTGGAAAAATTCCAGTCGTGGCGAAAACGACTGCCTTCGTCCGGGCTTATCGCCGGGCCCGCACCCGCACCGCAGCATCGACCGCGACGGAGCCGGCGACGCGGGGACGATCGGGCCACGGGCGTGCCCGCCCCGATCCGGCCGCTCGGGCGAATCACGCATCGGGACGGATTTGCGAATCGGCCTTCACAGCACGAGACGCATGAGCATCAGGCCGAGGAGGAGGCCAGCGAGACCGAGGACCACCGATCCGAGAATGTAGATCAGGGCCGCACCCACCTCGCCCCGCTCCAGCAGGAGAACGCCTTCGAGGGCGTAGGACGAGAAGGTGGTGAAGCCGCCGAGCAGGCCGGTGGCGAGGAACAGCCGCACGGGCTGGCTGCCGCCCCGCATGGCGTACCACCCGGCGAGCACGCCCATCAGGAGCGAGCCCAGGATGTTGATGCCCATGGTGCCGTAGGGAAAGGCCGTGCCGAATCGCAGAGCGATGAGCCCGACCCCGTGCCGGGCCATGCCACCGAGGCCCGCCCCGAGGAAGACGATGAGGAAACCCATTTCGTGCCCTCTCCTGAAGCCGGGCTCCGAGGCATGCGGCGCGCCAGACTAGGCGGAAAGTCCGGGCGCTTCGCCGGGCGGCGACGGCTTACCCCCGAGGTCCACAGGGGCGGCCACGCCTTTCGCGCCGCCCCGGTGCGATTTCCTTCCCGCAATCGGCCGGCGACGGCATCCCAGTGGAGCACAAAAGGTTTTTCGTGAGATCACCCGCTGTCCTTCAGATCAGATTAACCAAGATCTGGCTGAATCGCGGCAGTCAAGGTTGATGTTCTCCTTACAGGCACTGTCCGTCTTCCGTCTCTCGCTTAACCTTTTCTTGAGGTTTGCGGGACCGAACCGGTGCCCGTGCGGGGACTGCGTATCCGAGTACCGCCCGCATGAACGACGCTGTGTCCCTGTCCGGCCGTCGCATCCGCCGCCATCGCCGGCCGCGGGGTCGGGTCCTTTTCCGCAGCTCTGCGGTGGCGCTTCTCTGCGCCGCCTTCCCGCACCTGACCGCGCAGGACGGCCCCGTTCCGGCAGGGCCGGGACGCCCCGCCCTGGCGGTCGCCGCCGCACCGAGCGCCTATGCGTGGATGCTCGACCCGACACCGACGCTCGGCGCCGCCGCCTACGGATCGAAGGCCGCCGGCTTCACCGCCGCCCCCCTCGCCGCCGCCCTGGTCCCCCCGGCAGCCCCCGCCACGCTCCTGGCGATGGCCGCTCCCCGTCCGGCGCGCGCGCCGGCCGCGATACCCGAGCGGGTCGCCCAACTCACGCCCCTGCCCATTCCCCGCCCGGCCGGCCTCGCGGCGCCGAGCGAGCCGCCACGGCTCGCCCTGCGGGCGGCTCCGGCCCTGCGCAACCTCGCGGCACGCCGCACCCAGATCGCCCGGGCCGCGACCGACGCGGAGGCCGAGCGCTCGTTCTTCGACACCGTGTTCGGCACCCGCCCGGAGCCGGAAACGCCGGCCCCTCGGACCACCCTCGCCTACGCGGCCGTCGACCCCAGCGTCGATCCGGGTCCGCGCCGAGTGCTGGAGAGCAATCCCGGGGTGAGCGCGGGGACGGCCGTCTACGACATCACGGCGCGCACCGTGACCCTGCCGAGCGGCGAGCGGCTGGAGGCGCATTCCGGGCTCGGCGAGAGCATGGACAACCCGCGCCACGTCCACCGCCGGATGCGCGGCTCGACCCCACCGGGCACCTACGACCTCACCGAGCGCGAGGCGCTGTTCCACGGGGTGCGGGCGATCCGTCTCAACCCGGTGGGCGGCAGCGCCGCGATCCACGGCCGCGACGGCATCCTGGCCCACACCTACATGCTCGGCCCCAGCGGCGCCTCGAATGGCTGCGTCTCGTTCAAGGACTACAATCGCTTCCTCCAGGCCTACCTGCGCGGTGAGGTTCGCCGCCTCGTCGTGGTGGCCGGGGGCCGGGGCGATGCCAGCCCGAGCTTCGCCGAGCGCCTGTTCGGCCGCGCCACGCGCTGACCTTCAGCCCATTCACGACGAAGCCGCGCACCCAGGGGGTGCGCGGCTCGAGCGAAGTCGGAACGCGTGGTCGATCAGCCGATGATCTTGTCGATGGTGATCGGCAGTTCGCGGATGCGCTTGCCGGTGGCGTGGAACACAGCGTTGGCCACCGCCGCCGCCGTGCCGACGATGCCGATCTCGCCCAGGCCCTTCACGCCCATCGGGTTGGCCTTGTCCTCTTCGTCCACGAAGATCACCTCGATGTCGTGGATGTCGGCGTGGACCGGCACATGGTACTCGCCCAGATTGTGGTTCATGAACCGGCCGATGGTGTGGTCGAGCATGGATTCCTCCTCCAGCGCCGAGCCGATACCCATCACCACGCCGCCGAGGATCTGGCTGCGCGCCGTCTTGGTGTTGAGGATCTTGCCCGCTGCGATCGCCGAGACGACGCGGGTGACGCGCACGACGCCGAGATCTTCGTCGACCTTCACCTCGGCGAAGACGGCCGAGTGCGTGTAGCCGGCGAAGTCCTGGGCATGGCCGGAATCCGGGCCGGCCGAGCCGGTGGCCTCGATCTTGTCCATGCCCCCCTTCGCCATCACCTCCGTGATGGCGATGCTGCGGGACGGATCACCCGCCACCGAGATGCGCCCCTCCTTGAAGACCGCACGCGCGAAATCGACGTTGGCCAGCGGCGAATCGTCGAGGCCGCGGGCCAGGGTGAAGACCTGGGCGGCGATGTCGTAGCAGGCCCGCATTACCGCCGTGCCGGAGGAGGCCGCCGTCCACGAGCCGCCCGCGAGCGGTGCGTCGGCGAGCTTCGAGTCGCCGAGCTTCGTCGTCACGTCCGTCATCGGCAGGCCGAGCGCGTCGGCGGCGATCTGGGTCAGGATCGTGTAGGTGCCGGTACCGATGTCGCCGGTCTGGTTGCCGACCACGAGCTTGCCGTCGGCGGTCAGGGTCGCCTGGGCACTCGACTGCATCATCATCGATTCCCAGATGCCGGTGGCCATGCCCCAACCGACGAGCTCGCGCCCGTCCCGCATGGAGCGCGGCTCCGGGTTGCGGGCCGACCAGCCGAAGCGCTCGGCGCCCTCCGCATAGGCCGCCCGCAGCGACTTGGAGCTGAACGGCTTGTCCTGGGTGCGGTCCTTCTCGGCATAGTTCCGCAGGCGCAGGTCGATCGGGTCCTGCCCCGTCTGATGGGCGAGTTCGTCCATCGCCACCTCGAGGGCGAACACCCCCGTCACCGCGCCGGGAGCCCGCATGTCGGAAGGCGTGTAGGTGTCGATCTTGGCGAGCCGGTAGTCGAGGGCGACGTTCGGGCAGTCGTAGAGGACGCCCGACCAGTTCACCACGACCTCCTGGTAATCCTCGAAGCCGGAGGTGCCGGAGATCGCCTCGTGCCGGATGGAGGTCAGCGCGCCGTCGGCCTCGGCCCCGAGGGCGACGGTCTGGCGCACGTCGGGCCGGTAGCCGAAGGTGAACATCTGGTCGCGGGTCAGGGTCACCCGCACCGAGCGCTCCAGTTCCCGCGCGGCCATGACGGCGAGGAAGAGCTGGTATTGCGGACGAAGCCCCGAGCCGAAGCCGCCGCCGAGATAGGGGTTGAGGACGTGGACGTCGTCCTTCTTCATCCCGAACACACCGGTGATGTAGCCGAGGCTGTTCGAGACGCCCTGGATCTTGTCGTAGACGGTGATCTTGCCGTCGCCCTCCCAGACCACCGTCGAGGCATGGGGCTCCATCGGGTTATGGTGCTCCACGGCCATATGGTAGTGGTTGGTGAGCTGGACCGGGGCGGTCCTGTAGGCGCCGTCCGCATCGCCCCAGGGCGCCGGCGGCGGCTTGATGCCGGAGCGCTTCTTGGGCGGCACGTAGGCCGCATCCTCCAGCGCCCGGAGATCGGTCGTCGGCGCATCGGCCTCGTAGGTGAGCTTTACCAGCGAAGCGGCGTAGCGCGCCGTGCCGAAATTCTCCGCCACCACCAGGGCCACGGGCTGGCCGCTGTAATGGATCTTGTCGTCATAGAGCGGCCGGAAGGGCGAGCCGGGGGGCGCGACCTGGTCCTGGTAATTGTAGTCGAGCCAGGCGGTGCGCGGCCGGTTCGCGTGGGTGAAGACCTTGAGGACTCCCGGCACCGCCTCGGCGGCGGCGGTGTCGATGGACAGGATGCGGCCGCGAGCGATTCCGCTCGAGACCACGTAGCCGTGGGTCAGGTCGGGGGCGGCGAACTCGCCGGCATACTTCGCCTGGCCGGTGACCTTGGCGGGGCCGTCGACGCGGCTCTGCGCGGTGCCGACATAGGTGTCGGTGCCTGAAGTGCTGATGCTGTGGGCCATGGGGGTTCCTTCAGGCGATGCGCTTGTCGGACTGAGACTGGGGCGTGCCGGCGGCGGCCTGGGTCAGGCCGCGAATGATGGCGCGCCGCGCGAGTTCGATCTTGAAGCCGTTCTCGGATTGGGGTCGTGCCTCGGCCACCACGATGTTGGCGGCCGCGGCGAAGGTCTCCTGGGTTGCCGGCTTGCCGGCCAGGAAGGCTTCCGCCTGCGCGTCGCGCCAGGGCTTGTGGGCGACGCCGCCCAGCGCGAAGCGCGCGCTCGCGATGGTGTCGCCGTCGAGCCGCATCACGGCGGCCACCGAAACCAGGGCGAAGGCGTAGGAGAGGCGGTCGCGCAGCTTCAGGTAGGTGTGGTGGGCGCCGAAATCCGCGTCGGGCAGATCGACCGCGAGCACGATCTCGTCCGCCCCGAGGGTGGTGTCGCGCTCGGGCGTGTCACCCGGCAGGCGATGGAAGTCGGCGAAGGGGATGGTGCGCTCGCCGCCCGGACCGGCGACCCGGACCGTCGCCTCAAGGGCGGCCAGCGCCACGCACATGTCGGAGGGGTGGGTGGCGATGCAGGACGAGCTCGTCCCGAAGATGGCGTGGATGCGGTTGACTCCGCCGATGGCGGCGCAGCCGGTGCCGGGCTCGCGCTTGTTGCAGGGCGTGGCGTCGTCGTAGAAATAATAGCAGCGGGTGCGCTGCAGCAGGTTGCCGCCGGTGGTGGCGGCGTTGCGCAACTGGCCCGAGGCGCCGGCCAGGATCGCGCTCGACAGCAGCGGATAGCGCGCCTTGACCCGGTCGTCGTAGGCCACCGTGGAATTCGTCACCAGGGCGCCGAGGCTGAGGCCGCCGTCGCGCTCCTCGATCCGGTCGAGGGGAAGCCGGGTGATGTCGACGAGGCGCTCGGGCCGCTCGACGTTGTACTTCATCAGGTCGACGAGGTTCGTGCCGCCGGCGATGAAGCGGGCGTTCGCACCGGACGCGATCGCGCGCACCGCCTCGTCCACGGTGGTGGGGCGGACGTAATCGAAGCGGTTCATTTCGCGACTCCCGCGTGCATCACGTCTTCGATGGCATCGACGATGTTGGTGTAGGCGCCACAGCGGCAGATGTTGCCGCTCATCGCCTCGCGGATCTCGTCCCGCGAGTGGGCGTGCCCCTCGGAGAGCATGCCCACGGCCGAGCAGAGCTGGCCGGGCGTGCAGTAGCCGCACTGGAAGGCGTCGTGCTCGACGAAGGCGGCCTGGAGCGGGTGCAGCCCCTCGATGCCGGCCAAGCCCTCGACGGTGGTGATGCTGGCCCCGTCCTTCATCACCGCCAGGGTCAGGCAGGAATTGATGCGGGTGCCGTTCACCAGCACCGTGCAGGCCCCGCATTGACCGTGGTCGCAGCCCTTCTTGGTGCCGGTGAGGTCGAGATCCTCGCGCAGGAGGTCGAGCAGAGTGGTCCAGGGCGCGACCTGAAGCGACCGGCTCTCGCCGTTGATCGTCAGGGTGATGCCGATGGTGTTCGCAGCATCGGTGGAGCCGCTTTCGATGAGCATGGCGGTATCCGTGGCTTGTGCGGCGCGAGAGGTGCGACGTCGCTGGTCTTCGAGGAAACGCGCGCGGGCTGACGCGGGGAAAAATCATCCGCCCCAGCCCGGTCCACTCGATAACAGTTCCAAAAAGCCGGTGTTCCCGCCGTGCATCGGTATGCCGGGCTCGCGTTCGACGAGAGCACCATTTCACGGGCCGATTTCACCCTCGGATGGGCGAAGGAGCCGGGCCGTCGTTCGGGGTCTCTGGCCTTGGCTCGCTGGCCCAAGGTTGCTTGCCCAAGGTTGCTTGCCAGGGTTGCTTGCCAAGGTTGCTTGCCCAAGGTTGCTTGGCCCAGCCGCCATGGGCTAACCCGGGGGGGCCGCCGCTCGCCTTCGATCAAGGACGCCCGATGACCGCGCTCGCCCCCGTTCTCAACGATATCGACCGCGACCTCGACAACGCCCTGGAGCGGCTCTTCGCCTTCCTGCGCATCCCCTCGATCTCCACCGACCCGGCCTTCGCGCCCCAGTGCCGCGATGCCGCCACCTGGCTCGCCGGCACCCTGACGGCGCTCGGCTTCGAGACCGGGATCCACGAGACCTCCCTGCACCCGGTGGTGCTGGCCCATGCGCCGAAGCCCGGCACCCCGCACGTATTGTTCTACGGACACTACGACGTGCAGCCGGTGGACCCTCTGAACCTCTGGGAGACCCCGCCCTTCGAGCCGCGCATCGCCCTGAACGACAAGGGCGAAAAGAAAATCGTCGGGCGCGGCGCCTCGGACGACAAGGGTCAGGTGATGACCTTCGTGGAGGCCTGCCGAGCCTTCAAGGCGATGGAGGGCGAGTTGCCCTGCGGCGTCACCATCCTGATCGAGGGCGCCGAGGAGAACGGCTCTCAAGGGTTGCCCGAATGGGTCGCGGCCAACCGCGACAAGCTGTCCGCCGACATCGTGCTCGTCTGCGACACCAGCATGTGGAACCCGGCGACGCCCGCCATCACCACCTCCCTGCGCGGCCTCGCGTATTTCGAGGTCAAGGTGACCTGCGCCGACCGCGACCTGCATTCGGGCTTCTTCGGAGGCGCGGCGCGCAACCCGATCCACGTCCTGTCGAAGATCATCGCCGACCTGCACGACGCCGACGGGAAGGTGGCGCTGCCGGGCTTCTACGAGGGCGTGCGCGAGACGCCGCCGGAGGTGCTGGAGCAGTGGCGCGGCCTCGACTTCACGGCAGAGAGTTTTCTCGGGCCCATCGGCCTGTCGGAGCCGGCCGGCGAGCGCGGCCGTATGCTCATCGAGCTGATCCAGTCGCGCCCCGCCTGCGACGTCAACGGCATCATCGGCGGCTATACCGGCGAGGGCACCAAGACGGTGATCGCCGGGCAGGCCAGCGCCAAGGTCTCGTTCCGCCTCGTCGACGACCAGGACCCTGAGCAGCTCGCCCGCACCTTCGAGGCCTTCGTGCGCGAGCGCATCCCCGCCGACTGCTCGGTGGAGGTGATCTGCTACAAGGGCAGCCGCGCCATCAGCCTGCCCTTCGACATGCCCGAACTCGAGACCGCGCGCGCAGCGCTCGCCGAGGAATGGGGCGTGCCCGCCGTGACCATCGGCGCCGGCGGCTCGATTCCCATCGTGGGCGACTTCAAGCGGCTTCTGGACCGCAACACGCTCCTGATCGGCTTCGGCCTCGACGACGACCGCATCCATTCGCCCAACGAGAAGTACGACCTGAACAGCTTCCACAAGGGCACCCGCTCCTGGGCCCGCATCCTCGCGGCTTTCGGGGCGCAGCGGGTGGGCTGAGGCCGGGTCTCACACGGCACCTCTGCGCGGCGCCGACCGGCTCGCCTCCCCCTCGTGGGGAGGCGTTGGGGGTGGGGGTGGCTCCGCTGGCCTCGGCCGGCCGAGGGGCACCCAACCACCCCCACTCCTGACCGTTGCGGCAGGAGAGCCCCCACCCGACACGGGGCAAACGTCCAAAGCGAAATCGACCCCAAGGGCGCATGACAGCCATTCCCGACAGCCGAGACCCTAGCGAAGGCCGCCTGTTCGCGGCCGGCAACGGCGTGCTGGTCTGCCGCTACCCGGTGGCCACCGATCTGCCGATCCCCCTCGGCATCACCGCGCCGGCCGGATTACGCCTGCTCACCTGGGCCTTCACCGGCTTCGGCGGCACCGAGCCCGATCCCGCCGGGCTCCTCGTGCTGCACGACGCGCAGGCCGCCCTCGCCGAGGGCGGCGCCCTGACCCTGGAGACGCATTTTCGCGACGTGGCGATCGCCTGCCCGCGTCCGCGTCCCGTCGCCGAGCTGACGCACCCCGAGCGGGGGGCCCTCGGCGGCGCCGTGCTGGCGGCGGTGACGCCGGAGACCCTCGACGCCCTGGCGACGCTGTTCACCCTGCTGGCGCCGGCCGTCGCGGACGCCCCCGTACCGGCGAACGCCCCGCGCCTCACCCTGGCGCGCGACGGCGACGGCGCCGCGACGCTCAGTGGCGCCAGCGTTCCGAACTACCTGCTGATCCGGGCCCGGACGACCTGGAGCTGCGCCCGCGTCGCCCAGGCCACCCTGCGCTTCGGCCCCGCCCCGGAGGCGAGCCTCACCCTGGCGCCGGCCTGGGGCACCCCGCGGGACGCCCCCGTCGAGGCCGCCCTGCTGCTCGGGGCCGGAACCGCCACGGCCGCCGCTCTGCCGGCCGGGGGCCGCCGGTGAGCGCCCCCGCGATTCTCGTGGTGGCGCCGATGCCGGCCTTCCCCACCAGCGCCGGCAACCGGCGCCGGCTGCTCACCACCTGCACGGCGCTCCAGCGCGGGGGATTCGCCGTCGATCTGGCGTATTACGCGCACGAGGACCAGATCTACCGCCGGTTCGGCCAGCATCCCCCCACCGACGAGGCCGAGGCGGCCGGGCTGTTCCGCCACACCTTCCGGATCGAGCCCCGCGCCACCATCCCGCTCACCACCCGCGCGCGCTGCTTTGCCATCGACGATTGGTGCCCCGAGGCGCTCGACGACTTCGTGGCCTGGTACGGCCAGGCCTACCCCGAGACCCGCGCGATCCTGATGAACTACGTGTTCCTGTCGCGGGCCCTCGGGGCCGTGCCGCCGGGGATGCTCCGGCTCGTCGACACCCACGACCGCTTCGCCGACCGGCAGCGCCAGTACCGCCCGTTCCGGGCCGAGCCGAACTTCTTCTACACCGACCGGGCCGGCGAGGCGGCGGGCCTCGCCCGCGCCGACATCGCCTTGGCGATCCAGTCGGAGGAAGCGGCCTACTTCCGCACGATCACCGACCGCCGCGTCCACCTCCTGCCGCCGCGCTTTCCCGCGCACCGCCCCTTCGCGACCCCGGCGCGCCTCGCCCGCATCGGCTTCATCGGCCACGGCAACGATCCGAACCTGTTCTCGATTCGGCGCTTCGCCGCGGCCTGGTCGGAGGGCTGGACTCCGGACCGGCCCGAACTCGTGATCGCGGGCGAGATCGGCGCCAGCTTCGGGCAGACCCCCGGCCCGGGAATTCGGCTGGCCGGCTACGTGGCGCGGCTGGAGGACTTCTACGACACGGTCGACCTCGTGGTCGCGCCGATGCTGATGGGCAGCGGCCTCAAGATGAAGGTCGCGGAGGCGCTGTCCTTCGGCAAGCCGGTGGTGGGCACGGGCCTCGGCTTCGAGGGCTTCGCCCCGGTCGTGCCGGAGCATCGCGCGCGCACGGCGGAGGAGGTCCGGGCCGCGGTTCTGGCGCTGGTCACGGATGCCGACGCCCTCGCGCGGCTGACCCGGGCCTGCGCCGACCTGCTCGCCGGCTACAACGCGATCGCGGACGCGGCGGAGGCGGACCTGCTGGCGATGCTCGCACAGGACAGCCTCGGACGGCTGGATCGTAGCGACTCCGCTTTCCCGGAAGACGACGGCATCCCTTCATCGCGCGGGCATCGCGGGTTCCCTCTCCTGGAAGGAGAGGGACAGGGTGAGGTGCGTGACCTCTCCGGAGATGGACCACACCTCACCCCGACCCTCTCCTTCCAGGAGAGGGAGCCCGGTGGCGCCTCGTCCGCCGGCCGGCTCCCGGATGCCCAAGCGACGTGGGAAACCGTCACCCTCGCGGGCGGCACCCTGACCCGCGGGACCTCCCTGCGCTCGAACCTGACCGACGATCCCGAGCGCGGCCGGCTCGTGGCGACGGAGCGCGGTCCACCGCCGGGCGCCGGGCGCTATTCCCCGCTCCGGCGACGCTGGTTCGCGAAACCCGGGCCCGGCTCCACCGAGGCCGCGCCCGATGCCGGGCTCGCGGGCCTCGACCTCGCCCTCGCGCCCGAATGGGTGCGCGACCCGCGCCTGCCCACCGCCTTGCGCGCGGAGATCGCGACGCAGCTCGCCGGGATCGCGGCGGATTGGGAGGCCGAGGCGCGCCTCGTCGGACTCACCGGCAGCGGGGCGATCCTCGCCCTGTCGCTCCCACGCCACCTCGTCACCGGCACCCACCCCAATGTCGCCTTCCTCATCGGCGCGCCGACGCGGGCGCTCGTCCTGGAGCGGGTCCTACCCCTGAACGCCGCGCCGGCCCTGGCCTACGCGGCGCGCCGGCCCGACCTGCCCCGCGCCCCGGCCGCCGTGACCTTCGTGGGGTTGACCTGCGCGGGGCTCACGGAGCCGGCGGGGCCGGGGACCATCCTGGTCCTTCACGACGACCTCGTCGGCCGCATCCGGATCGTGGCCGAGGCGCCCGTTCCGCAGGAGAGCCCGCCATGATGGCCGCGCCCGACATCCTCGACGCCCCCTCGGGGCGCAAAGCGGCCCTGGTCGAGGCGGCCCTGATCTGGAACGCCCTGTTCCTTAACGACGTGCGCATCGCGTTCCGCGCGGAATCGGCCCCGACGATCTCCGTGGTGATGGTGTCGCGGGGCGCCCGCCACCTCCTGGCCTGGACCCTGACGAAACTCGCCGCCCAACAGGCCTTCGCGGGCTCGCGCTTCGAGGTCATCCTGGTCGACAATGCCTCGGACCCCGAGACGGCCAAGCTGTTCGGGCGGATCGACGGCGCGCGCATTCTGCGGAACGCCCAGAATGTCGGCTTCGGCCCGGCCTGCAACCAGGGCGCGGCCGAGGCGCGCGGACGCTACCTCCTGTTCCTCAATCCCGACGTCGACCTGATGCCGGGGGCCCTCGACGCCCTGGTGGCGGCGTTCGCGCAGGCCGACGACGTCGGCATCGCGGGCGCGCGGCTCGTCTTTCCCGGCGGCATCCTGCAGGAGGCCGGCGCCGGTTTTCAGGACGACCCGCAGTTGACCCACCCGTACGGGCGGGGCGGGCTCGACCCTTTCGCCCCTGAGGCGTCCTATGCCCGCGACGTCGGCTACGTCTCGGGTGCGGTCCTGATGATCGAGGCCGGGCTGTTCGCCGAACTCGGCGGCTTCGATGACCGTTTCGCGCCGGCCTATTTCGAGGACACGGACCTCTGCCTGCGCTGCCAGCAGGCAGGCCGGCGGGTGGTCTACCAGCCGCGCGCCATCGCGATCCACGTGGAGAACGCCACCAGCGTCCGGCGCTCCGACGTAGAGGCGCTGCTCGACCGGAACCGCGTGCGCTTCCGCGAGCGCCACGGGACCTGGCTGTTCGGGCAGGGACCGCCGCGTAGTGGCTTCGCCCCCCGGGACGACGCGCCCTTCGCCCTGCGGGTCCTCTACGTGGACGACCGGGCGCCGCACCAGGACCTCGGGGCCGGGCTCCCGCGCGCCAACACGATCCTCAACGCCATGGCGGAGCTCGGCTACGCGGTGACGCTCTGCTCGGTCTACGGCGAGCGCGAGGAGCCGGCGGCCACCTACCGCGACCTCTCGGACCGCATCGAGGTGATCGAGCCCTGCGGCCGCGAGGGATTCCGCCGCCTCGTCACGGAACGCGCCGGCTTCTACGACGTGCTCTGGGTCAGCCGGCCGCCCCATATCCGGATGGTCTGCGAGGTCCTGCGGGACCTGGGCCTGACGCCCCGCGACGTCGGGCGCAGCCGCGTGGTGTTCGATTCCGAATCCCTCTACGCCCTACGCGAATTCGTGGTCGACGCCCTCAACGGCCGCCCGGCCTCCGAGCCGGGCCTGGCCCGGGCCTCGGCGGAGGAGATCCGGCAGGCGGCGGCGGCCGACCACGTCGTCTGCGTCTCGGAGGCCGATGCGCGGCTGCTGCGCCGGGCCGGCGTTCCCGACCCGGTGGTGCTCGGCCACGTCCAGGCGCCGGATGTCCGGGCACCGCACGCCGACGCGCCCGGTTTCTCGGCCCGGCGGGGCTTCGTCTTCATCGGCTCGCTCGCCCGCGAGGGCGAGCCCAACATCGATTCCCTCGACTGGTTCTTCGGCCATGTTTGGGAGCGCCTGCGCGCGGCCCTGCCCGACGCGCATCTCACGATCATCGGCACCGTGGCGCCCTCCATCGCCGAGCGCCTGTCCCGCCCCGGCGTTACCGTGCTCGGCCGGGTCGACGACCCGGGGCCGGCGCTGGACGCGGCCCGGGTCGCCCTGGCACCGACGCGCTACGCCGCAGGCCTCCCGCACAAGGTGCTGGAGACCGTGACGCGGGGCCTGCCCGGACTGGTGACGCCGATCCTCGCCGGCCAGATGGGCTGGCCGGACGGGACCGGCTACCGGGTCCGGGACTGGCACGATCCGGAGGGGTTCGCGCGGGGCCTCGTGGACCTTCACGAGGATGCGGACGAATGGGCGCGGGTGCAGCGCGCCGGGCTCGACCAGGTCGGCCGCGAATGCGACGCCGCGGGCTACCGGGCGATCCTGCGCCGACTTTGCGAGGCACCGGTTTTCGCATGACCAGCCCGCTCCGCCTCCGCGTCGTGCGCGCGGCCACCGCCCTGTATCGCCGCCTGACCCTCGGCCGTGTGCCGAAGCTGTTCGACGAAGGCCATTACCGGGCGACTTACCCGGACGTCGCGCGCTCGGGCATCGACTCCTACCTGCACTACGTCCGGCGCGGGGTGGCGGAGGCCCGCGACCCCGCCCCCGACTTCGATACCGCTTTCTATCTCCGCCAGAGCGGCCGGACCCGCCTCGACCCCGTGCGCCACTACCTGCGCGTGGGCGCCAAGGCCGGGCTCGACCCGAACCCGGGCTTGGCGCCCACGCGCAGG